>JAYTGQ010000365.1:0-2024 GCA_043733345.1 Schlesneria sp.
CCGCGCAGGGTCGGGACCGCTTTGTCGCACCACTCTTTGGCCTCAACCCACTCACCTCGGTTGGCAGCATCCAGCGCGAGACCCATTGCAGGCCAACCCTGCTGCACATCGTTCTTCTCAAACGACTGACGAAAGAACTTCACTTGCTCGGCCCGCGTTGGACTGACGCGGCCGCGCAGATACAGGAGCGCGGCATTGTTGGGGTCTTGCCCCAACTGAGCGTCGTACTCGGTGAGCAACTCGGCATGTTTGGCTCCGACCGACTTGAGACCTTGATACGTGCGATGCCACGCCACCGAGATCGGCTGTCGCCACAACTTCGACTTCAAAAACTCGGCCACGCGCAGTTCATTGGCCTCTCCCTTCACTCGGTAGGCGTACACGCTCAGCAGTGACGCATCGTTCGGGTTCCGGTCCAGATGTCCTTCGGCGAACGTTAGCGCGGCCGATTGGTCCGGCTGCATGAGCCGCCCCAGCACGATGGATGTCGGCTGCAAGGGCATCACGCCGACATGCACCTTCGTCACGACCGTGTTCTGCCCTTCGATCCTGAGCGTCGCGGGCGGCTCCTCAAACGGATAATCGACGTGCGGCACGAAGTTGACCTCCTCTTCCAGCCACCGCGATTCCGAGGGCTGAGGAACGGCCGAATAGCGAATCTGGTTCGCGAAGACGCTCGACATGTTCTCGACATCGACCACCCAGATCGGACTCGACAACCAGCGTGAGAAGTAGGGCGAACGGAGATCGACCGCGATCTGCTTCGTCACCGGCCCCGAGAGCGCGAGTTGATGCTTTCCCTCGGAAATCGAAATCTTCGTGCGCAGATTGACCGGCACAGCGGGACCGCCATCCACCGAGACCTGCACCGGCTGTGCAAACTCGCTGAGGACGTACAGCGTCCGGTGCGTCCGGTTGTACTCGTTCAAGCCGAGCATCCCGATCGCAAACAGCACCGTTGCAATCGACCCGAAGGCGGCCCAGCGCACCCACGGCGCGTGCGTTTCGCTCTTCGAGTCGAACAGACCTCGCATCGAGAATTCTTGCTTCGGCAGCAGCGACGATTGAAGACTCAGCGCCTTCTCGGACTTCACCACGAGCTTCCGAAACACACGTTGCTCGCCAATCGCCGGAGCCTCGCGCAAAAAGACCGCACACAGTTCGAGCGTCTTCTCGTGGTTCCCCTGTTTCTGATACGCCTGCGCCAGCAGGTTGAGCGGCTCGAGATTGAACGACTGCCCCGAGCCGGGTTGACGCAGGTAATCGAGCAACTCGAACGCTTCGTCCAATTTCCCCTCGTTCGTGCGACGCCACGCCAGACTGTGACGGACTTCCGGAGCCTCGGGCTTCAGCGCGTGCGACTGCTCATACAGCGCCGTCCCTTCCTGCCAACGACCGGTCTGGTCGAGATGTGAGGCGAACCCGGCCAGCAATTCGGCGTTGTCTGGGAACTGCATCAACGCTCCCTCGCGAAAAGCATCCGCCTCCTGGTGCATGTGAAACGACAAGTACTGCGCATGAGTCACCATCGCGGTCTCGACGGTCGGTTGCGCGCGGTGCTTTTCGAGTGCCCCGGAAACGGCCAACTGCCGCGACATCTCGTACTGCTCGGGATTGGCCACCCAGTGACGCTGACAACGCGGGCACGAGTCCAAGATCCGCACCCGCTTCAACGGGATGATCGGAATGAAAATGATCACGAACCACAGCCGCGTCGTGTACGACTCCAGCTTCCCCGCCGCCCCGCAATGCGGACACGTCCCCGGCCGACTCGCCGCATCCTTCTTCCCGTAATAAAAAGTCCCGACTCCGTTGACGGTCGTGGGCATGACGTGGGTTCTTTCAATGGAACACGGATCAAAGAGACGCCGAGAGGCAATTTCAAAAACTAACCCGCAGCGCAAGCGAGGGCAATTCCACACCGGACATCGCCGGAGCCTTATATCTCGCGCGGCCGGAACGGAGTCGTTTAACCGCGTGGGCAACGCCCCGCGCGTCGATGGCAAAACAGCGTTCCACATCGC
>JAYTGQ010000366.1:0-2021 GCA_043733345.1 Schlesneria sp.
GCTCCCGCCGAGCCATGTGCGTGAGGAAAGTCGCTTGTTTCTCGCGGCTCGGCAGGAGCCTCGCCCTCCCGACAGCCGTTTTTCAACAGGCTGCTAATCCGGCAAGGACTCATTCCGAAACAGTCCGCGTTGCCCACGGTGCCAGAGGACAACTTGCCATTCAACATCCCAGCGGAAGGGCAATGGATTCGCTTGGAGTCCGTTTGTGAGATCATCACGAAGGGCTCATCTCCGACTTGGCAAGGTGTGCAATACGTTGATGCCAACGACGGAGTCATGTTTGTGACGAGCGAGAATGTCGGAAACTACGTTCTCCGAAAAATGGATGAGCCGAAGTACGTCGAACGCAAATTCAACGAAATGGAACCTCGATCAATCCTTCAACGAGATGACCTGCTGGTGAATCTCGTCGGAGCGTCAATTGGGCGAAGTGCCATCTTTGACCGCGACGATGTTGCCAACATCAATCAAGCGGTTGGAATCATCCGCCTTGTGCGTGGTGGCATCGCGATTGATCGTTGGTATCTGCTTCACTATCTCAACAGTCCGGTCAGCCTTCAGATCATGTTTGAGGAACAGGTTGAGACCGCGCGAGCGAATCTCAGTCTGACGAACATGAAGCACTTCCTCGTCCCCGTTCCCTCGCTGGCCGAGCAGCGGCGGATTGTGGGGAAGGTGGACCAACTGCTGGGACTGTGTGACGAGTTGGCAGCGCGTCAGGCGGCTGTGCGAGAAACAAACGCTAAACTCATGGATTCCGCAATCCAGTCTCTTCTTTCAGAAACAGGACTGCACGCGAAGCCGCGAAGCCGCGAAGGAAACAAAAACAAATGACTCCTCTCGTCTTAGCGTCTCCGCGCCTTCGCGTGACACCTCTGCCCAAGCAAAAGCGGATCGTGTCGAAGGTGACCGAGCTGCTGTCGCTGTGCGACGCCTTGAAAGCCAAGCTGACGCAGGCCGAGTCCGCCAGCACCCAACTCCTCGCCGCCGCCGTCCATCACTTGTTGACGCCACGCTCGTGAGGCGGGGTGGTCCCGCATCAGCACCGCTTCTCCGAGGACTCCGAAACAGTGGCACGGCGCGGGGCTACTCGGGCTGCCAAGCATCGAACTCCCGGCTGGGTTCACGTTGGGTAACAGCTCAGCAGCAGCCCCCTCACCCTAACCCTCTCCCCCACAAAGCTGGGGGCGAGGGGACAAGAGAAGACACCTGCTCCCCAAAGCCACCGCAGGTTGAACCTAGCCCTGGTTTCTCTGCCTTTCCTAGCCATGACCCACTATCGTTGGGAGCGTCACCCGCGCCGAGAAATGACACGTCCCTCTGTATCCCTTGAGATCCTCACATGCCGTCACCGTCATCAGCCTTGCGCAGTCCCGAACTGCTGCATCGCCAGTCCAGCCGTCTGCTCATCGTCGATGTTCAAGAGAAGCTCGTCGCGGCGTTGAGTGACTCGTCGCGCGAGCGGCTGATCGCCAACTGCCGGTTCTTGGCGGAAGGGGCGACGCTGTTCGGCGTTCCCGTCGTGGCGACCGAGCAGTATCCGAAGGGCCTCGGTTCGACGGTCGCATCGCTGGTGGAACTCATCGCCGAGCGGCCCGCGAAGACGCGGTTCAGCGCTCTCGAATGCACCGGCTGGGGGACAGCCGCCGCGTCGAGCGACGATCGTTTTCAAGTCGTGGTCGCGGGCATGGAGTCTCACGTCTGCGTGTTACAGACGGTGCTCGACCTGCTGGCCGCAGGCTATCAAACGTTCGTTGTGGTGGACGCGATTGCCGGGCGACGCGACCTCGATCACCAGATCGCTGTCGAACGAATGGCCAACAGCGGCGCGACGCTCACGACGGCGGAAGCCGTTCTGTTTGAGTGGTGCGAGTCGGCGTCGGCTCCCGAATTCAAACCGCTCAGCGCACTGGTGAAGGGACAAGCGGCGACATGCTGACTTTGTAGGATGGGCACTCCTGCCCGTCCGCTCTTCGCTTTCAAAACTCTGCGATCTCAAGACTGGACGGGCAGGAGTGCCC
>JAYTGQ010000367.1:0-5849 GCA_043733345.1 Schlesneria sp.
CGGCTGTCGGGAGGGCGAGCTCCTGCCGAGCCGCGAGAAACAAGCGACTTTCCTCACGCACACGGCTCGGCGGGAGCCTCGCCCTCCCTTTTTCAACAGGCCGCTAAGGCGAGCGGCCAGAAAAAGCGGCCCCCTGAAAGCTTGACGCGCAAGCGAAGGACGCTCGGCAACCGATCCTTCGCTTGCGCGTCAGGCTTCCATTTGCGGCCAGACAACTCACGCCGGTCGCCTAATGAACCGGATCGCTGGCGACGGTGATTCCGTCGAGCAGTTCGATGCGGACGCGCAGGATACGGCGGGCATCGGCTTCCAGAATTGTGATGCGCAGGCGTTCCCAATCGATGGTCTGTCCCGCTGTCGGCATGCAACCCATTTGCGAGAACGCGAAGCCGCCGATCGTGTCGAAGTCGTCGCTTAACGGGAGGCCGTAGTCGTAGCGGCGGTTGAGTTCGTCGAGCCGCACGCGCGCATCGGCTTCGACGACGGACTCCGACACCGCGTGTGTGTCTTCGTCGGGTTGATCCCCGTCGTCGTACTCGTCGGCGATCTCACCGACGATCTCTTCGAGAATGTCTTCCATTGTGACGAGGCCCGCGACGCCACCGTACTCATCGTTGACGATGGCAATGTGAACTTTCTGTCGCTTCATCAGTTCGAGCAGCGACGGGATGCGTGTCGTCAGCGGCACGTAGACCGGATCGCGGAGGATGTCGCGCAGGACGGCGAACGGTTCTCCGGTGCGATGCGGTTCGAGCGCCTTCAGCAAATCCTTCGCGTAGAGCAGCCCGACGATATCGTCGGTCGAGTCGCCAATGACTGGCATTCGTGAGTGGCCCGATTCGATCAGCCCGGCACGGGCCTCTTCCAGCGTGCAATCGACCGGCACGCACTGCATCTCGGTGCGCGGCGTCATGATGGCACCGACATCTTCGTCCTGAAGTTGCATCACGCGCGAGATCATGGCCGTCGAACCGGACTCCAACACCCCTTCGCGCTCGCCCTCTTCGACGACCGAGCGAATGTCCTTTTCCAAGACCGACGCATCATCCATTTGCGGCTCGGCGCGCCCGGCCAGGTGATGGACGTAGCGGTCGAGTTGATCGGCGATCCAGAGCAAGGGACGCAGACCCGCTTGCAGGACTTCGATCGCGGGCCACCAGCGGCAAAGGAATGACTCAGCCATGACGCGCGCGATCACCCACGGCAATACGTCGGCCGCCAGAAACGTCAGCAGTGCGAAGCCGGCGTATTCAATTACGAACTGCCACACGATGCGGTGCGGAGCCGTTCCTTCCGCGACCTTAGGCCAGCCGATCCAGACGCACAGCATCGCGGCCAGCACCAACGTGACGCTCGTGAGCAGGAACTCCAGCGCGAGTAACGCCTGCCCCTGCTCCTTCAAAATGCGGCCGAACCGATCCGGCACGCCCTGCTGTTGGCAAAGGTCTTCGAGTCGGCTGTAGGAGAAGTCGCGGAGCGAGTCGCAGCCGAGGGCGCTCCAAAACGCGAGCAACCACAGCACGACCAAGAATAGGGGAAGAAGGATCATCCGGTCACGCTTCCAATCCGGTGGGAACAAGCTGCCAACCGGCGAGGACTTCTCGTTCGCGTGCCCGCATCACCGGCCGGGCTTCGTCGGTGAGATCGTCGTACCCACACAGATGCAGCAGTCCATGCACGACGTACAGCAGCAACTCGTCGGCGGGAGTCCAACCGTGCGCCGCCGCCTCACGCAGCGCGGTCTCGGTGCTGACAATCAGTTCTCCTTCAAGATGCAGCGGTGCGGAGCGTGTTGATCGCTCAGCAGTCTGTTGAATAGGGGAGGGCGAGGCTCCTGCCGAGCCGTCCGTGTATGGAAAATCGCTTGCTATCCGCGGCTCGGCAGGAGCCTCGCCCTCCCTGCCAACGTTTTTCAACAGGCGGCCAAGATCGTCACGGAAATCGCTGTCGCAACTGTCGTCGTTCGCTTCGCGAAAGGACGTGCTTTCGCGGAGCGAAAGACGACTGTCGTTGATGCTCCAGTCCCGAGCGGTTTCATCGAGCGGCGACGCTTCGTCATTCAGTACGAAACTGATGACATCGGTTGCATAATCGTGGCCGAGGAACTCGCGATTGATGCGGTGGATTTCAGCGTCATCGACGAGGGCGAGGCTGATCTCGGCGGAGGCGATTTGTTCGGCCGTCAGCACGCGCGCGACGACCGTTCGCAGGCGGTCGTGATCGACGGCGAGGAGCGACTGCTGGTCGGAGATGTCGAGGGCGAATTCGGTCATTGGGCTTTCGTTACAGGGTGCGGCAGCGTGTCGGCCAGGCGAACGCTGGAGATTTCGCCATCGCTTCGTTTAGACAGGCTGGGCTTGCCGTCCGGGTACTTGATGCGGCCGTGATGGATGCCGACGAGTGACTTCGTCAGCGAGTCTTCGACCTGCGCGAGTTCGCTCAATGTGAGCGAGCTTTCGTCGAACTGGCCATCGAGCAATTTCTTCATCGCGATCCCATGCACCAGTGTTTCGATCCGCTTCGGCGTCGGTTCGGTCACCGTGCGGCAGGCGCTCTCGCAGGCATCGGCCACCATCATCACGGCCGCTTCGCGCGACTGCGGCTTCGGGCCGGGATAACGATAGGCCGACTCTTGCACGTCGAACCGATGATCCTGAGTCGCTTCGGCCTGCTTCGTCGCGGCGTGGAAGAAGTATTCGACGAGTGTCGTGCCGTGATGCTGTTCGATGAAGTCGATCAATGGCTCGGGCAGGTTGTGTTGATGTGCCAGTTCGACTCCATCTTTAACGTGACCGATGATGACCAACGCACTCATCGCCGGATTGAGTGACTCGTGGCGACTGACTTGTCCGGCGGTGGTGTTCTCCACGAAGTAGTGCGGCTTCAGCATCTTGCCAATGTCGTGGTAGTAAGCTCCCACACGACAGAGCAACCCGTTGGCACCGATCGCATCCGCCGCCGTCTCGGCAATCGCGGCGACTCCATTGGAATGGCTGTACGTCCCGGGCGCACGCTGCACCAATTCTTGCAGCAGCGGGTGCGAGACATCGCTCAGTTCGAGCAGGCTGATGTCGGTCACGACTCCGAACAGATGCTCGATGAACGGCAGGCCACCCGAGACGAGGAAGCCCGTCAGGAAGCACCATCCCGCACCTTGCAGACTCGACTTCAGCAGGCGTTGGTCAGCCCACAGACTGTCGAGCGCTTGGCTTTCCAAAATGGTGACGCCCAATGTCACGAGCAAGTAGGTCACGGCCGCCAAGAAGCCCACGATGACCAGCTTCATCCGATTAGAAACTTGATTCAGCGGTACGACCGACGCCGCGACGGCACTCATCAACACCACGAACTCACCGACGCTGCGGCCGGTCGCCAGCGTCAGAGCCAGCGTCATCGAGAAACCCGTCAACGCGGCCAAGACTTGGTTGTAGGCAATGGCTAGGACCATCACGAGACAGAGGAGCGGCACCACTTCAGCGCGCCACGGATCGAACGACAACCACCGCGCGAGAACCACGGCCACGGTCACGGTGGCCAGATAAACGGTCAGCCGCCCGACGCTCGTTGCCAATCGCGGCTCATTGCGAGTCAGGTAGTAGCCGTTCATTCCGACGAGGACAAACAGCAGCAATAACACGGTGACGACGCGCAGGCCGAGTTCCGCGAATGACACGCGCCGCTCGGCCGCGTCGTACTGAGCCTTCAAAATTCCGAGCGTCTCTTCGTCGATAAACGTCCCCGGCGCGACGAGCAACGCACCGCGCTTATAGAAGTCGATCACCGGCGGCGTGCTGCGTTTCTCTTGTTCACGCCTGCGATTGGTCGCAGCCGGATCGAAGTCGAGCGACGGGATGCCTCGGTTGAGCAGCCAGCGTTCAAACACTTCCTGGTGTGGCTTGAGTGCCGTGAACGAACTCCACTGCTTTCCCAAGGTGCCTGTGCTTTTGAGCATCTCCATCAGCAGCATGTCGGAGACGCGAAAGGTTTGGGAGTTGCGTTCGTCGTCGCGTGTGACGACGGCGATTTCGGCTTCGAGCCGCAGCTCTTGCCGCGCGACTTCCTGCGGGTCGAGAATGCCCGATTGACGCAACGGTGCCGTGAACTGACTGAACTCGCCGATGAACTCGTCGATTCGCCGCTCGGCAGATTTCGAGGGATCGATCGCGGCCCGCAGTTGTTGCCAGTCGGCAATAAACGCGGGCGATGGTGGCTCGAACGCCGCACCCGGCGCACCCGAAACCCACCCGAACGCCGCGCGGGCTTCCGCGGACAGCTCGGTGAGTTGGTTGACCGAAGCGACTTCAATCAGATGTTTTCGCAGCTCCTCGGAGAGCGTCCTCAGCCGCTCGGACTCGGCTTCCGAATGGCGAAACACAGGTGGGACGCGGTTCTCACGTTCGAGTTGGGCGAGGTCTGTCTTACGGAAATTGATTCGGTCGAAGTCGATCCGCGCGAGCAGCCCGTTGGGGGCGTCGTCGCCGAGGCGATGCGGAAAAGGCGCGTTCCAACTTCCCATGCCGATGACCAACAGCAGCAAAAACAGCAGGCAAACAGCCAATCGCAGCAACACGTCTCCGTGACTGAGGTGGCCGCCCAATTTGTCGGCCCACGAATCGATCTTCATGCCGATGACACGGGACGTCCGAGATTTGCGAGCTTTGAAAATACGCATGATGGTTGTGTTCGATGCGGCGTGAAACCGAATCGTCTCGACTACATTTCTGTGAGCGTGCGCCCGTAGGAAGGAACCACGCCGGGATCGATGTCAGTTTCTTGAGGTCTCGACTCCGAGTCGTTTCCCGTTTGCGGTCCAGAGGTGGAATCGAACTCGTTCGTCGTCGCAGCAACGGTTGCCGACGAAGCGGATGCCGCCGTCATCAAATGGCCACGATCGGCCTTGTCTTTTCGGTCGTTTCCATAGTTTGTCCCCTCGCGCCGATCCGTGTCGTAGGCCGCGACGATCCGTCGAACCAAGGGATGTCGCACAATGTCCTCGCCAGACAATTCAACCGTCGCGATTCCCTCGACCCCGCGCAGTCGGTGCCAGGCGTCGATCAGTCCACTCTCGACCTTGTCCGGCAGGTCCGTCTGTGTGGCATCGCCCGTGACGACAATCTTCGAGTGATGTCCCATTCGTGTGAGAAACATCTTCATCTGAGTGATCGTGGTGTTCTGAGCCTCGTCGAGAATCATGAACGTGTTGTTGAGCGTCCGGCCGCGCATAAAGGCGAGCGGAATGATCTCGATCACTTCGCGGTCGAGATAACGTTGCACTTGCTCGAAGTCGAGAATATCGCCCAGAGCATCGAGCAGCGGCCGTAGAAACGGGTTGACCTTCGCCAGCATGTCGCCCGGCAGGAAACCGAGCTTCTCGCCCGCTTCCAGAGCCGGACGTACGAGAACAATTTTGCGAACCTGCTCCAAGCGGAGAGCATTCACGGCCATCGCCACCGCGAGGTACGTCTTGCCCGAACCGGCCGGACCAGAACAGACGACCATGTCGTGTTCGCGGATCGCCCGCACGTAGTCGCGTTGCCCGTCGCCCATCGGACGAATTTTGCGGGCCTTGTGAAAGACATCGATCGATTCGTCCGAGCCGCTCGGGCCGGGGAACATCGAGCGGTGAATGGCTCGATCCAGATCGTCATCGTCGAGTTGGCCGGTTCGTTCGATGATCGCCCGCAGGTCGGAAACGATCTCCGTACCGAGATCGACCTGAGCCTGCTCGCCATGCAGGTGAAGTTCGTCGCCACGCAGCACGACCTCAAGGTGCAACACGTCCCGCAGGCGGCGGAGGTTTTTGTCACGCACGCCAAACAGGCTGCGAACATCCTCGTGATTGCGGAACT
>JAYTGQ010000368.1:0-14784 GCA_043733345.1 Schlesneria sp.
CCGCCGACGCGCGCAAAGTCAGCGTGGACCTGATCGACGCCGAGCAAACGTTTCGCAAATTGATCGGCGTCGCGGACGAACCGATTTCGTCGCTGGCCAAACTGCGGCTGGCAGGTTGTTCGCGGCTGAAGGGAGACTGGGAGCGGGCGGATACGCTGTTGCAGGCCATCGAAAAGAGTGAGCCGCGTCTCACGGACGCGCTGCTGGAAGAGTTAGTCGTCGAACGGGCGCGGCTGATGCTGACACGACAACAGGGAGCGGATGCCGCCGAACTGATCTTGCAGACGCGCGCGAAGCAGAAGCGATTGACCGGTGAGCTGTGGTACTTGCAGGTCCGCGCCTTGGCCTCGATGCGCGATGCGGCGTTGCAGAAGAAGGACGACAAACTGGCCGAGCAACTTCGGGAACAGGCCGAGATCACGCTCGAACGGAGCGACGAACAAGCCGGGGGCTATTGGAGTCGGCGAAGTCGCCAAGCATGGGAGTCGGTGCGCACGGCGGAGAAGTACGGCCCGACGCTCGACGCGGCGATGCAACAGGCGCGCGCCGACTTCCTGGCGGGACGGATCGATGCGGCGTTGAAGGGCTATGCCACGGCCGAGCAGTCGGCACGAGCGGCGGGGCAAACGGATGTGGCGATTGATCTCGGGTATACGCGGGCTTCAATCCTGCTCAATGAACGCCAGTTTGAGCCAGCGGCCACCGACTTTCTGAGGCTGGCTCGCGAGTTTCCCGAACACGCGCGCGCGGCGGCCGCGCATCTCAACGCCGCGTATTGTCTCGGGCGACTTTACGATCAGAAGAAAACTCAAGCGCACCGCGAGGCATACACCACGGCACTCGACCGCCATGTGGAACTCTTTGCGAATGACCCGTCCGTGGATGACGCGCGGTTCATGAAGGGGCAACTCGAGGAAAGTCGCTTGCAGGCGACCGCCGCACTGCCGCTCTACTTACAGGTCCGCGATGAGTCCCCGAAAGCCGATGAAGCTCACGCGGGAGCGGCGCGCTGTTATGAGTCGATTCTCCTGCGAATGCGTGAACGAAAACGGGACACCAATGAATTTGAACGCGAGGCGGTGGAGACACTCACACGCTTCGCCACGCCCCTCAGCGAGACGGTCGCGGAATGGTCCGTTCCGCAGGCTGAAGTCGCGCTGCATTTGTCTTCGCTGTTAATGCTGTCCGAGCCGCCGCAATTTGATCGGGCCGAGACTTGGCTCGGCAAAGTCGTCGCTCAAGCCGATCGTGCGACCGAGACGGAACGGAGCGACGCGAATACCGTGAAAGACCCGCGTTGGTTGCGGCTCCGTCCACGAGCGGCCGCGCTGAATGTGATCGCGCTGGCGGGAAACGGTCGATCGCTGGAGGCCGCACAGAGGATGCAGTCGTTCGCCACGGCAGCACCTCAGGATCTATTGGCGATCATCGAGCGACTCGCGCCGTTCGTCGCTTCCCCTGATCGCGAGCGGCGGCTGCAATTCGTCGAGCTTCAACTGCGGGCGGCGAGTCGCCTGAACGAACAACGGTCCGCGTTGACGAAGCCGGAACAGGAGTCACTCGACCAGTGCCTCGGCCGCGCGTACCTCGCCAGCGGACAACTCGCCAAGGGAGTCGAGCTGTACGGTCGCTTGGCCAGCGAGACCCCCAAGGATGCCGCTCGACAACGCGATATCGCGCAGCAGTTGGACCCGTTCGACGACCGCCCGTGTCAGTCGCTCGCCCGTCAATGCTGGCGGCGCATTGAGGTCTCGACCAAACCGGGGTCGCCTGATTGGCTACGCGCCCGACTCGGCCTGATCACCACGAGCAGCAAGCTCGGCGAACAACTGCTCGCGCGCAAGCTGCTCGAAACCACCAAGGCACTGCATCCCGCACTCGGCGGCCCAGCGTTGCAGATGCAGTTCGAGGCCATCGACCGGCAACTCAACAGCCCCCCCAATTCCACTAAGGCAACACCCGGCAAATGATTTATCCCATCGAAGCCTGACGCGCAAGTTCTTGGTTCATCCAAGGTTTGGGGGGGACGCACCAATTGGAAAGAACTGGCTGTTGATCCGTGTCTTCATCCTGAAGGGATGTCAGCCATTCGCCGTAGGTTGGACGCCCTCGTCCGACCTGCCTTCGTCTTCCCGCCACCGCTTCGACGATGCACGAAGAGAAGAGGACGGACGAGGGCGTCCATCCTACGAGCGACATCCCTGCTGGCTTGGACGCGATCTATCGCCAGCTCATGGCGAACACGACCGCGGCAGCCCGGTGCCAGCGACCAATTCGTCTGCGTCGCCATGCTCGCAGACGGCTCCCAACGCACCGACACCCCCGCCGAATTCGCCGAACAGTTCAACTGGAAGAACAACCCCGAGAAAGCCGAGTTGCTGAGGAAGTAGGATGGCCGCCCTCGGCCGTCCGCTTTGGGATTTGCGATGAGGCGTTGGCAACATGTCCGTCGGTTGAGGTAACGTGTGGCGGATCGCGGCGAAGACGAAAAGCAGGACGGCCGAGGGCGGCCATCCTACGTTCATTACGAGGCCATCTTACGGTCAGGCGAGGTCATCATGCTGGAATTGCCGCCGGGGTTTCGGGGGTTGGATCCGGACAAGCGAGTCCGGATCTACACGCGGCACTTGCCTCACTGGCGGCAGGAGGGAGCCACCTATTTCGTCACCTTTCGCTTGGCGGACTCCTTGCCCGAAGCCAAGCTCATCGAAATCAAAAACCTCCGTGCGTGTTGGGAACACGAACATCCCGAACCGCGCTCCGAGAAAGACTGGGAAGACTACGCCCGCGAGGTCACTCGCCGTACCGAAGCCTGGTTAGACCAGGGACACGGAGCCTGCTACTTCCGCGAACCACGCTGGGCCAACGACCTGCGCGACCGGCTGCATCACTTTCAAAACGAGCGTTATCAACTCGCCTGCTGGGTGATCATGCCGAATCACTGCCATCTGGTGATCCGCCCGTTTGACGGTCACAACCTGGAAGACCTCCTCGGCGGCATGAAATCCGTGACCGCCCGACACATCACCGCCGATCTCAAACGTCCCGGTGACTTGTGGCAACAGGAATCCTACGACCGCATCATCCGGGACTCCGAACACCTGCACCGAGTCATCCAATACATCGGGCGAAATGCCGCTCAAGCCGGACTGCCGAAGTCCGAATGGTTCCGCTGGATCGATCCCGCTTGGCAGCAAGCCGGTTGGGATTTCGAGCGTCCGCCGTAATGGCCGCCGTAGGATGGCCGCCCCCGGCCGTCTCTTCGTTCGTACTCTTGAATGCAGGACGGCCGAGGGCGGCCATCCTACGGCACATCGTCCGGAGCAGGCCGAGTTCAAACGACGCGACCTCGCCCCCTTGTTCGCCGCGCGCCCAGAACGACAGCCGTTGCGCGCCGGTGATGTTCTAACCGCCCGGCTTGTCGCCCCAATCATTTGGCGGGCTTTGCCAGACGATGCCGCTCCGTCACCGAAATGATTCCCGGAGCTGTGTGCCAACCACAGGGTTGATGGGCTACGCCACGATCTCGTCGATCACATGTCCGTGGACATCGGTCAGACGGCGGTCGATGCCGTTGTGGCGAACGGTCAGCCGCGTGTGATCGATGCCGAGCAGCTTCAGCATCGTGGCGTGAATGTCGTAGACCTGCGTGGGGTTGTTCCGGTCGAGTGGCTTGTAGCCCCATTCGTCGCTCGGGCCGTGCGTGATCCCGCCTTTGATGCCTCCGCCGGCGAGCCAGTTGGTGAAGACGAACGGATTGTGATCGCGGCCTTTGCCCGATTGAGCACACGGCATCCGGCCGAACTCGGTCGTCCAGTGAATGATCGTGTCGTCAAGCATCCCGCGTTGCTTGAGGTCGCGGATCAGCGCCGCCGCACCGCGCGCCATGCCAAGCGACAGCGGGCCGTGATCGCGGGCGATGTCTTCGTGCGAGTCCCAGTTGCGTCGCGGGAAGCCGTTGTCGCAGCCCGACCAGACTTGAACGAAGCGGACTCCCCGTTCGAGCAGCCGCCGCGCAATCAGGCACTTCTTCCCGAAGATGTCGGTCTCTTCGAGATCGTTGATCTCCTTGGGGAACTCGCGCCCGCCCGCCAAGCCATACATGTCGAGGATGTGTTTCGGTTCGCCCTCAATATTCAATGCTTCAGGGGCTGCGAGCTGCATCCGCGCGGCGAGTTCATACGACTTGATGCGGGCTTCGAGGCGTGAGTCACCCGGTCGCGATTCGGCATGTCGGCGGTTGAGCTGCGTCATCAGTTCGAGTCCCGCCGCATCCCCTTCCTTCGTGACGAGGCCATTCTTCGCGGGGAATAGGTCTTCAATCGGATTGGCCGCGCCGGGGCGAATGATCGTCCCCTGATGACTCGCTGGGAGAAACGCCGAGTCCCAGTTCTTCTGCCCGTTGGACGGGAAGCCGCGATGATCGGGCAGCACGACGAACGTCGGCAGGTTGTCGTTCAAACTGCCGAGACCATAGCTGACCCACGCCCCCATGCCGGGAAAGCCCGGCGTCTGAAAGCCGGTGGCTTGCAGCAACGTGGACGTACTGTGAACGCCGGTCTTGCCGATCAGGTTGTGAATGAAGGCGATCTCATCGACGACCTCGCCCAACGGCGCGGTCACTTCGGACAGCGGCTTGCCGCACTGGCCGAACTGCTTCCACGACCAAGGCGAAGCAAACGTCGCCCCGTGCCCGTTCTGAAACAACTCGACCTTCTCACCCGGATCCCACGGCTGGCCGTTCCGCTGAATGAGCTCCGGCTTGTGGTCGAACAAGTCCACATGCGAGGCGGCTCCCGCCATGAAGAACTGCACCACCCGCGTCGCCTTGGGCGGGAAGTGCATCACGTCGATCACGCCGCCGCGCGCCGAGACAACCGTCTTAGTCTGAGCCTCCGCGCCGCGCGCGTCCTCCCGCCCCAACATCGAAGCGAGCGCTACACCACCGAGTCCGCCGCCCACCTGCCACAGCAGTTCGCGACGCGAGAGTGAGTCTTGTTTCAACATGGCCTGTCACTCCAATCCGGCAGCTTCCAGTTCAACGTCTAAGTCCGATTTCGTACCGGCGTGAGCAACGGCGTACGCAGTCACTTCCGCATCAATCTGACGCCGGTTCCTGCGTGAGCGGAGCCAACTCAAGAGGGCATCGGTGGCGACCTTCGCAGCGGGGTGTCCAGTGATTTCCACTTCCTCAGACAGCAGACTTTGCAATTCGGGCGTCACCACAATGTTCAACGTCGAGGCCACCGGCGAATTCATGTTTCTGCATCCAACTTGCGTTGCTCATCCAGCAACAATTGCAATTCGGCGATGGCCTCAAAATCTTTCGGTCGTCCGGCGGCCCGTTTGAGTTGGATCAGCAACTCCAAAGTGACGACGCGGCAGCTCACACCGAAAGCTTCGACCTCCAGCGTCTGCGAGATGACGTTTTCATAGATTCCGCCACCCGCGACTTCGCCGAGCAGATCGATGTCACCAATGGCGGTCGTGAGCGTGAAGTTCAATCCGCTCCGCAGGGTCTGAACGTCCCATCGAAAGGGGAGTCCCAGAGGAACACCTCGCAGATACGGCTGATGAGGAGCAAGGGCGGCAATCACGCGCGCCAGATTTTCGTCATCGCGGGCATACACAAAATCGACATCGTTCGTCGAACGAGCCGACCCGTGGATGAGTCCCGCCCACCCTCCAATCACCACGAACCGCACACCCGCCGCATTGAAGACTCGAACAACTTCGCTCAGCGATGCAATCACGACAGCACCTCCGTCAGGATCGGCGCATCAATCCCTGACGGGATTCGAGAGTCGTCGTCCGGACGCCCTCGTCCGGACGAAGGCGTCCGGACGACAGATTCTGCGGCAGTGATTGTTGGGCCGATCCCGAGATGCTGGCGAGAACGCTTTGCCGCTCCGCGCCATTCGCGAACGGACTGAATAAAGGACTCCGCCTTCTCCCAGCGCTGTGCGGGCGTCAACAGCAGATTTTCGATCAGCAGCGTGACATCGACATCCCGCTTGTAGACCTCGATGACGGGATCAATGAAGTCCGCCGGTGGCAGCAGCGGGAGGGAACCCGGTGACGATTCGGACACGATGATTCTCCAAGGTGATTCTTCAGAAACTGGCCGAGAGTAACGGGGGTTGCATCAACCCCTCGTTTGCTAACTGCTCATTGCCGTCTGTCTTGCAGATGAGGACGAGTCTGTCGTGGAAGGATCATGCTCGACCACAATCGTGTCCGCAACCAGATCGCCGATGCGCTGGCGTTGTTCGGTACTCAGCATGCACATCATTCCCGGCAAGATGGTCAGCAGCAGCGGCGTGTCGAACCACATCAACAGTTCGCGCAACAATGCGCGCGCAAAGCCGCACGGTCGGAGCGTGGTTCGCATGGTGCGAATGCCGCACAGCCACTTGCCGGGCGTCACGCCATAGCAGCCCTCGTAACGAACCATGATGAGGAATGGCGGAACAGTGAGGTGCGTCACACCGAACGCCAACAGGGCCAGTTCCGCCCCGTAATGGGAAAACTGTCCTTGAAGAAGTCCAAGCCCAGACCAGTACAACGTCTCTGAATCAGCGTAAGAGACGAAGCACGCCAACAGGATTGCAGTCGGACAGAGTAGCAGCGCCACGTCGATACCTTTCGCCAGACATCGTCGTTCCAGTGAAGCCAGTTGCACGGTCCTCAATCCGAAAGAATGAGCGGACTCCGTAGGGAATGACTTCAGCCGCGACGTACCCACGAGCAGCAGCAAGGTGCCGACGAATGACACGACGAAGACCTTGAGCGCAACCCACTTCCAAAACCGAACCGCCCAATCAGCCGCCCCTTCGATTCGATAGGGCATCTCGGTTACCGATTGTTTGTTGCAACGGAAGACGCGAAGTCTCGATGAGGATGGTCTTGGAATCGCATACAGTTCCGCCGCCTCACGAGATGACAGCAACGCAACCTGACCGCGAAGTTCCGGGATATTGCCATCCATCGCCCGACCTCTGAGCGCGGCGATTTTCTGACGCATGACGCCGATCGACATCGGGGGCATTCCGCCTCCTCCAATGACCGGTTCACCCTCGAATGCCGCAAATCCAAAATCTCGCGGGTCAATGGAGGTGTCGAGCCGTATCCAGCCGGTGGTGTCAGCCGGTGCATTTTCCGGTGCGAGCGCCGAGGTGGGACCGCTTTCGATGGGTTGCGCAACGAGATCCAGGCCGTTGCGGTATGAGAGACACACACTTTGAATGGGGCCGACCGTTTCCTCCAAATCAAAGACGTGATACGCCCCCCCCGCTGAGATCACTCGGGTTTGTTGCCACGGGCTTCCGCGACGTGTTGAATTTGCCGATGTCCTCGGTACGGGAACGAGTCGGCCGCGCGCGTCATCGAACTTCCAGACGCGACCTGGCCCCGGCATGGCAACCTGCCCTTTGTCGTTCCAATCGCCATCGACGAGAACCAGCAGGCGTTCCACATTGTTCGCGTCACGATCAATGAGGGCGGGCTTCCCTTCATACAGGAACGCCCGGCAGTTCATCGTGCCGAGCAATCGCCTGGGCCGGTGAGTCACCGATGTCGTGCCATCCGTTTCGATAATCTCTTTGTCGCCGATGCCCCAGAGTCGTTGGCCATCCGTCACCCAGCCGCGATTGGTTAAAAACGAAGGTGAGATCGCATCACGAACTTGGCCCGTTTTGAGATCGAAGGCTCGAATGCGTTCTCGGGTGCCCATCACCTTCATATCGAGGACTCGATAGTAAATCTCACCGCGAAAGATCACGGCGGAATCGAGATCGGGATGATCTCCAATCGGTGACACGGGCGAAAAAAGTTCCCGCCAGGTGAAGAGGCTGATCACGAACAAACAGCCAAGCTGCCCCAGAACGACGAGCGTTCCCAGCGTGATGGCCATCGGCAGGCGTTCGTGCGTGTGTGAGGTCATGAAGTTGGCTCCGAGTCGTTTTTCCGCACCAAAACCGTTGGTTGAGCCCGCGCGCGCGGGCCGGTACGATCCTCGCCCCCATCGGATTGTGGCACGGTTCAGACCGTGCGTCGATTCACTGCTCACTCACACGTAGGCTTCATTCATGCTCGACCTCAACACGATTCACAAGCTCGACTGCGTTGAGGCCCTGCGGCAACTGGATGAGGGAAGCGTCGATCTCGCGTTCGCCGATCCGCCGTTCAACATCGGCTACAAGTACGATGTCTACAAGGACCGACAGGCTCCGCAGATCTATCTCGATTGGTCACGCCAGTGGATCGCGGGAGTCCACCGCGTCCTCAAACCAACCGGCACATTTTGGTTGGCCATCGGCGACGATTACGCCGCCGAGTTGAAGGTGCTCAGCCAAGAGATCGGCTTCTACTGTCGAAGCTGGGTCATCTGGTACTACACGTTCGGCGTGAACTGCAAATACAAGTTCAGCCGCTCGCACACGCACATCTTTCACTTCGTGAAGGACGCGAAGAACTGCACGTTCAACGGCCCCGCCATCGCTGTCCCGTCGGCTCGACAAACGGTCTACGCCGACGGACGCGCTGCCAAAGACGGGCGTCTCCCCGATGACACTTGGATTCTGCGTCCCCAAGACCTGACCGACGGTCTGAACCCCGATGAAGACACGTGGTACTTCCCGCGCGTCGCCGGGACGTTCAAAGAGCGAGAAGGCTTCCACGGCTGCCAGATGCCCGAACAACTGTTGGGCCGGATCATCAAGGTCTGCTCGAACCCCGGTGAACTGGTCCTCGACCCCTTCAGCGGCAGCGCGACCACGACCGCCGTCGCCAAGAAACTCGGCCGCAACTTCCTCGCCTTCGACATTAGCGACGAATACATCACCCGCGGCTTGGACCGCTTGAGCAAAATCGAACCAGGCGATTCGCTCGACGGTGCTCCAGAACCCAAAGTCAGTGCTCCATCAACTCCTAAGAAGGGGAGCAAGAAGGGAAAGGTCTCCTCATCAACGAAGCCAGCCAGTGAACCAATTCCAGATTGGGATGCTGAGATCATTGAAGCGTACCGACGTAGTGCTGATGGTTTTTCCACAGATCGACTCCTTGTGGACCCTGATTTAAATGCCCGGTTTCTTCAGTCGTGTCAGCAACTTGGCGTGAATCTGCCTGCTGTTTTTGTGAACCATCATCTGTTGCGCCTTCGAAAAGCAGGAAAGTTGTCGAGCATCAGGACCAATGAACGAACGAGTCTGAACTGGGAGGAAGCAGACGCATATCTCTTCGCGAGTGAAATTGCTTGGAAGAAGGTGTTTGACCAAACCGGCGAGAGTTTGGACGACATCTTTTGCAACCCGAGCCTAGCCGCCTTGTTTGATGAGACGGCGCGTCTGTTCGCTCCCGGATACACGTCGTTTCAGTATCGTTGGGCCGCACTCAAACTTCGAAAGGAAGCTAAGTCGGCGACAACTCGTTCTCTGTTGTTGGACGTTCCAGACCGCAAGCTAAAGCCCTTTGAAAAGTTTGATTCACTCGATGGCCAAGCTGGACTTTATGAAGTTGGCACACCAGAACAAAAGCACCTCTACATTGGCGAAGCTCTCAACCTTGGTCGTGTGTTGAGTCAGCAATTCTCGCAAGCCAGTGAGGGTTGGGCATCCTTCGGAGATGAGCTACTGATTCGAGCTATTCCCTATCAGCAACTCCCATACATGGATGTCAACAGCCGGGGCTCTAGGCTGGCTCGTTCGTTGGTTGCCTACCAGTGCCACCTGATCCAAAAGTCTCACCCGCAGCTCAATTCTCTGGGACTTAAGGAGGCGACTGCATGACATCTGAAGAGGACACGATCGTTCAGAGTTTTCAGTCCGTTTGCGGAGGATTCTCCGCAGACCGGGTGATTGTCGATCCTGATCTCAATGATCGATTCCTTGTTACGTGTCGTGATGCGGGACTGACTACGACTGCGGCTGATTTGAATCGTGGACTACTCAACATCCGCAAGCGAGGGCATCTTCCCCGAACGGGGCGTTGCACCGCGACATACTTTCCCAACGAGGAGGACTATCGCTTCGCAGCCGAGATCGCGGCACGTGTTCTTCAAAGACGCGACGGACTCGCCCTTGATGCGATCTTGTGCGATCCAGGCCTTTGCCGCCAACTTGATGAATTGGCGAAGGAGATCGCACCCGGTTTCAGTCCGTTGCAATACCGCTGGGCGGCTCTCAACCTTCGCAAGGCCAAAAAACTATCACCGGAAATCTTGGGCCGTGTCATTCAGTCCGAGACGGTGCTTTCGTTTCGCGTTGACGGACTGTCAGCAGAAGCAATTCCAACAAACCAAGGTTTGTAGGTCTTCTACGATCCCCCCCAAACGCTTTACGTCGGAGAAGCAAGCAACCTGCGGAGCCGTCTCAAGCAGCATCTCGATCATTCCGACAATCGAGGATTGGCACGCTGGCTCTGGGAGCACGGGACAGCGAGCGCTTTGCTGGAGATTCACATCCTGCCGCGTGAGACCCCGACCACACATCGCAGGGCACTGGAAACGGAATTGATTCGGAGTCGCAACCCACTCTTCAATGTGCAACGGTGAAGTTATCTGGAGACGTAATTCATGGCCAAGCAAATTGCCCTTACCTCATTGAACTTCACCGGACTGTACGAGTCCGAACTTTTGATCGAACTTTTGCTTCGCTACTGGAATCACCCCAATGCTGACGATGCCAGCTTTCGCAACGACCTGTTGGAAATCGCGGCCGAAGCACTTCGCACCGCTGTAACGGGACAACAACTGATCGAAGGATTGCCACCGGACCAAATGAATCTGGTGTCAGCCGTTTGGTTTGCTGAATGGAATCGCATTTCCAACGATCCTGACTTGGGGGATGAAGAACGAACCGCTGTCGAAGCTTGGCTTGCCACTCTTCGTCGTTCAATTCCGGGATCGTTTTGCGACCAACAGTTCTTGGATTGAGACAAGGTAAACCGATTTCAATGATCCGCAGGAATCATGCGGTGAGCCGAGTTCGACGGTTTGGTTTCCAACTCACCCTCCTCAGTCCACGAACGCGAATTCGTTCAGGTTGAAGATCACTCGGCAGGTTTGGGGAAGGCCGTGTTGAGCGGCGTACTCGGCGAGAGCGGTTTGTTCTTCAGCGGTCGGTGAACGGCCAAGGGCGAGGCGGAAGGCGAGGGCGATTTGCTGGCCCAACTTAGTGGCATTGGGCGTCAGCCCTGTTCTCTCGTCGCCTGTCTGAGCGGGGGACGTGAGTCCCCCGGTTCTTGGCGGCTCATTCCTCGGCGGCGCGTTCGGAGATTGAAGAACCGGGGGACTGACATCCCCCGCTCGGATAAACGCAGCTTCCAATTCAATGCGCTGGGCCATGTGGTTGGACATCGACAGGACGAGCTTGTTGTTGCGCAGCGCGAGGGCTTGGAGGGCCGTGACCGTTTCGTTGCGCTTCTCGACGATCATTGAGGGATCGGCGCAGTCGAGCGTGGTCATGAACGGTTGTGTCTGGGAGCGGACGAGGAAGCGGTAGATTGACCGCCGGTGCGACTTCGGGTCTTCGGGGTCGTGCAAGTGATACTCGTAGTGCGGCGAGTGTTCGGGCTTCTCGATGACGAAGTCTTGGAACGCCGGGCCGCCCATCCGGTCGTCGAGCTTTCCCGCGACGAGCAGCATCGCGTCACGCAGGGACTCGGCGTCGAGCTTACGACGGTTCGATCGCCAGAGAAGCGTGTTGGAGGAGTCGAGGGATTGCGGATTTGGGATTGCGGGTTTGAGATTGGAAGCAGTCGATTGACTGGAGGTTTGTTTGTACGTCGCGCTGGTCACGATCAGGCGGTGCAGCCGCTTCAGGCTGCGATTGCTGTCGCGGAACTCGATGGCGAGCCAATCGAGCAACTCGGGATGCGACGGTAACTGGCCCATGCGGCCGAAGTCGTTCGGGGTATCGACCAAGCCTCGACCAAAGTGATGCTGCCAGAGTCGGTTCACGACGGAACGCCATGTCAGGGGATGCTGCTCGTCCACGATCCACTTCGCGAAGGCAACGCGACGATCCCCTTCGACGTGATTGAGGGCGAAGACGAACTCACCCGCTTCGTTCGGTCGCAGTGGCACGATGCCCGGCCCGACCTCATCGCCGGGTGTAGTGACATCGCCGCGCTTGAGGATGTGAATTGGACGCGGCTTCCCGCCGAGTGGCCCCGTGCCGCTGAAGGTTCCTCCGCCGTGATGGATCATCCCGGCATAGACGTACTGCGGCGCGGGCAACGTTTTGAGAAGCCCGTCTGTCGCCACGAGAGCCACTTCGACGCGCCGCAGCTCGTCGCGCAGAGCCTGCGGGACGAGACGTTCCAGCAGCGCGGTGCGTTGCTCGCGCAGTTGCTTCACGTCGTCGGCAGACTGCCCGGTGAAGACGCCATCGACGAGATTCTGCTTCGCCCAGCGAATGGGAGCTTCGATGGAGTCGAGCGCCGTGACAGTCGCACCCAGCGCGACGTTCTTGCCGTCGGCATCGAACACGCTCAGCTCGGCTAGAGCGAAGATGAAGTCGTTCATACGCGGGGCGAGTTTCGTCGCGGTGACACGAACGTAGCGCGCGACCTTCTTTAATTCGTCCTCTGGCTTTGTTTGGTCTTTCGGCTTTGTCCCCTCGCCCCGGCTCTGCGGGGAGAGGGCTAGGGTGAGGGGTTCTTCTTCTGCTTCGACGATGGCCGCAACCTCGTTTAACCGCGTGGGCAACGCCCCGCGCGCCGAGTCACGTTCGGCGCTGTTTTGCGCATCGACGCGCGGGGCGTTGCCCACGCGGTTAAACGGGGTCGCCTGCGTCTCCTTGGAAGCGGTCTTTTGGCTGAGGTCGATCGTCCAGAGTTTCGTGCCGGGGTTGGTGACATCTTCGGCGGTCCTGTCGAGGGCCACGATCACATTTGTTTTGAACTCGGCATCCGACGACAGTTCGACTTTGAATCGCACCGGGAAGCCGAATCCGTCGCCGATGCCGTTGAAGTCATCCCAACAGCCGACCAGCGCGAGCGACTGAATCGCGACTTCGCGCCCGAGATCGACTTGTACCCACTTGGCCGTGTTCTGATCCCGCTCGATGCCGCTGTGATAGCCGTACTCGGGACGCCGCTGTCCGGCGGCGGTTGGTTGAGTCGAAGCGATCTTCTGATCGAGGGCCTTCAGTTCCTCACCGCCGTGTTTGGCGAGTTCGCTCGTCAGTCGTTGCTCTTCGTTTTTGAGTCGCTTCTGTTCGGCGAGTAACTCGGCGCGGCGGTGGCTGACGACGGGATCGGTGTCGAACATTCGGTCGGCGCGATCGAGCGCGGCGAAGACCGCTTGCAGGCGGTAGTAATCGGTCTGCGTCACCGGATCGAACTTGTGGTTATGGCAGCGGGCACATTGAACAGTGAGACTGCAAAACGTGTTCATCGCCGTCGTGACCATGTCGTCGCGATCGAGGTTCCGCGCGATCTTGCCGTCGATCTTCGATTCCGGAACCTCGGCATGTCCGATGAAGTCCCACGGCCCCGCCGCGATGAAGCCGGTCGCGATCTGCCCGTCGGTCGTCTCGGGCCAGAGGACATCTCCCGCAAGCTGTTCCAGCACGAAGCGGTCGTACGGTTTGTCCTCGTTCAGCGAGCGGACCACATAGTCGCGATAAGGCCAGGCGTTGGGCCGCAGCTTGTCTTTGTCATAGCCATGCGTGTCGCCGTAGTGAACGACATCGAGCCAGTGCCGCGCCCAGCGTTCTCCGTAACGAGGCGACGCCAACAGCGCATCGACCAGCCGCTCGTAGGCGGTCGGATCGGGATCGGCCGCGAATGCCTCGATGTCATCGGGATCGGGTGGCAACCCGTGCAGATCGAACGACAGACGGCGATAGAGCGTGTGGCGGTTCGCTTCGGGAGACGGGGCGAGGTGATGTTCGATGAGCTTCGCGTGGATGTAGGAGTCGAGGGGGGAGTGCGGAATGGAAGACGGTCGAGCGGCGCTGTCCGGATGCTTCCCGTCTTCATTTCGCATTCCGAATTCCGCACTCCGCACTTTCTTCACCAGCGGCTGCAACGACCACCACGTCTGACCTTCAAACGGCTTGTCCTTCAGCGTGACTCGCTCGGGCCAGTTGGCTCCCGCCGCGATCCACTCGCGCAGTGTCGCGATCTGTTGTTGGGAGAGTGGAGGCGCGTTCTTCGGCATCTCAGGCTTGTCGCCGCTGACGTGCTGCACGATCAAACTGTCAGCGGGCTTCCTGGAGACGAACGCCGCTCCGCTGTCGCCTCCCTTCCGAGTGGCCTCGGCCGTGACGAGCGACAGCCCTCCTTTGTGTTCGTCGGCGTTGTGACAGCGGATGCAGTGCTGCTCGAAGATCGGGGCGACTCGTTCGACGAACAGCGTGTCGTCGGCAACGGCGAAATGCCCGAGCGTGAACAGCAGCGCGAAGACGAGGCTCGCCCTCACGCGGCCAAGAGTGAAACATTTCTGAGCGGGGTGGCGTAAGCCCCCTGGCACTCGCGTTGGCCAGGTCACCCGAAGTGTCAGCGAGGGAAACAACGGGAAACATCCCTTGTCATCGCCCTCGCTCACGCTGCGGGTGAGTAACGTGAGTGCCATTGGGCGTAAGCCCTCTGGTGTTTCGCAAACGGGCCGACGCCCAAGATCCAGGGGGCTGACGCCACCCCGCTCAGCTGTCTCGTCCACGATCTCGCGAGAGGTGACGCGCCAGAGCCATTGGGCTGACGCCCAATGGCACTCACTTTGGCATTCTGTGAGCGGCACGGCGCTAGCCGCCGGTTCTTTTCCAACTAAGAAACCGGCGG
>JAYTGQ010000369.1:0-14767 GCA_043733345.1 Schlesneria sp.
CTTCAACGGTGGTGGGTTTGAAGTTCGTCTGGCCGACACGGCCGCCGTCACGCCATTCACCATTGGCGACGCCGTTCTCAAGAACGTGACGTTCTCCAACAACGCGGCCAACGGATTCAGCCTGCTGTTGAACGACAATTCCACGGCCAACAACCTGCTGATTCAGAACATCAGTTCGTTGCAGAATGTTCAGAATCAGGTCCGCATCGACCGTCACGCCAATGCGCTGGTCAATGTGACGATGAACGACAGCACCCTGACGGGCAGTGCCACCAGCCTCGATGGCTTCAGCTACAACGCGACCAATTTTGCAACCGCCACGCCACTGGCGATCAATCTGAACCGCAACACGATTTCGACCAACCGCGACGGCGTGGCCATCGACACGTCGGCCAACGCGGATGTCGTCGCGAACATCGTCACCAACACCATCTCGAACAATCGCAACAACGGCATTCGAGTCACCACCCTGAACGCCTCCTCGTTCGGCGATCCGTCCAATGGCACGGCCTCGCAGTTGTTGGGCAACACGATCAACAATAACGGCACTGCGGACGGTGCCGCGGGTATCCGTCTGATTGCTCAGGATGTCTCCTTCCAGAACGTCTTGATCGGGGCGAGCGGGGCCACCCGCACGACACTGACTGGAAACTTCGACGGCATCAGAATTTCCGACTCCAGCTTCACGAACCCCTTCAGCCCGCCGGATAACAACTATCAGATTCAGGCGACCAGCATCGTCGATTCCAGTAACGATGGCATTCAACTGGACCTGTCGGGAGCTGGCACGCGAGTCTACATCGGTAATCCAACCGCCGCGACAACGGCCGCTCGGAACGACGTGGTCATTAGCCGCACGAATCCAGCACCGGGAGGCACGGGCCACGGCATCAATGTGAACGCCGCAGGCGGTGCCAACAATGTCTCGATCCGCAATGCGACGATCGCGTACTCGGGGCTGTCCGGTGTGAACGTCGCTCAGACGGGCGGCGACCTGACGTTCAACATGCAATCGACTCAAATTCTGTTCAGCGGTGAGCGTGGCGTGTTCGCCAACATCACCAACAATAGCGGGACAACCAACAACAATTACAACATCGGTGGCACGGGGGCCAACGAGGGCGTGTTGATCCAAAACAGCGGACAGCAGGGGATTCTGTTCCGCACGCAGTCGCCGATTTCGGTGTCAGCTCTCCGCAATCTGGGAACCCAAGTCTACCCGGGCGGTGCTCAGAACGATCCCAACACGCCGAACATCATTCGTGCCCGCCTGAACATCGTCAACAGTCAGGTCATCGCCAACGGGACGGTCGGCAACGTGAACTCGGACGGTGTTGTTTTGGCGGTCGGCACGAACACTCAGCAGGACGTGCTCATGGCGGGCAATGCCATCAATGGAAACGTGTTGGATGACCTGCGCATCTTCTCGTTCGCCTCGCAGAATACGCAGAACGATTCCGTGGACAATCCCGTCGCAGTGCCAGGTCCAAACGACCTCTTGCGGCTCGACCCGATTGCTCGGCTGGGCCTGGTGTTCGGTTCCATCCAGTCAACCTATGACTCGACCACGGTGCCGCCGATGACCAATCCACAGACCACACCGTTGATCCCCCAGGGACTGTTCCCCACGCAGGCACCGAATCCAATCGTGCTGGCCACTCGCAATACGGGTGAGCAGATCAATGTCACCACGACGGGGAGCGCTGCCACGGCCGGGATCGCCAACTCGAACGGAACGTTCACGACGGGCGGAGTGTTCACGAATGCGGGCCGCCCCACCGGGATGAATGGCCAAGTCCAGATCGGTCAGTTCCCAGGACCGGGCTTGTCGGATACGTCCACCTTTGCCGACTCACGGAACCAGTTCGTTCAGTTCCTGATCGAACAGGATGTCGATGGTGCGTTCAACGCGGGCGGGTTCTTTCTCAATCCGGCTAACGTGTTCCCGTGATCGCGGAGTGACATGGTGGCGACAACAGCAGTTCAAACGGCATCGACACCCTGCTTGGGGGTTGGACGCCTCCCATAACCGCGACGACCACAAACTTCGACAATCACTCGCAGCCCGGCTTCTCACGGAAGCCGGGCGGTTTTGTTGGTGGCACGATCCGGACTGGCCCGTGACCGTCCTGTTCTCCCTGACGAATTCGGACGGGACTGCCCCGCTGCCGATCGCAGAGATGACCTCCGGACCAGGAGATGCCGGAGACGAACCCATCGTCGGAATCGGGCATGTTGACGGCCCCGTGCGACGGTGGGCGATACCCGCCGGTGGGCGGAGTTTCGATTCGGGAGACGATGATGACCCTCACCATTGAAGCGGACTTGGAAGCGACCATTCTCCAGCGGGCTTAGCTGCCTGTTGAAAAACGTAAGGTAAGCGTCTCGCTTGCCCGTAAATGCAGTTGAAAAAGGGGCAAGCCAGAGGCCGACCCTACATTTTTCAACAGGCTGTTAAGCCACGGGCGAAGCGCCGGAACAGATCGCACTGCGCGAGAAATTCGGTCAGACGCCGTTCCCCAGCGAGCCGTGCGATGAATGGGAACGGCAACTCCGGAGCATCGCCACTCCTTGCGGGGTCACTCTCTCCCACATCGCCCTGAGTCGCGAGGCGCTGTACGACTGATGTCCGACCTCCTCGACACCAACGTTTTGGTTCGACGGGCCAACTGCGCTGTTTTGGATTTCCGCCCCAACGGAGCAGCTCACAGTTAGCCCAGGAGTGAACGGTTCGACTCCCCCCTCTCGCAATTGGCTCTGTTGCGCCAGCGCTCGGTGTGGCTGGCCTCGGTGCGAAAGATGTGAAAACCTTTACGACAACCACGTCGCCAGTGGCAGCGCCTTCCAGAGGACGTAAGCGACGGGTGCCGCGTAGAGAACGCTGTCCATCAGGTCGAGCAGTCCCCCGAAGCCGGGCAGCAGGCGGGCCGAGTCCTTCTTGCCCACATCGCGTTTGATGAGTGACTCACAGAGGTCTCCCACCAAGCCGGTGACTCCGAGGATCAGGCCGTATACGGCGGCACTCAGCCAATCGGGTGAGGCCCAGCGTTCCGCGCCAGCAGGCGTAAAGAGTGGCGTCGCATAGTGCAACCAGGCGATGGCAGTCGCTGCCGAGCCGATCAGTGCGCCGACCGCTCCGGCCCACGTCTTGCCTGGAGAAAGCAGCGGAACCAGCTTCCGTTTGCCGAACAACCGACCGAAGAAATAGGCACCAATGTCGCCGCCCTTCGTCACGATCAACAGCGATCCAATCACGAGGTAACCGGCATCAGAACCGGCGACCCATCTCAACTGAGACGCCACGCCGAGCAGTACGCCGATATAGCTGACGATCAGCAGTTCGATGCCGAGCGTCTCCATGCTGGCCCCCGGTTCTCGATAGCGATACGTCGCGAGCAGGAACAGGACGAGGATCGTCAGTGAGTACGCCAGCATGACTTGGGCGAGTGTATTGTCGTCCGACGGAATCTTGATCGGCATGTGCCCAAACCGACCCCACCACGCGGCAGCGGCGACTAACACGCAACAGGCCGACACGATCACGCGGTTCGGTGTGAACGACCTTGTCCAGAGCAGGTCCACCATTTCACCGGCACCGCGAATCGCGAGCAGGATCACCACGGCGAGCAGAATCGGCGCGGAGGCTCCCCACTGCGCGTCGAGCCAGAACAGCCCAACGAAAAGTGGAATCAGGACGGCCGATACGATGAGTCGCCAACGCAGCATGGGAACAGAAATCTGGAAGGAGGGATCTCAATCACGGACAGCCCAGCGCGGCTTCACTTCGTTCCGCCGCAACCCAAGTGTGATTCTTGGGCGTTAGCCCTCTTGTCTGTTTCTGAGCGGGGTGGCGTCAGCCCCCCGGTTCTGGAAGTTCCCAGCCACCGAAGAAGGGCTGACGCCCGAAGAACCGGGGGGCTGACGCCACCCCGCTCAGAGATTCCTCGGTAGTGCGGACGCCCCAAACATCGCCACCACAAATCTTCGCGGCACGCGAAGAAACAAAACGTGAGTAATACAGAGGGCACGGATAAAGAGAAGAGCGCGCCTTCATTCCAGTAGATCGCCCCTGTACTTCTGTCATTCCTGTTTTATCCGTGTTCTCCGTACTACTCACGTTTTATTTCTTCGCCGGGCGCGAAGATTTTCGCATCGTCAACAAGTGACACCCGCTGCCGGAGAAGCTTGTCACTCGCCCACTTCATCCACGAACTGCCGTCAGAAGACCTCAACAAGAAAATGGTGGACAAGAAGATGAAAGCGAGGTCCAGATGATTCCTCTCCGATCTTCTTGTCCACCATCTTCTTGTTCCTTTCGGTTGCGGCTGAGCCGCGCTCGGCCATCCGTGGTTGAAACTCTGCCCTGCATTCGACACGCAAAGAATGCCGCAGGCCCGGCACTCTGATGAGCACCGGGCCTGCGTTACTGAACCCTCGCTGCGGAACTAGAGAGTCCGCACGAGTTGGTGGCCGCCATCTGGACAGCCCGTCGACTACCGTCAGGCTTGGCCACCTCGCTGGCATTTACAACTGTCTGGATTCAAAAAGTCACCGTCCTTTCGTGCTAGAGTTTTCGCTTCGGCCGGGCAGCCAGTGCCCACCACTTCGCGACCTTTCCAGTCCGTCGCGTACGTCACCGCGACCCACGGGCGAGATCATTCCTCAACCAGCCGGAGATGGCAAGAGGGGACTTCGCCTCGTTTCCCATTTTTCAGGAAGTCGGACACCAGCGGAATCGATTGGGTTCGCGCGTTCTCGGGGTCAGCGCTGCATCACGTCGGAAGTCCGGCTTAGCTTTGTTAGCCGGACTTCTCTGCGAGCTACCCGAGACGCGTCCCATTACTCTTCAATCAATGAGCGTGAATCACGGGTTGGCTGCGGAGACGCGTTCCCTGCGGGTGTTGCGACGGATTGAGGTGTTGATCGAGACCAACGACTTTCAGCGTCAGGCCCTTGGACTCGAAATCGCGGCTCAACTCGTGCAATTTTTCCAGCGTCGTGTGATCGACCAAGACCGTTTCTGAGAGATCGACGATCACGCTTTTGTCCTGCAACAGTCCGTACTGGTAAATCTGGCTGCGGAAGAGGAGCCAGTTGCTGAAGACGGCCGACTTGCTGGCGGCGATCCGGCACGTTTTGTCATCGACCTGTTCGATGTTCAGGAACGGCTTGAAGAGTGACGACAGGGGCATGCCGTGCATGAAGTGGATCAACAGCTTCACGCCCATCCCGATGAAGATGCCAATCAGCAAGTCGGTAGCCAACACGCCGATGATGGTCGCCACAAACACCACGAGCTGTTCGCGGCCGATGTGATAGACGTGAGCGAACTCGCGAACGTGAGCCAGACGCGAACCGGTAAAGACCAACATCGCTGCCAGCGCAGCCAACGGGATCAGGTTGAGCAGGCTGGGGATGAAGGCGACGGCGGCGAGCAAAAACAGTCCGTGGAACAGGTTCGAGAACTTCGACTTCGCCCCGTTGTCGATGTTCGCGCGGCTGCGAACGATCTCGGCAATCATCGGGATGCCGCCGAGAAATGCCACGACCGTGTTGGCCACTCCGACCGCGAGCAGGTCGCGGTTCAGATCGGTCTTGCGTTTGAGTGGGTCGAGCGTATCGACCGCCTTCGAGCTGAGCAGTGACTCCAAGCTGCCGATGATCGAGAACAGTGCGATCCACTTCCACGCGAAGACCTGCTTCAGAACGGAGAAGTCCGGGAAGACGACCATTCGCGTCAGATCGAGTGCCCGCGTGCCGAGTGTCTGCACGGCGTCGAGCGGGACGTTCACCAGATGCTTCTTGGCCGCAAGAGTGAAGCTGCCGCCGAACGCCGAATACGTGTAGTCGGCCGCGCCGGGAAACGGCACATGCAGCACGAACAACGCCAGCGGGATTGTCGCAATCAACACGATCAACTGTGCGGGGACTTTCTTCGCCAGCTTCGGCAAGAACGCGGGCATTCCAAACATGATGATCAGCCCGGTCAGACCGATCACGGCAATCAGGGGATTGAAGTGAGTCAGTGCGGTGGGGAGATGCAGGATCAGATCGAGCGGTTCGAATTGATGGCCGTGGGCGTCGAGTAACCGCTCCTTGGGGACACCGAACGCGACCGGAATCTGCTTGGCCATGATGATGACGCCGATCGAAGCGAGCAGCCCGTGAACGGCGGATGATGGAAAGAAGTCTCCCAGCACGCCCCCCTTCAATGCCCCGAACGCGATCTGAAACACGCCCGAAATGACTGCAACCGCCAGCAGCATTTTGTAGGCGGCGAGTGTCGCGTCACCTTCCGACAGTCCCGCATCCTTGGCGAAAGTCGTGCAGTCGGTCATGCAGCCCAGCACGATGACAATCAGTCCCGCCGCCGGTCCCTTGATCGTAAGCTGCGAGTTACTGAGCAGCGTCGCGATGATCCCACCTGCGATGGCCGTATAGATGCCGGCAATCGGCGGGCAACCGCTCGCCCCCGCGATGCCCAGGCACAGCGGCAGCGCGATCAAGAAGACCATGAAGCCGGACCTCAAATCGCTGGCCAGCGAAAAGGAGGCGTTGGACGGTAAAGGCGATGTGGGCGTGGGCATGAGTCATCCTTAACGTGAGCGAAAAAAGTCGTGGGGCAGGTTTGTAACCTGCCCGAAAGGCCGTGAATCACGGGCAGGTTACAAACCTACCCCACTGCAAACCGAACTTCTGTCGGAAGAGTCATCCTTAAGTAGATCAACCGTGACGGTTCGCGTCGTGGAGTGAGTGCAGCGTGCAAGACAGACTTTGCTTGCATCTGCCGCAAGGCTGGAGCTGATTTCACGAGGTGGAAATGAATCCGGATGGCGCGCGAAGGTGTCGTCGGCTCTCGCCAGCATCACCCCTCGCCAGAGCCGCCGTGTCAGTCGATCTCGTGATCGTGTTTCTCGTGTGAATCGTGGGCCGCAGGCTTCTCGGACGAGAGGCCCTCGCGGTGTTGCAGCAATTCGTGGGCGGCACGGTGGCGGGAGGCGACTCCGTTGTGAGGCAGCAGTCCGCCGAGCACGATGAAGGCGACCAGAGTCAGCACGGCGAATCGTTCGTGCCGGCCAAGTCGCAACGAGACCGTCGATTGATGCCGCGTCCCGGTGAAGAGTTTGAAGTACGCTTGGACGACTGCGATGCCGTTCAACGCGGCGGCGATCACGACGGCCACGCCGACGTAGGGATACGTTTCGACCGCTCCATCCACGAGCAGCTCGGCTCCCACAAAGCCTGACGTGCCGGGGAAGCCGACGCTGGCGAGGCCCGTCAGCAGGAAGCAGACCGCCAGCGCGGGGGCATGCTCGTACAGACCTTGAAACTCGGTGAGATTCAACCGGCCGCGTCGCGCTTCCAGCGCGCGCAGCGTCAGTCCGAAACCAGCCAACGAGAGCATGATCGACACCCAGACGCACAGCGCGCCGGTCAACCCGATGGGCGTGACCATCTCCAATCCGACCAGCACCATCGCGGAGTGACTGAGAAACAGGAAGCAGATGAACCGGCGGGCATCGCGCTGCACGAGAGCCATCCCTGCCGCATAGACCGCCGTGAAGAGCGAGATCAGCCCCATACTTTGCAGCACCCAGTCGGGCGCGATCGGCAGTACGAGCCTCACGGCGGCATACGCGCCCGTCAGCGGTGCGGCGAACAGCAGTGCGGTCCCCAGCGACGCCCGCTCGAACAGGTCCGTCAACCAACTGTGAAACGGCGCGATCCCGCTGCGAATGAGGATCGCGCCGAGCATCGGCACGATGCACCACAAGCTGTGAATGCGGCCGTCCCCTTCGATCTCGTACTCCGTCCAGCTCACGATCATCAGACCGATGAAGGCGAGCATGTAAAGCGAGTAAACGCGCGTGGACTGGCCACGCGACCTCAGTTCGAGATACGGGGGAACGGTCCCCGCCGCCAGCAGTGCGATTACCAGCCACGGCTCCTTGCAACTGAACGTCGCGAGCAGAATGGCTTCCGAAATGAGACTCGAGACGAATGAGAACCGCCGGATCTTGGTCCCGAGCGTGGTGAGCGTCGTCAGAAAATAGAGCAGCGCCACGAGCGGCAGCAACGGCGCGCTGAGCTGGTCAATCACGAGGATGTCGTGGCCGACGAGCTGCGACAGTAGATGCCACGCATCGTCCGCTTCGACCGCATGGAGTTGCTCGAAGTCGAACCAAGCTCCGGTTGTGATCAGCAGCACCAACGCGGAAAAGCCCAAGCACCAGCTTCTGGCCTGGTGCGGATCGCGCGCACGGCTGACGCACGCCGCGCCGAGCAGTGCCACCAAGATTGAGCCTTCCAGCCACGGGAAATTCAGGTCACTCACAGCAGCTCCTCCAGCGTCGGAGACGCGGCTTCATCGGCATCACTGGTGCGGCGGGTGCCGCCCGACAGAAACGTCGTCCAGCATTGTTCGAGTGCATCGCAGCCTCGGAAAAAGTTGAGGACCGGCGCGACGATGTAGTCCGACAGACACGCATCCAAATAGCCCCGTTGCAGCGCGAGGCGGTACAGCCACAAGTGGCTCGATTCCGAGAGCCGTCCACCCCACAGACTCGCTCGATTTGGCAGTCGGTCGCCGATGGCGTTTTCGAGAACGCGGTAGTCGTGTAACAGAGTGGGTGCCCGCAGGAACTGCAACGTCCGCAGGCAGGCATGACCCAGGATGTGGATGAGGGCCAAATATCTCAGGCCGAAACCGATCTCGGCGACGATCAGGCCGACTTGAGTCAGCGAGGCGAACGACAACGCGCACTTGATGTCGGTCTGCACTCGCGCGGCGAAGGCACCGAACACGGCCGTGGTGAGTCCGACGATCACAATGGCCACTCTCAACAGCGGAGACCGGTCGAGCAGCGGGCTGACTCGCAACAGCAAGAACGCACCGAGGTGAACCGAGAGCGCCCCGTAAAAGACGGCACTCGACGGCGTCGGTCCTTCCATCGCGCGGGGTAGCCAGCCGGAGAACGGCACCAGCGCCGACTTCCCCATCGCCGCGACCAACAGCAACAGACCGACAGCCAAGCACTGCGGCTCCGTCAACAGTGCGGCTCCCTCAGGCCAATGACCCGCGAGGACCAGCCTGTCAAAGTCGCCCTCACCTGTCAGGTGGTGCAGCACAATGGAGGCCATCAGCAGCGCGGCGTCAGACAGGCGGTAGACACACCAGACACGGAGGCCGTTCTGCACGGGCGACAACCGCTCCTGATAAAACGCGACCAGCAGGGCCGACGACAGACCGACCAGCTCCCAACCGGTGAACAGTGTTTCGATCGTCCCCGCCAGTGAGGTCGTCACCATCCCCAGCACGAACAGCGAATAGAAGACGAAGAAGCGGTTGAAGCCCGGCTCGCGGTGCATGTAGCGGTTGCAGAAGGCCCCGATCGTGCCGCACAGCGCGAATGTCAAGATGACGAACGGAACGGAGAGCCGGTCGAACTCGAACTTGAACACGAAGTGATAGTGAAAGTGCGGCTGATTGATATCGACCCACTTCCCCAGTGCGATTGGTACGTGCCGAGTCCCCGACGCGAGCATCAGCGCGAGGATCGCGACCGAAGCCAGCAGCCCGGTAATAATCGCCACTTCGACGAACGCCACGATGGTCCGTTCGCTCAGCGGTTTCTCGCGCAGCAACGACGACAGTCCCAGCAGCGCAAACAGCACCGCCGGAGCGCCGACGACCGTCAGCCCGAGAATTTGAAAAGTCAGCTCTTGGTCAAACATGGTGTCTCATTTGGGAGCAGGGTGTCTTATTGGGAGCAGGGTGTCTTATTGGGAACAGGGTGTCTCATTCGAGAGGAATCGGCATCAGAACACCGGGAGCGTCAGCTTCCCCCTTGTCCTTCTGAGCGGGGTGGCGTCAGCCCCCTGGCTCTTCGTCTTGGGCGTAAGCCCCCGCTTCGGTCAACGCGGAACGAAGCAGATGTCCAACCGAAGAGCCAGGGGGCTAACGCCGCCCCGCTCCGAAAACAGAAGAGGGCTGACGCCCAAGAGTCGTGCGGCGAAACGACGGCGTTTGGATCCTTCACGGCACGATCTGGGCGAAGTCCATGTGGTCGCGAGTCCCTCGATACCAATCGAGCGATGATGCGGCTTGCGGGAGTTCGGTAATGTCGGGTTCGTAGGGGTAAAACTCTCCCTGGCGATAGACCAAGATTTCGTTCGAGTTCGGGTTGAGCAGTGCCAGTTGGCTCCAGCCATTTCGCAAAATCTTTCCGACGAGCGGATCGCGATCCATGATCTGGCGAATGCCGTCGGGCGTGGTCTCGATGATGAACAGCAGTCGCACCGGCTCGTGAATTTCGACGCCCTGCCACGGCAAACCCGGACGCAGGTCGCTGGACGCGCCATCCATCACACCCAGCAGCGAGGTCACGTTGTGGGGCAGTTTCGTCCCACAGCCCCAGCCCGGCGAGTCGATATACGAGAAGAAGTATTGCAGGTTGATTCCCTCGCAGACGGGGACGACCGGCGCCAGGATGCGACCGAGGATCGACAGCCGTGCGTCGTCTTGCGCCGGATCGTAGGACTGCATGAAGCAGCGGCGGTCGAGATACAGCCCGCGTGTGCGTGACCGGCGACCGACGAAGCAGATGCCGTTCGAGGCGTTGCCGAACTCGGGGCGCGTCTGGGCGAGGTCTTCCGAACGTCCTTCGACGTGACGGTGCGCTTCGGCGAAGGAGAGGTTGAGCGGAGCCGATTGAAAGCGTCGGCAGCGTTCGTGCGCGTTCCGTTCGCAGGCCGTTTCGAGCGAGTCACGCGCCGCTTCAAAGTCGGCCAGATGCGACTTCGGCAGCAGGTCGAGATCTTGGAATGTCAGTTTGTCGCTGCAGGTGTTGTGCTGTCCGCCGAGGAACACCGTTTCATCGGGAACGTGCAGGCCGCGCGTCGCCAAGAGCGCGCGAACGCGCGGATCGTTGAGCATCGCCGCCAGAGCACGCGCGTTCGGCCCGCCCGCTCCGCCCGAACAGGCTCCGCAGTCGTAGGCCGACTTGTGGGGATTGTTCAGGCAGAACGAGCCGTGTCCGAAAAAGATAAACAGTCGCGCGAAGTTCGAGGTCAGCCCGATGTCCCTCAAGACACGCTCGCCGATGTTCGCCATCTCTTCGAGATCGAAGCCGACGTGATTCCCTTCCGGACTCGGCGGTGACTCGGTTCGTTCCAGTCGCAACCGCGTGGTTTGAGGAGCCTCCACGAACTGGCTGGCCTTCTTACGAATGCGCGCGGTCAGTCGCGGAAACAGCACGCGTGCGACGAGCGGGATCGACGCCAGCACTCCGAGGCCCGCCGTCAAGACGGCACCACGCGCGATGCTGCGACTGCCGACATGGAACGAGTGCGACGCGGTCCCGATGGCCCTCCGCGTTTTGGCTCGACGCCGATCTTCATCCACCAGTGAATAGACGACTTCTTCCGTGACCCAGTGCTTTGGCCGAACGACGATCGGACACAACGTCGAGAAGTGCGCGTCGGCCACGCCGCGAAAATAGATCGGGACGTTGAAGAAGCCCGCCGTGCTGAAGGTCTCCGCGTCGGGAGCCACCTCTTCGATGTGACGCCGAAACGATTCCTCGCGCGTGTCGATGCAGAACGCGACTTGGAAACGCGGCGACGGAACGCGCTGAGATGCGCGCTGTGTGTGAATGGAGATCGCGTCGAGAGCACGCCGACGGAAGCGGCGTTCAAACGCGAGATGGAACAGCCGCCGACGCTCCACGTTGGTGAAGCTCTCAATTTCCGAGACCAGCGCCGACCAATCGTCGGTGTTCAAGCGGTGCAGTGTGGACGGACTCCAACCAAACGTCTGGGCGAGTTGGAAGAGGAGCAAGGCCCGCCCCTCGACCGGATTCGAGTGGCCGTTGCCGTGCTTCAATTCGGTGGCGGCTCGCAAACCGGACAGCGGTCCACGGTAGTCCATGGCGTCGGCGGCCACATGCGCCAGCGCGACGCGCTCCAAGATCAGTCGAATCGCGAGGAACTCAATCAGACTGCCGCGCGGAGCCGAAAGTGCCACGCGATCCGGACGGACTTCCAGTTGCCAGATCATCCCGGCCCAACCGCGCAGTGCCAGCAAACTGGCGGTGAGGAAATCGCCTTGTTCGCCATCGTTCACGCCGAGCAGATCGAGCGATTCGCGGATCGACGCCAGCGGATCGAGCTGCGCGGCTTGGACCCGCGCGAGTTCACTCGCCAGCCCGCGCATCCAGAAATCCGGTGGCCCGGCCGACAAACTGTAGACCTCGCAGAACGCCCGATAGAAACCATGTTCGCGCACAGGCAGCTTCCAGCCCGCCATTCCCTGATCGGTGAACGCCGCACAGAATCGAATCAGCACGTCGTTGACCAGTTCATCGCTGTCCTGGTTCGTCACCTCCTGCAAGGCATCGCGATGCCGGAGCGGATGCAGCTGGACTGCGTTCGTCGAGCTGGCATTGAGATGCAGCGCTCCGTCGCGACAGAAACGCCACAGCAGTCGCAGCGTGAATGCCTCCCACGTCGCGTCGCTCCACTGCTCGATGGTGGACTCACCGAATCGTTGAATCAAATCGTCGTGCAGATGCTGATCGTGAGTCCCGTGGGGGGCCGTGCTGCGGTGAGCATCGTCGCCACCATCGCGCAGATCGCGCATGACCCAACGTTTGGTTTCACCGATCACTCGCGTCCGAGCGGGCTGCGGCACGTCGTCGCGAAACCGCGTCAGCGCATCGGTCTCCGCGATAAACCACCGCAACTCTTCGACCGGCCCGGTCTGCAAGGCGTGTTGCAGCATTGTCAGTCGAACCTCGAACGGCGTGGTGAGCGATCCCAGTTTGACATCGGCTCGCTCGGCCAAATCGCGACGTAGCACAATCGACAAATCGTCGAGGCGAATCCGACCGCGAGCCAACTTCTCGCGATAGCGGTCCTCGGTGAGATACGGCTGCACGCCGAAGAGGTTTGCTCCCAGCAGCAAGCCCTGCTCGAACGGCAAGTCTTCGAGCGCCTGCAACGTGTTGAGGAACACGAACGCGGTGATCGGGCCGTGAATCGGCAGCAGTTCGGCCGATTTTTCAATCGAACGCTTCAAACGATCATGGTCGGGAGAAAGTGGTTTGATGTCTGGCAACGGGTCTGTGATTGAAGTCATATTCCATCGCTTCAGCCGTCAGGCGGCCGATGAAGATTGATCTGGTGATTGCTCGGCTCACAGAAGTTGAACGTCTGTTTGAGCGTCCGCCCTTTTGATCGACTTGCGGCGAATTCTTCTGCCCAATTACGAAATTGGCTTTCGAGCAATCCGCAAACTCACCAAGAGAAGTATCGAGCGGACTATAGGTCCGGCTTTGGACATCTCCTAGCCGAGGCCACTTACAAGGCCGACAGATCGCGCCGCGCACCTGCGGATTCACCGTCGGTGCTTACAAGACCGTCACTCAATCCCCTGTCGAGATCGCCGCGTCCCGCCTTCACAGATATCATCCCACCGATCAAGTCCACACCACAGTGCTACTAAAGAATGGCTCAAAACAACTTCCTCGTTTAACCGCAAGCCAAAGGCGAGCGCGGAGGCGGTACGGAGTTAAATGCACGGTGTCATCCCTCCGCGCTCGCCTTTGGCTTGCGGTTAAACCAGCGACTGGAAATCGGGAAGTTATTTCAAGCCAGTTCCTCACCTCTTGTTTCTTCCCTGGGCGCGCGGATTTCCGCACGGTCAACAAGTGACGCCCGCTGACGTAGACGCTCATCACCATCCCAAGTCATCCACGAAGGGCCATCAGAAGACCTCAACCAGAAAATGGTGGACAAGAAGAGGAAAGCCAGGTCCAGATGCTTCCTCTCCCATCTTCTTGTCCGCCCTCTTCTTGTTCCTTTCGGTTGCGGCGGAGCCGCGCTGAGATGTTTTCGGATTAATCGAACTGCGAAAAGTTCTCGTGACCAAGTTCCCAACAAAAGGTACTGCCACAGTGCGAATTCTTGTTGTTGAAGACGATCCCGTGATTGGCCGCTCGCTCGTGCAGGGCTTCACCGAAGCGGGGCACACCTGCGACTGGGTGCAGGACGGTGCGGCGGGAACCGAAGCGGCGAAGTCGCAGCAGGCGGAAGTGGTCGTACTCGATCTGATGCTGCCGAAACGAAGTGGAATGGAAGTCCTCGCCGACATGCGCGGCGCGGGCGTGCAGTGCCCGGTGATCTTGGTGACGGCCGTCGGTTCGGTGGATGACCGGATCAAGGGACTCAACGCCGGGGCCGACGACTACCTCGTCAAACCGTTTGATTTCGCCGAGTTGCTCGCCCGGATCAATGCCATCGTCCGGCGCACCAATCATCGCCCGCAGCCGGTCATCACCGTGGGTGATGTCACGCTCGATCTCACCACGCGCCGCGTCACACGCGCCGGTCGCGATGTCGATCTGACGCCGATCGAGTTCAGCATGACCGAACTGTTGATGCGGTTCGCGGGGCAGGTCGTCACGCGGAAAATGCTCTGCGAACACGTCTGGGGCTTCAACTGGGACGGCACCACCAACGTGATCGAAGTCCACGTCAACCGTCTCCGGGGCAAAATCGACAAAGGTGAAAACGGGGCCTCATTCATCACCACCGTGCGCGGCCGTGGCTACGCGATCGCCAATGAAAACTCGCCGCTCGTGTGAGGCTCTCGTCGTCCCGCGATGCGGCTAACAGCCTGTTGAAAAAGGGAGGGCGAGGCTCCCGCCGAGCCGGTGACGTGTGGAAAGTCACTTGTTTCTTGCGGCTCGGCAGGAGCCTCGCCCTC
>JAYTGQ010000370.1:0-2007 GCA_043733345.1 Schlesneria sp.
CCCCCCCGGTTCTTGGGCGTAAGCCCTCTTTGGAGGAACCGGGGGGCTTACGCCGCCCCGCTCAGATGTCTCATCACTGACCGCGCGAGGTATAACCTCGCGGCGCGGTCGAACCGCTTCCCAGCGGCGGCGGGTTGTAAGAGAAGATCGGACGTGCGGCAATTGCAATCGACGGGTGCAGTCGTTCATTGGTGGTCCTTTTCCGGTCCCCTCGCCCCCGTCTTCGGGGGAGAGGGTTAGGGGGCCGAGCGGTCGAGAGACGTTGGATTTGTCGAATGAACCGCACCGGAATCATTCGATGTCAGTCCAGCGGCCACACCGACTGAAGCGAATCCCCCTCACCCTAGCAGCCTGTTGAAAAAGGGAGGGCGAGGCTCCCGCCGAGCCGGTGACGTGTGGAAAGTCACTTGTTTCTTGCGGCTCGGCAGGAGCTCGCCCTCCCGATAAACGTTTTTCAACAGGCTGCTAACCCTCTCCCCCCGAAGACGGGCGGGAGAGGGGACAAGAAACAGCGACCACCAATGAGCGACTGCACCCGCAGTCCAACAGGGGACGCCAGACGAATTGACCTTGAATCGCGATTCTGATAACCCGCTGCTCCTCACGAGGGCGGGTTGCCCGCTGCGGTGAAACGGAAACGACGGAATTGCAGAGAGACGATCATGGCCGAGCACGTCTACCAACTGTTGGTCGCCGACGACGACGACGCTTTCCGTCGCGCGCTGTGTGAGATTTTCTCGCCCTTCTTCCGACTGATCGAAGCGTCGTCCGGTGAAGAAGCGATGGACTTGGCCGCGCGGCAGGAAGTGCATCTCGCGCTGTTCGACATGCACATGGATCGGCTCACCGGGTTGGAAGCGTTCAAGCAATTGAAAACGCTGCATGTCATCGCCCCCTGCATTTTGATGACGGCCGATTACACCGAGGCCCTGCGCGAAGATGCCGAGCAGGCCGAAGTCTTTACCGTGCTGCGCAAACCGGTCACACGGCGCGATCTCTTTGAATCGGTGGCCTGTGCTGTCGAGTCTGTTTATCACGATCACGAATTGACGCACCGACTACTCTGTGGTTGACGCTCGTCAAAAGACCGTGTTACAAAATTGCCGTTCGTTTGGGGCCGAAGCGGACGACTTCACACTTCCGTTCGGTCAAACTCTTGCAGTCTTGGGAAGGCGTCCATGACGCTCGTGACCATTCGTGTGTTGGAAGGAATGGAGCGCGGGATCGTCTATTCTCGCGAGGCATTGCCCGTCTCCATCGGCCGTGAAGAAGACAACACGATCCAACTCAACGATGACCGGATCAGCCGCTTCCACGCCAAGCTCCAAGACCATTCGGGTCGCGTCATTCTGACCGACCTCGACAGCACCAACGGCACGCGCGTGAACGGCCATCCGATTCAGATGCGAGTCATGCAACAAGGTGATGTGATCGCGGTTGGTCGCTGCGTGCTGCTCTTCAGTTCTCAGAATGCAGACGACGAGCAAATCACGGATGACCACTCCGAGAGCGATTCTCGGCGGACGGCTTACGATCCTGGCGGGAGTTCCTCGGACAATTTGGACGTGTCGGACTTCGAGTTCGTCGAGCAACCCGAATTGGGGATCGGCACGGAACCAGGCGAGCTGTTTCCGCGAGGGCTGCCCGAAGTCCCCGCGAGCCTGTCCGGGTTGGAGCGAGTTCAAATTTCGGACGTGCTGTCCTATATCCACGAACGACTGGGAACAGTGGTTCGGGACGCGACCGAAGAACTGCACTCAAACCAAGGCCGATTGATTCGCGCCGAATGGTCGAGCTGGATGCGACTCACTTCGCTTCAAGCCGATGTTGCGGCGTACCTGCGCAAGGTCAACAACCCCAACGACTGAGGCTCATCCGGTGTTTCGGGGAGGTCGCTGGTATCAGTCTTCTTGCTTGGCGGACCTCACGTTCAACACTCGAGCGCGATCCGCGTGTTTTGGTTTTCAGCCCGGAGGGCGGTAGGTCGTAGCCCACGGCGTGAGCCGT
>JAYTGQ010000371.1:0-2006 GCA_043733345.1 Schlesneria sp.
TGTCGAGCGAACTCGTCGTAGAATGGATCTCCCGCGTGAGCAGCCTCAGCAGCAGTAATGTCAGTGCCGCGAAGGGAACCTCACTGAGAACTTCCGTGCTCAGAAGCAGCGTGTAGGGACTACTCGCCACGAGTAGGACGACTCCGACTGCGCTCCAATCGCAGCGATGGCTGCCCTCTTCTGGCCGAGTGTCATCGTGATGGCGGGGACGATCCGCAGCGGTGACGTAGATCAACCAGAGCATGTACACCGCACTCGCAAGGACCAATAACTTTGCCGCAACAGCATCGAATGGAAACACGGATGCCAGCGGCGCGAGCAAGACGGACAGGCCGGGAGGCCGAAACGAAAACGGCAAGTGCTGAACATCGTCAGTTCGACAGTAGCCTCGCAACTCCGCCAACGACCGAGCCATCATCACGTAATACGGACTGTCGGGATCGAAGAGGTGCATCCGGTTCAGACGCCCCAGCCCCAACACACAGAAGCACAGGATGACGAGAGCGATCGGGATCATCCGCATCCCACGATCCGCTGCGGACGGCAGGGGAGTTCCATTTACGGGCACTGGAAGCTCAACCATTTTTTACTCACTTGTGACCAACAAAAAACACCGGTCGGCAGGGAGCCGACCGGTGCTGTGCATGCAATTCAGATCGAATGAATACGGCACCGACCACAAACGTTATGGACAGGAGACAGACCCGCAGGCAAGCCCAATCTCAAGCAGGATTGCCGCAGCCGAGACCGTCGTCTTGATCAGCCCTTGCCAGCGCCGCCAACGATATCGCACGTCGTGTTGGCGTCGCAGTCATCTGTTTCATCGAAGAAGATCCCGCCAGCGGCGGAGTTCTTCTCATTGCCGACCGACTTGTCCGAACCAAAACCGGTGTATTCGATGGACTGATCCAGCGCACCGATTGAGTTCGAGAGGTCGTTGAGTTCGGTACTCACCGCCACCGCGACTTCACTGACACCCACGATGGACGCCAGCACTGTCACCGTCAAAACGAGTACCAATTCCGCCGACAGCACCACACCACTTTCATCTGAGAGCAATCGTCTCAGCATCTTGTTGACCCTTTTTTAACTCGGGGAAGTGAAGATCAAATCGGATTTGACGCCGAGCCAACTCCACCGGCTTGGCCGAGCAGCCCAGCCGGTTCGGCCTACGAAAAAAGCCAGCTCAGCAGCGAACTGCCGGGCTGGCCATCGTCAAGCCACAATCAACTTTGTGTGAGATGGAGCGAACTCACACCAAGAATCACAGTTCGCCAACGATGACAGCAGCACCACAGACCAAGTCGCAGGTCGTGTTGGTATCGCAATCATCCGTCGTGTCAGCAAACTGGGAACCTCCCACGAAGTTCTTGAGGTTGCCAACACTCTTTGTCGAACTGAAGCCGGTGTAGCTGAACGATTGGTCCAAGGCACCAATCGCGTTGGAGAGGTCGTTGAGCTCGGTGTTGACGGCAACAGCGATCTCACTCAGGCCGACAACCATCGCCAGTACGGCGACCGTCAGCACGAGTACCAACTCAGCGGAAATGATCACACCGCTCTCGTCTTTAAACAGTTTACGCAGCATGTCGCCGATCCTTTTTGTCGAGGGGAAAAACACTGGGGATCACACGAACCGCAGCCAAGTTCAAGGTTTAAGCCACCCATTCGTGCCGACGCCCGATACCAAAAAAGCCAGCCCCGCAGGGGTCTGCGGGGCTGGCCAGCGTATCACGAGAACTCAACAGTGTGCGAACCGAGGAGGCTCACACCGTGAGATCACTTCTCTCCAACAACACCGATAACGCCACAGACCAGATCGCAGGTCGTGTTGGTATCGCAGTCATCCGTCGTGTCCGAGAACTTCGAACCAGCGAAGCTGCTCTTGAGGTTGGAAGACGACTTGGTCGAGCTGAAATGGGTGAAGCTGTACGACTGATCCAAGGCACCGATGGCGTTGGAGATGTCGTTCAACTCGGTGTTGACGGCAACAGCGACTTCGCTGA
>JAYTGQ010000372.1:0-5808 GCA_043733345.1 Schlesneria sp.
GTCAAAGAGAAGTGTGAGCCGAACCCTGATCCTGCGCGTGGCGACCGCTCATCCGTGACCTCACGCATCGAATCGAGTAGCTTGGCCCGCGCGAGTTGCCGGAGCGACCCGTCGAGGGAGCGACGGGACGACCAGTCTGTTGAAAACGTAGGGTAAGCGTCTCGCTTGCCCGTCTTTGCCGCAAGAAAGACGAGCAAGCGAGACGCTTACTCTATGTTGTTCAGCAGGCTGCTACGGTCGCCGGACCGTCTTACTGACATGCTGATTGTTCAACACGCTGACACCCAGAGGTGGATCCGCCCGCAATGGCTTCAGAAATCGCTCAACCCGCTTCAGACGATGACGAGTCCTCCTCGATCGGACTCGTGCAAACTCAGTTCATAAAACTGTTCGAGTCGCCTCATGTGCTGACGTTGGAGGGCGGGCAACGACTCGGCCCCGTAACGGTCGCGTATGAAACCTACGGCGAGCTGACGGCAGCCAAGGACAACGCGATCTTCGTCTGCCATGCATTGACGGGCGATGCTCATGTGGCGGGATGGCATTCGGCGGAGAGTCGCAAGCCGGGCTGGTGGGACGGGCTGATCGGGCCGGGCAAGGCGCTCGACACAAACAAGTACTTCATCATCTGCGCGAACGTTTTGGGCGGATGCCAAGGCACGACCGGCCCGAGCTGTCGCAACCCGGCCACCGGCCAACCGTATGGTTTGCGATTTCCATTCATCACGGTGGGAGACATCGTTGAGGTTCACGCAGCCCTCGTCCGCAAGCTGGGGATCGACACGTTGCTCGGCTTGGTGGGAGGAAGTCTCGGCGGGATGCAGGTTCTCGACTGGGTGGCTCGCTATCCCAACATGGTTCACGCGGCAGTCTGCCTCGCGTCATCGGCGAAGCTGTCAGCGCAGGGGATTGCGTTCAATGCCGTCGGACGGCGGGCAATCACCGCCGATCCTGACTTCAAAGACGGCGACTACTACGGCGAAGATGCGTCCAAGTACGGTGATGTCGGGCCACGATTCGGGCTGTCCCTCGCGCGGATGATCGCCCACATCACGTATCTCTCGGAGGCTTCGATCGAACGCAAGTTTGGTCGCGATCTCCAGCACAGCGATCATCTCGAATACAACCTTCAAAAGGAGACCGAGTTCAAGATCGAGAGCTATCTCCACTATCAAGGCAAGCGATTCATCGAGCGGTTTGATGCCAACAGCTATCTCTACCTGACGCGCGCGATGGACTATTTCGACCTCGCCGCGCGACACGGCTCACTGCAAGAAGCGTTGGGAAAAACGAACGCTCGGTTCCTGATCACGTCGTACCACACCGACTGGCTGTTCCCGTCGGTCCAAAGTCGCGAGATCGTGAAGGCACTCGTCGAGGCCCGCCGTCATGTGACCTATCTGGAACTGGAGAGCGTCTTCGGCCACGACTCGTTCCTGATTGAAATTGAACAACTCGAAGAACTCGTCACGCCGCTACTCGCCGAGACCTACCGCCGACACCGCGTCGAGTGAAAGTGGCCGCGAGGATACCGTGGTACAACAACTCGTGGACGGTTCGGCTCCCGTGATCTGGTGGATTGTTTTCTAACCCCAAATCACACCGACGATTTCACGCTCTCTCAACTCTCAGCACGCGTCAGTCGGATGAACGATCCCGATGCGGAGTGGCAATTCATTTCTGGCTTGTGATTGGTTGCTTAGGAAGTGGCTCGAAACAACTTCTCGAAGTGAAGAAGCTGGCTGCTATCAGCCGCAGGGCGCTAGCCCCGGTTTTTGTGTCATCCAAACCGGGGCTAGCGCCCTGCGGCTAATCGGGAAGGAAGTTAATTCGAGCCAGTTCCTAAGTGGTACAGATTGGCAAGCGAGGGACATCAGTCCCCCCGAGAATTCTTCTCGGAGAATTCACATCCCCCCACGACCAATCTGCACCACTACCCCCTGATCGGACAAAGCGGAAATGGGTGCGAATGTTGGCTGGGTGAGCTAGGAATTCCGGTTCATCCGAGGTTTTGGGGGGGCGACTGGAAGTGATCAAATTACGGATGTCGGTCGGTGTCTTCATCCTGAAGGGATGTCAGCGATTAGCCGGGGGTTGAGCGAAGCGACACCCATCGGCACCAACTTAAGGCTGACTGCGCGAATACGCGGGGTGCGGTCAGATTCTCTTAGCCCGGAGGGCGGCAGGTCGTAGCCCACGGCGTGAGCCGTGGGTGCGGGAACACGACCAAGTCTTCAGCCCCGGAGGGGCGACACTCTTCGTGGCCAGATTGAGGACGGCCACCTAATGGTCGGACAACTTGAGATTGCGGTGTTGTTCAACAACGAGCCCGACGCGCAAGCGAGGGCAAACCGTTGTCGAAAGTGAAGCCCTCGCTTGCGCGTCGGGCTAGTGAGGAACCCCTCAAGACAACGTTGTTCGACCACTAGATGTGTTGCGAGATCGGAACGAGACGCGGTCCTCCAACGGAACGGCCCGCCTCAAGTGAGGCGGGCCGGTTGTGGTGAGGGATGTGTCGCGGGCAATTCGCGCCGTTTTCAGTTGCCATTGTAAGTCGTGCGGCCTTGGGGCGGAGTGCCGATGAGGAAGATCGGTTCAAAGCCCGTGGGAAGCGTCGTGCCTGGCGGAAGATTGTCAGGCATCGCCGCTGCCACGGCTTCGTCGGCGAGACGGTCTTGGCCTTCGTGTCGGTAGCAGTGACTGAGGGCGACGAGTGCTCGTTGATTGAATGGCGCGGGGAACATCTCGGCGGCGTGGTTCAACGGGGCGATGGCATCCGCGAATTTTTGCTGTGCTTGAAGCGCTTCGCCGCGAAAGAGCTGGCGGATCGGTTCAAACGGCCCCGCTTCGGAGACTCGGTTCAGTTCCGCGAGGGCATACGCCGGGAGGCCGATCTCCAGATAGCCTTCCGCAGCGGCGAGGCGGCGGACGACGAGCTGCGGATTGAACGGCGCGGCAGCGACAATGGTGTCGGCTGTTGGGTGCGTCTCGGAATTCTCAGTGGTCATGATCGCCTCCCTCTCGATTGAAAACATCACAGGTGAAGACTTCGTTGGTTTGAACACCAACCCGAAGCGTGAGCGAGGATGAATGTCTCTCCGTCATCATCTTCAACTCACGCTGCCCTCGTCCTCGCTCACGCTTCGGGTTGGTGTCATTCTTGGACAGGTTCTCAGGTGCAGTTGGCCCGGTGGCCGAGCAACTCGTTCGCCAGACACACGCCACTTTTTCAAGCAGAGGCCATGCCGAAGGCCCAACTTTCTTGGACGACCGCCTGAGGCCCAACAATAGACGCGACTTAGGACACGTCAAGTCCCGCGCGGTTCACTTGGACCGAATGTCAGTTTGACAATTGGCTCAGCAGGAAAGGCCAAGACGGCGGCAGTCTGATCCGCACGAGGAGACGAAACCATCGAACCAGCCACACCAACCCGAAGCGTGAGCGAGGACGCGAGCGCCAGCGAGAAGGCCCGAAACGCCAGCGAAAAAGCACGAAGCGTCGGAGATGCGGAGTCTGTGAACCGCACGTCCTCGCTCACGCTTCACTTTCTCGCGTCCTCGCTCACGCTTCGGGTTAGTGTGCGGAGAACTCGATGAGTTGGTTGAAGTTCCCAGACGCGGCCTCACAATACGCCAACTCCAGACGGTCGTGATCGGTTAGGGACCGCCGTGTCTCACCGTGTTGGTTCTTCATCACTCACCCTTAAGTGAACTGATTCATGTCGCGTGATTCCCGAGTACCCCGATGTGTCGCTGGGTTGAGCCTGATCGTGGTGATGGCGTTCCGTGCCGTTGAGACATCCGCCGCGCAACCGCCGAACATTTTGTTCCTGTTCACCGACGATCACGCCGCGCACTCGATGAGCTGCTACGGATCGAAGATCAACCAGACGCCGCATCTGGATCGGATCGCTGCCGGGGGGATGCGGTTTGATCGGTGCTACGTCACCAATTCGCTGTGCGGTCCGAGCCGCGCAACAATCTTGACGGGGAAGCACAGCCATCTGAACGGCTTCCGCCAGAACGGCGACAAGTTTGACGGCACCCAAGTGACGTTCCCCAAGCTGCTGCAACAGGGGGGCTATCAAACGGCGGTCATTGGGAAGTGGCACTTGGAGACCGATCCGACCGGCTTCGATCACTGGGACATCCTGGTCGGGCAAGGTCCGTACTACAACCCGCCGATGATCGCGAACGGCCAGCGGTTGAAGCGCGAAGGCTACACGACCGAGATCATCGGCGACCTCGCGCTGGAGTGGCTCGACAAGAAACGCGATCCCAACAAGCCGTGGCTGATGATGTGTCAGCACAAGGCACCGCACCGCGAATGGCAACCCGGCCCGAAGTATTTTGATCTGTACCAGGGCGAGACGATTCCGGAACCCTCGACGCTGTTCCTCGATCACTCGCAGCTTGGCAAGGCCGCGCAGGTGCAGACGCTGAGCATCGAAAAGGACATGAACGAACTCGACCTGAAGTTGACTCCGCCGAAGAACCTCACTCCGTCTCAGGCCGAAGTGTGGCACAAAGCCTACGACACCGAGAACGCCGCATTCGTCGCCGCGAAACTCACGGGGAAGGAACTCGTCCGTTGGAAGTACCAGCGGTACATCAAGGATTATTTGAGATGCGTCGCGGCGGTGGATGACCAGGTGGGGCGGTTGCTTGACTGGTTGGAGAAGTCGGGGCAGGCGGACAACACGATTGTCGTCTACGCTTCGGATCAAGGCTTCTTCCTCGGCGATCACGGTTGGTTCGACAAGCGGTTCATGTACGAACCGTGCTACCGAACGCCGTTCCTAATGAAGTGGCCGGGCAAGACGAAGCCCGGCTCGGTGAACGGCGATCTCGTGTCGAACCTCGACTTCGCGCAAACGTTTCTCGCCGCAGCGGGCGTAGAGGCGGACACTTCGATGCAGGGAGTCAGCCTGCTGCCGCTGCTTGAGGGGAAGACCCCGGCCGATTGGCGGAAGAGTCTCTACTACCACTACTACGAGTTCCCCGGTGCTCACGATGTCCATCGTCACTACGGTGTGAAGACCGCCCGGTACAAGCTGCTCCACTACTACCATCTCGGCGACTGGGAACTGTTCGACGCCGAGACCGATCCACTCGACACCAAGAACATCTACCACGACCCGACCTACGCGGAGGCTCGCAAGGAATTGGAAGCGGAACTGGCGCGGCTCCGCAAGCACTATCAAGATCCCGATGATCCGAAGCCCGAACCGAAGTCGAAGAAGAACTGAGTTTTGAGGGCACCCTACGAACTTCTGCGTGGGCGTAAGCCCTTCCCCAGCTTTTCTGAGCGGGGCGGCGTCAGCCCCCTGGCACTCACTTTAGGTTGCGAACCGCAGGATTGTCGTCTTTCGCTCCGCGAAAGAACGCCCTTTCGCGGAGCGAAAGTTTCGTAGGTGCCCCGAGCCGAGGGGCACCGGGCGGGGCGTTGTGCCTGACTCCGGCCTGACGGCAGCTTGGGTCCGGCTCGGCTCGCCGGACCTACTGCTTGCAAGTCGTTGAAGCGCCCGGCTGATTCTCTTGCTGAGCGAAAGGGTTACACTCGCCAGATTTGTCTCGTTCAGACCAATTCGCGGATGGGCTGTTCGTGGTCGACCAGATACATCGGCCGGCCTGACAGGTCGTTGACCGTGGCCGTGTTCACGTCGATGCCCAGATTGTGATAGAGCGTGGAAAAGATCTCGCCGAACTTGACCGGGCGATCTTTGGCCTCTTCCGCGTATTTATTTGTCGAGCCGATCACTTGACCGGTGCGAATGCCGCCGCCGGCCATCAAGGCACAGTTCACCT
>JAYTGQ010000373.1:0-2003 GCA_043733345.1 Schlesneria sp.
TCTCCGCCATTCCTGTTGAAAATGGTGTCCCGTGAGCGGCATGGCGCTAGCCGCCGGTCGTTTTCGCCGACACCGGCGGCTAGCGCCGTGCCGCTCACTCAAGCATCCCACACAAATGGCGGAGAGCCTAGAAAATAGAATCAACACTTGATCAAGCAACGTACAGCAGCAACCAACCCGAGGATCTCGTTGGCGATGTTGTGGCACGCTGCGAGCCAAAGCGGAGCAATTCCAATTCATCAGGTGAATGGCGGCGGTTGTCGATGCGCGACGTTATGCCTCACGCGGCACAAAGTGAGAGATTTCCGAGCGGGGCGGCGTCAGCCCAATGGCACTCACTTTGTCGAAAACGCCAAGTAACCCGCAGCGTGAGCTAGGAAAATAGGGTTCATCCGACTAATGCGTGCTGAGAGTTGAGAAGTAGTGAACATGCCGGTGTGATTTGGGGTTAGGAAACAATCCACCAGATCACAGGAGCCGGCATGTCCACGAGTTTGTTGTACCACGCATTTGGGGTTCGCGGCTACGAGTACCGTTCGACGGAGTATGCGAAGGGCGGGGTCACCATGACCATCGAGCAGCCTCGTCAAGCGTTGTGTTGTTCAAAGTGCGGCGGTCGGCGGGTGCATGCCAAGGGGGCGTGACGCGTGAGTTTCGGTCGTTGCCGATTGGCGGCAAGCCGGTGTGGTTGCGGATGCGGGCTGTTGATCAAGACCGTGCCCCGCGTGCTGTGTCGGACGTGCTTCGTGGATCGCCCGGTGAAGGTCGGGTTTGCCGATCCGAAGAAGTCGTCTACGCGGTCGTTCGCGCGATACGTCATCGAACTGGCGGGGATGATGACACTGTCGGATGTGGCCCGTCATCTGGAGATCCGTTGGGACATTGTGAAGGGCATCGTCGGCGAGGACCTTCAGCGTCGGTTTGCCCAGCCGAAGCTGCGGTCGTTGAAGCGGATCGCGATCGACGAAATCGACCTCGGCAAACGGCACAAGTATCTGACCATCGTGATGGACCTCGACCGGGGCGCGATCGTGTTTGTCGGCGATGGCAAAGGCGAAAAGTCGCTGGAACCGTTTTGGCGGCGGCTGCGTCACTCGCGGGCCAAGATCGCCGCTGTGGCCGCCGACCTCTCTCCGGCATACAGCGCCGCGATCCGCCGGAACCTGACTGTGTGACGGAAGACAAGTGGCGAAGCTCGTGTTCGACCGCTTTCATCTGGTGAAGCTGCTGAACGAACACATGACCGACCTGCGGCGCGAGCTGTACCGCGAGGCCACAGACCAACTCCACAAGCAGGTCTTGAAGGGAACACGCTGGCTCCTCTTGAAGCACTCCGCAGGCCTCGACCCGAAACGCCACAAACGCCAGCGGCTGAAGGAGGCTCTCCAGCTCAATGAGTCGCTGGCGATCGCCTACTACCTCAAGGAAGACCTCGCCCAAATCTGGCAACAGCCGGGCAAAGTCTCCGCCCGCATCGTCCTCGACCATGGGATCGCCGACGCCGAATCGAGCGGCATTCGGCAACTGATGAAGTTCGCACGCACGCTCCACATCCACCGCGAAGGCACCCTCAACTGGTATGACCACCCCATCTCGACTGGCCCGCTCGAAGGAACCAACAACAAAATCAAACTCCTCCAACGACAAGCCTACGGCTATCGAGACCTCCCCTTCTTCAAACTCAAACTACTCGCGCTACATAACTCTCAGCACGCATTAGTCGGATGAACCGAAAATAGGGGGAAACGCCTCTGACTCTCGTCCTCGCTCACGCTGCGGGTTAGTAAAGTGGGTTCATCCGATGTTTGGAGGGAGAGAGTACTCATTGAAGAGAATACAGACGATGGTCAGTTTCTTCATCCTGAAGGGATGTCAGCCATTAGCCGGGGGTTGAGCGTCCGCGACACCCCATAGGCACCAACTTAAGGAAAGTTGTTCTCGTCGAAAAAGCGGGAAGCTCCTCACTCTGAACGGGTGATCTCACGACACGTTCTGGAAGAAGG
>JAYTGQ010000374.1:0-5804 GCA_043733345.1 Schlesneria sp.
GATCGCAGAGAAAGCGAGGAACACCGTCCCGATGAACTTCAACTCTCCGCGTCCTCTGCGCTCTCTGCGTTTCTAACCTCGGTGATTGCTCCCAAAAACGCTCGGAACTTAAAAATGCACAGCCCTAAGTGCAAAATGGCGGAGTTGCTGCCCGTCTTTTACTTTGCACTTGGCACTTCTCACTTTGCACTCACCCCTCGACTTTACGGGTCGGGTTCCCCTTGCGAGGGCTGACGCGCGAGCCTGGCGGCAGCATTCTAGCGGCTGGCGCGATGAGTGGGATGAGGGGCCACGAGGAGTCGCGCGCGCAGCGGAAATTGCAGAATCTCCTTGACCATTGAGGGCCGCCGGACGATCTTACTCCCCGAGATGCCGTCTTCCGCACGGCTCGTTCGACATTCCGCCGCCTCAGTTGAGAAGCGACTTCCCAACTCATCGCGGCCAGTTCACATCGGGTGTCATCATGCTGCGTTGCCGTTCTGTATTCGCTCAATTGGTGGCAGGTCTGGGGTGTGTCCTCGCCCTGTCGGTTTCTGTGGGAGCCGCCGAGGCTCAACCTCAGCTCGACCGAGCACAGCAGGTGGCAGCTCACCTCGCGGCGGGTGAGTTCGGCCCGGCCCTCGATCTGGCGAAAACGGTTGCCAATCCGGCTGAACAAGCGGGGCTATTGAACAACGTCGCGGCAGCTCAACAGAGTGCCGGTGAAACGACGGCGGCATCGGGAACGATGCAACAGGCCAGCCGAACCAATGGTCGCCGAACCGGTGGGCAAGGTGCTGGCGGTGGCAGTCAAGCGGGAAGCGGCGGATTTGGCGGCGGTGGCTCGCTGGCCGACTTCACCACGCTGATGACGCTCATCATGGAAAACACCTCGGGCAAGTGGGAAGCCGAGGATGGCGAAGGGGGCACGATGTCACCGTTCCCCACCGGCGTGCGCGTCGCACCGGGGGGACTGCTGCACAAGCTCACGCAGGAAGAACAAACCGGCGTCTTGGCTTCGCTGGGCACGACTAGTCGCAAAGCGGACCTCAACGCTGACGTGGCTCAACGTTCGGACCTGCGGATGGTCTCGCTGACTCGGTTGGAGCAGGCGGTCGCTCAGCGATTGGCTGACGGCGAGCCGGTCCCCGAAACGATGGCTCAACTCGCCGGGTTGTCTCAAATCAAGTACGTCTTCGTGTACCCGGAAGCCAACGAGATCGTGTTGGCGGGTCCGGCCGAAGGCTGGCAATACAACGCTCAAGGCCAGCCCGTCGCCGTCAGTAATGGCCGACCGACGCTGCAACTTGACGACCTCGTGACCGTGCTGCGGACGTTTGCCAAAGGCAACGCCGACTTCGGTTGCTCGATCAACACCCGCGATGCGGGAGTCCGGGCGCTGACCGACTATGTGCAGAAGTCGCAGTCCAAGGGAGCGATCAGTTCGGTCGCGGTCAAAGGCTGGGTACAGGCTCTCCAACACAAACTCGGTCGCCAAGACATCGAAGTCTGGGGCGTCCCCGGTGACAGCCGCGTCGCTCGCGTGATTGTGGAAGCTGACTATCGGATGAAGTTGATCGGGATCGACAAACTCGATGCTGGCAAGGATGTCCCCAGCTACTTCGACCTGCTGCCGGTCGCTCAGCAGAAGAACGTCCAGACGATGGACGCTTTGCGGTGGTGGCTGACGATGAAGTACGACGGCGTGCAACACAGTGCCGACAAGAGTGCCTTTGAGATCGCAGGTTCTTCGGTCCTCTGTCAGTCCGAGAATCAACTGCTGACGGCCGATGGCAAGCATGTGCCGACCGGTAAGTCGGAAGCGACCAACCGAATGTTCGCACAGAACTTCACCGCGAACTACGACAAGCTGGCCGCTCGCGACATGGTGTTCGCTGATACTCAGAACGTCTTCGATCTCGCCCTCGTCTCGGCCCTGATTCAACACGAAAACTTGGACGACAAGGCCCACTGGGACATGGGGGCGTTCGCTCCAAACGGTGCCTACTCGCCAGCCAAGTACGCCGTTCCGAAGGAATGCGAATCGGTCGTCAACCATCGCGTCTACAACGGCAAGGACATCGTGGTTCAGATCGCCGGTGGCGTGAAGGGCGACGTGATGTCCGTCGTGAAGGACAAAGCGCTGAATACCGAATCGCCTCGCTTGGGCAATGTGGCTCAATCGGCCAAAGCGGGTGATCTCCCCGCCGGTCGTTGGTGGTGGGATGCCGCTCGGTAGGCACCGCTCGCAGACGGGACTCAGATCAAACACCACGCGGCCGACTTCACTGTCGGCCGCGTTTTTTCATTCTAACCAACCGAAAATCAGGGCCATCGCCTTTTTCATGTAGGGTGGGACAAGCTCGCTTCGAGCGCCGGCCCACCATGTAGGAAACATCGAGAAATCATTGTGGGCCGGCGCGGCGAAGCGCTGCTGGTCCCACCCTACAGGTGACGCAGACCCAACAAGGCGATGGCCCTGACCGAAAATCGAGCGACCTCGACAGCGACGCAGCTCGGCGCGAGAATCGGCCCGCAGTCTTGAAGGCGATCACAGTGTTTTGTGGAACAGCCCCTTTCTCATGCCAGACCCTACGCCCCAGCCCGATGCGAACTTGATCTCGGTGATCCCACAGATCCCACGCGAGGTTGAGGTGCCGCTGCGAACAGACTCGCCACCCATCGCAGAGCTTTTGCCAAACGACCTGCCGCCGCACGAGAAGGTGAAGTCGTTTCCCACTACGCCGGGCATCTATCTGATGAAGGATTCAGTCGGCCGCGTGATCTACGTCGGCAAGGCGGTCAACTTGCGCAGCCGCGCGTCGAGCTACTTCACAAAGATTGCCGCTGAGGACTCGCGCACGGCCAACCTCGTTCCCGAGATCTGTGACATCGACTTCATCCCGTCCGAGAGCGAGGTCGATGCACTGCTGCTCGAAGCGCGGCTCATCAAGGACATCCAGCCTCGCTTCAACACGGCGCTCAAGGACGACAAGACATTCCCCTACTTGGAAATCTTCGTGCGTGAAGAGTTCCCGCGGGTCGAGTTCACGCGCAAGCCGCAGCCGCGCGGGACGAGGTTGTACGGCCCGTTCCTCAATTCGCGGCAACTGCGTGGGGCGATCGTCGTCCTCCAGCAGGTCTTCCGATTTCGGACTTGCTCGCTGAAGATCAAGGAGGCGGAAGAACGCTGGCGCTGGTTCCGACCGTGCCTGCTCGCGAGCCTCAACCAATGCACGGCTCCGTGCAACCTGCGCATTTCGCGAGAAGAGTATCGCCACGACATCCGCCGACTGCGGCTGTTCCTTGAAGGGAAGCGGAAGCGGCTCTTTCGCGAACTGCGTGAGGAAATGCTGGCCGCGTCGAAGGAGTTGAAATTTGAAAAGGCCGCCCGGCTGCGCGACCAAATCAAGAATCTTGAGGGACTGAATTTTTGCGGGAACCTCAAGGACCACGCGCAGCCCGAGGCGTTTCAAATCGATCCGCGCAAGGGACTGCTCGGGCTGAAGAAGGTCTTCAACCTGCCGAAGATTCCGCGCCGGATCGAGGGTATGGACATCGCTCACTTGCAGGGTGGCGAGACTGTCGCGAGCTGCGTTCAGTTCATCGACGGCCTGCCGTTCAAGCACGGCTACAAGCGGTTCCAAATCAAGACGGTCGAAGGGGTCGATGACTTCGCCTCGATGCGCGAAGTCGTCAGCCGCCACTTCCGCCGCCTGCATCAAGAAGGCGAAACGTTCCCGGACATCCTGCTGATCGACGGCGGCAAAGGGCAACTCGGCGCGGCGATGGCGGCACTCGAAAGCATCGGCGTCACGGCCCCGTTCGTTTGCTCGCTGGCCAAGCGCGAGGAAGAAATCTTCCTGCCGGGTGAGTCCGACCCAAAAGTCTTGAGCAAACACTCTTTCGCGCTGCGCCTGTTGCAGTACGTGCGAGACGAATCGCACCGCTTCGCCCAGCACTACCACCACCTGCTCAGAAAGAAATCAACGCTGCGCGACGATTGAATTTGTGGTTCATCCGAGGTTTTGGGGGATTCCAGTGAACGGGATGCAATCTGTCGTTTTCATCCTGAAGGGATGAAAACGGGAAACTTCCGACTTCCGACTCGAATCCACAATCCCCCCAAAACGTCGGATGAACCGACTTTCAGAACTCTTGGACGTAGAACATGCACAACCCCTGAGCGCGGCTTCACTCCGCTCAGCTGCTGCCAAAGTAAAAATGCAAAACCAATAGAAGACGCAGAGGACGCGGAGATCCCAGCCCGGCCTACGGCCGGAACCAAACGGACTTGGACAGAAAAATGGGGGACAGAAAAATGACACCCCGATCCCGGTCGTCGTCTTGCGTCATGTTTCTGTCCTCCATCTTTCTGTCATCCTTGTCTTCTTCGTCTTCATGAGCGGTGCCGGATTCGGATTCCACGACCGGGAATTCTTCGCGTGCCGCGCAAATTCAAAACGTGAGTAGTGCGAAGAACGCCGTCCCCACGAATTCCCCATCTCCGCGTCCTCTGCGCTCTCAGCATTTCCACTCAAAACCAGATTCACTCCAGAAAGAGATTTCATGCAGATGCAAAACAAGGTTGCGATTGTCACCGGTGGTGGGACGGGAGTGGGGCGAGCGACTTCGTTGGCGCTGGCGAAGCTGGGATGCAGTGTCGTCGTGAATTACTCGCGCTCGCGCGACGAGGCCGATGCCACGGTGCAGGAGATCACGTCGCAAGGCGGTCGCGGTCTCGCCTTTCAAGGGGACGTGGCCGATGACGCCGCGTGTCGTGCGATGGTGGTGGCGACGGTCGAAACTTTCGGTCGGATCGATGTGCTGGTCAATTGCGCGGGAACGACCGACTTCATCGCGTTCCAAGATCTCGAGGCGGTTTCCGACGAGACGTGGTTGCGCCTGTATCAGGTCAACGTCGTGGGAGCCTTTCACTGTGCCCGCGCCGTGCGCGAACCGATGTTGGCGGCGGGAGGTGGTGTCATCATCAACATCTCCAGCGTGGCCGCTCAGCTCGCGCAGGGGAGTTCGATCCCCTACTGCTGCACGAAGGCGGCGCTCGACAATTTGACGGTCTCACTGGCACGCACGTTCGCGCCGCAAATTCGCGTCAACGGCATCGCCCCCGGCTTCATCGCGGGGCGGTGGACTCAAGCCGGACTCGGCCCGCGTTACGACGCCATCAAGCAGGCGTATGAGAAAACACTGCCGCTCGCCCGAGTCTGCCATCCCGAAGACATCGCCGAAGGAATTCTGAGCCTCATCACCGGCAGCAGCCTCGTCACCGGTCAGACCTTGACCGTCGATGCCGGGATGATGATTGCGGGGTATCAAGTGAAGTTCGACTGACGGGCGCGATCCCGCGCCGCATGCCACTGATTGCCAAGAACCGCCATTTCAGGAGTGCCGCGCCACAGCTAACAGCCTGTTGAAAAACGTAGGGTAAGCGTCTCGCTTGCCCGTAAATACAGTTGAAAAATGGGCAAGCCAGAGGCTTATCCTACGTTTTTCACCAGGCTGCTAAGGGGCTGTGCATTTACGCGGTCCGAGCGTTTTTGGGCGTGCTGCAACACGGAGGGTGCGTGGAGTCTTTGGAACGCACCGAGGGGCGACTGCCGTTCCCGACCACGGTGCGTTCCGAAGACTCCAGCGAGGGCTTCGCTTTGTTTTTGGACAGGTTCTAAAAATCAGGGTGAGCCGAATTCTTCTAGGCACTGTCCCGCAAATCAGCCGCAGGGCGCTAGCAGCCTGTTGAAAATAGAAGCCTGAAGCGCGAGCGAAGGATTTCTGAGCCTAATTCGTCCGCATTTACGACATCCTTC
>JAYTGQ010000375.1:0-5784 GCA_043733345.1 Schlesneria sp.
TCTTCCGAAGAGGGCTTACGCCCAAGAACCGGGGGTCTTACGCCGCCCCGCTCAGATGTCTCATCGTTGCCCACGCGGTTAAACAACGCGCACGCTCTCCAGCAACATGCCGACGGTCAGGAACCACCCGTCGATCAAGACGAACAGCAGCAGCTTAAACGGCAATGAGATCAGCGAGGGTGGCAGCATCGTCAGGCCGAGGCTGGTCAGGATCGAAGCGACGACGAGGTCGATCACGAGGAACGGCAAAAAGATTTGGAAGCCGATTAGAAACGCGACCTTCAACTCACTGAGTAAGTACGCGGGAGCGAGGACCGTCAGTGGCACGTCGTCGTAACTCAGCGGTTCCCGCCAGCGTGAGGCGGCGAGCGTGTTCTCGGCCGGACGTTGAAAATCGAGCAGCATCCACACCGCATCGGCATTCCCAGCCCGGTCGATTTGTTGCGACATGAACTGCCTCAACGGAGCCGCCGTGCGCTGGAACGCGGTCACGTCGTCGAGCGCCGCCTCACCAACAGCCGGTTGCGAGTACGGGCGAATCCCCTCGTCGTAACAACGCTGCCAGACGGGAGCCATCACGAGAAACGTCAGGAAGAGACTGAGCGCCGTGAGAACTTGATTAGGCGGAGCCTGCTGCGAACCAATGGCCTGTCGCAGCAGCGTGAGAACAACTGAAAACCTGACGAAGCACGTCGTCATCAACAGAATTGATGGAACCAGCCCGAGGACCGTCATGAGGACCAGCATCTTCAGCGATGTGCCGATCCCAGAGGGCGAAACGATGGCCGCCGGATCAAACACGTTCGGAAGGGGAGCGGGTGCGGCCCCGGCGGCAGGGGACTCGAACACGGCCGGTTGAACGATTCCAGACGGCACAGCACCGCCGCGCGGACGTGCCGCATTCGGACGAGTTTCCAACCGCTCCTGACCGAAGGCGTGAATGCCACCGAACAGCATCACAGCGCCGCAGAGAAGCACCGCCTGACAACCCCGAATGTAAACAGCCTGTTGAAAAACGTAGCTTGGACGCCTCGTCCGAGCGAGACTCCGTTGGAAACGGACGGACGAGACATCCATCCTACGGTCTTTCAATAGGCTGTTGACGCAGCTCTCAGTCATGGTGAGCCTCCCCACCACGACCGAACGTCGCGAGCCGCGGGTCTGGCGGGCGGGCAACACTCGGATGAGCAGCGGTCTCGCGCGATGAGACTGCTCGCGCCGAAGCAGAGAACGAGGAACGACGAACATCGCGCTCGCTCAAACAGGATTCTGTCAGCCGCTCCACTTCGATCGGATCGGTGATCTCGGCGAGAGTCCGCACGCCATCGGCTGAGACTCCGAGGACCAGCACTCGGCCTCCACAGCGGACCAGATGGACGGCGACCTTCGGCTCGATCTGTCGTCGGCCGAGGAGTTCGAGAGCCTCAATCGGCAGACCGCGCGGCGCACCGACGTACGGCTTGAGCCACCGACCTACGAGTGTCAACACGCCGACAATACTTCCCAGCGCGAGGACGGTCGTCCAAATGCTCGCACTGCTGGAAGTTGAACGAGGTCGCCCGTCGGTCACGCCCTCACGACCATTCGCGCGCGGAGGCAATGGCAGTCCAACCGCCGGCGCGCGCAAGCGGCTTCGTTCCACTTCCTCTGCCGCACACGCAGGCGAAACGTCCAGCAGGCTCAGCCAACAAACGAGCGCGCACGAAATCAGCCCACACCACAACACGGTGCGTGACGCTGGCGACATCCTGTCCGCGTGACGATTCATGAGTTCCGATCCGGCTCGTCCCTGAACGACCGGCAAAATCTGCCGCCGATCAGTGCGGTGGAATAGCCGGACCATCGGAATCGGGCAAGATCAGCTTGGCGGTGCTTTGTGGCGAGCAGCACCAGTTCGCACACGCGCAACGTAGGATGGACGCCTCGTCCGTCCGGCTCTTCTGAACAAGCTCGGACGGACGGGGCGTCCATCCTACGGGTCAACGATTTCCTGCCGCTCGCCTTCCTGAGTGAGATGTTCGAGGCGAGCCGTGTGCCGTCAGGCCACGGGTTTCCTGCGGTGACCAAGAACCCGCAGCCTGACGGCATGCGGCTCGCCAAACTCTCAGCCTGGGCCACGAGAGGTATCTCTGCCTGGCGAACCGCACCCGAGATCGCGACCGCAGGCAAAGTCGTTCAAACGCAAGCCATCGATTCGCATGACTCTGCGGTGTTGTGGTTCGCGTGACTCGCAGCCAGTTCGAGGATTTCGGCTTCGCGGTTCGCAACGGCTTGCTCGATCGTGGCGAGCAACGATCGTGGTTGAAACGGCTTCGTGATGTAGTCGCTCACGCCTGCGGCCAAGCATAACTCGCGATCGCAATCCGACACGTTGGCCGTGAGCGCGATGATCGGGATGCGCCGGAGAGTGCCGGCCTCGCGACGGCGGATCTCTTGGGTGGCCTCAAGACCGCCCAGCACCGGCATCTGGATGTCCATCAGCACGATGTCGAACGTCTCGCGCGAGACCGCATCGACGGCGGACTGTCCGTCTTCCACCAGCGTGACACAGTGCCCCCGCTTTTCGAGGATGCGCTGCACGATCAACTGGTTGACCTTGTAGTCTTCGGCCACCAGCACGCGCAGTGGACGAATCAACGCGGACATTTCCGACAAGGCATTGGCCAGCACGGGGGCGACAACCGACTTGGCCCGGCGACAGGAGAACGTGAAGTGGAAACGGCTGCCCTGCCCCACTTCACTCTGGACCCACACCGTGCCCCCCATCAACTCGACCAGCTTCGCCACGATGGCCAGACCGAGACCGGTGCCGCCGTACCTGCGAGTCGTCGATCCGTCGAGCTGCTCAAATGGCGTGAAGATCATTTGCAGCTTGTCGGCGGGAATGCCGACTCCCGAGTCGGCCACCAAGACTTGCAACTCGAACTGGTCATCGCTCTCGTTCCGCAGTTCGACACGGATGTCCACACGGCCTCGATCCGTGAACTTGATCGCGTTGCCCACGAGATTGATGAGGACCTGTTGAACTCGCCCCGCGTCGGCTTCGAGATCGTCGGTGACATTCGCGGCGACAGCCCACTCCAGCGACACACCCTTGCGTTCGGCCAAGAAGCGGAGCGGTTCGAGTGTCTTGGCCAGCGACGCCCGGAGTGAGAACTCGATCGGTCGGAGTTCGAGTTTGCCAGCCTCGATCTTCGAGAAATCGAGCACATCGTTGACGAGACTCAGCAGAGAATCGGCCGACTGCTGGATGAGCGTCAGATGGTGAGCGACCTCAGGGCCGGTATCCAATTCCAGCGCGAGCTGGCTCATCCCGATGATGCCGTTCATCGGAGTGCGAATCTCGTGGCTGATGTTCGCCAGAAATTGCCCCTTCGCCCGGTTGGCGTTCTCCGCCCGTTCCCGCGCCGCCTGCAGTTCTTCGGCCTGAACACCGATCCGCAAGTAAGCTTCGGTCAGTTGGGAATTCTGATCGAGCAACTCATGTTCAAACTGCCGTCGCGCAGTGATGTCCAGAATCTGGCCCACAAAGTAGAGCGGCCGGCCATCCTGATCACGCACCAGCGACGAATGCGATTGTGCCCAAACGATCGAGCCGTTCGGTCTCAATAATCGAAGTTTCAATTGTGTCGTCGAGACTTCGCCGTTCAAGAACCGCTGCAGCAGCGTCTCGCACATTGAAAGGTCATCCGGGTGGACCACCTCTCGAAATGTCATCTGCTGCAGATCAGCGGCAGAGCGGTCAAGAATCTCGCAGAACGCCGCATTGACTTGGAGAAAGTGTCCCCCTGACGAGCAAATCATCGATCCTGTCGCCGCATGTTCGAAGGCCAACCGATTGTGCGACTCACTCACGCGCAGCGCATCGGTCACGGTGGCCCGCTCGACGATCTCCTGCTCAAGCCGATGATTGACGATTTGCAACCGCAGCGACTGTTCGTGCGCCGTTCGCCAGAAGTAGACCAACACCGCCAGAAAGATCGAAACTGTGACGCACGACAACCCCGCCAACAGTGGCATCCAAGTGAGTGACTTGGCGAGCGTGTCGGGAGTCGGAGTGACCGACAACTCCCACGACGATCCCGGCAGCGACACTTTCGATTTCTGACCCCACTGATTCCAAACGTCGTTGGAAATCGGCAGGCTCTCGAACTCGCTGCGACCTTCTTCCGTCACACGCAATTCGAACCCGGCGGGAAAGTCGGCGAGACCGATCCGACACAAGTCGCCCACTCCGAACACCGCCCCGAGTGTCCCTCGATCTCCTTCAGACCCGGTGATCGGACAGATCGCAATCACGCCCCGACCGCCCTGCCGCAGATCGACGACGCGCGTCGTCCGCAGCATCCCGAAACGCAGGGCTTCCTTCAGCGTCTTCGCCCGATCCGGATCATCCCACGGACGCATTCCCACCACTTTTTCATTTCCCAGGGTGGGGAAGACCATCCGAATCTCCCCCGTCGCATCGGTCCAACTGATCGAGCGGATGTCTGGGAAATCTCGCACATGCGACAACACGTCGGCCTCGAATGTCATGCGGTACATCTGGCTGGCACGCGCATGACGGGCCGCCATTCGGTCCAAGGCACGCAGTCGCGAGTGGATGTGAGCGGTGAGTTGTGCCGCAGCGGCCGTCGATTCGGCCTGCGTCAACTGCTGAATCGCATCGACCTCCACACGCGACAAGGTGAAGTGGCTGCAAACCCCGGCGACCAGCCCCAGCAGCAATAGCAATCCAGGGCCTGCCCAATGAGCGAGGCGGGAGGTCTCTTGAGAAGTGGGCATCAAAGCAGGTGTGTGCGGATCCACGTCCTGCGGGGCTGGGCTGTCGAAATCAGCGAACGAACCAGCCCGGCGGGAATCACTTCCCGAATCGACGGCGTTCTTCTGAGGTGTGGTGCGGTTCATAACGATTGTGGTCTTCGAGACGACAGCACGCTCCCAAACCGGGAACGGCACAGTGACGACTCACCAAACAATCGAACCTAGTCCAAACGACTTGCGACACGAGTGGCCTCCGTGCAGTCCCTTTGGAAAACACGGAATGCGATGACGGTTGTGACGGCCAATTCATGGCCATCACACCACAGCACCTCGCAGGTCAGTTCCGTAGGGTGGGCAGTGCCCACCACAATCCATCGCAGGTGGGTGGGCACTGCCCGCCCTACATTTGGATAACCGGACAGAAGAGTCAGTAGCCAGTCTGCTCGCTTGCCCCTTGCTGTTGCTCAGCCTTGTAACGTTCCATCGCCCGAATCTGGTTGGAGAGCTTCTGCTCAGGGCCGGTGGGGAAGTACTGCACGTCGTCGTCGAGATAGTACGCCGAGGGAAGCGTCTGTCCGCCGACGGTCGTTTGAAAGCAACCGGTCGAAACTGCCGACAACGACAGACAGCCAACCAGCATTACCCCGCGCCAACCACGGTTCACGTTCCGCGTCATGTCAGATTCCTTTCGAGGAACTCGGCGAACACTGCGTTCCAACCGATCTCCCGACAACCCACTTCCTGCCAACCTCACCCTTGAACCCCACTTGGTCCAAACGGGAAGGCATCCTTGGCAACGTGCCTCGTGCCATCCACAGGAAAGGATCGGCAGTCACAACCCGAATCTTTGGCCGAATCGCTACAGCCTGACAACTTTCTCAGTCTTGATCCCCTCCAACACCAACCCGCAGCGTCAGCAAGGACGAGTGTTACACCTCACGCGGCACAAACGGAGAGGTTTCTGAGCGGGGCGGCGTAAGCCCCCCGGTTCTTCCAGCGGAGGGCTTACGCCCAAGCACC
>JAYTGQ010000376.1:0-14669 GCA_043733345.1 Schlesneria sp.
AAAAGTCCCCGTAGCACGGACGCCTCGTCCGTGCGTCTCAAATCGCCCATGACATTGGCGCACGGACGAGGCGTCCGTGCTACGAAACGCTGTCCAAGCAACTTTTTTCGGTCACGTCAATGCTTCCATGGAGAATCCGAAATGACCTCAACCGCAATGGAAGTGCTCAGCGGATTTGAACGATTGACGGAACGAGACCAACGCGAGGTTGCCCGCAAAATCTTGCTGAAAGTCCGCTGCTGGGAGTACCCGGACCTGACCGACGACGAGATCGCGGCGGTTGCCGACGAAGCATTCGGTCTGCTCGATGCCGAGGAGGCAGCCAATGGGCGGACCTATGCGCAGTGAAGTTTGGCTGGTCGATCATCGGGATGATCGCCAAGGTTCGACCAGCGTTGGTCGTCAGCATTGCGCCGACCGTCCAAGATCGAGCGTTGGTCACGATTTGTCCGCACACCACTTCGGTGCGAGGCACTCACTTTGAAGTCGATTTGCCGCTGGCTTGGTTGGCTCCGGGTTCCTTCGACGTTCAAAACCTGATGTCGATTCCGCTGGCCAAGTTCCTCCGAAAGTTGGGCCGTGTGACCGCAGCCGAGATGCAACTCGTCGAGACGGCAATGAAGCACTGGCTCGGCGTCACGTAGACCGACAAGCGACGCGGCACAGTGAAATGGAGGTCACCGTGGCAAAGATCTTCTACAGCATGGCGGGTGAGGGACGAGGCCACGCCGTGCGGGTGCGGACGCTGGTCGAGCATCTGCGGCACGAGCATGAACTCGTGCTGTTCGCGCCCGACGATGCGTATGACTTCCTTGTGAAGTCGTATGGTGAAACGAACGGTGTCGAGAACGTGAGGCTGGTGCGGATCAAGGGAATCAAGTTTCGCTACACCGGCGGGAAGCTGGACCTCGTCAAGTCGATCGGCCACGGATTGAAGTACGCTTGGCGCGACTTGCCGTCGGTTGTGAACGGCTTTCTCAAACGGATCGAGATCGATCGGCCGGACCTCTGCATTTCCGACTTTGAACCCGCGCTGCCTCGTGCTGCACGGCGGGCCGGTGTGCCGTTGATGAGCCTCGACCATCAACATGTTTTGCTCGCGTATGACCTGCGCGGATTGCCACTGCTGCTCCGGCGATACGCCTGGTGGATGAGCTGGTCGATCCGGGCCTACTACGGACGCGGCGAGTACGCGGCGGTCACGTCGTCGTTCTACACGCCGCCGCTCAAGCCGGGCTTCGAGCATGTCCGACAAGTTGGCCCGATGTTGAGAGACGATCTCGCCGCGACCGTTCCTCGCAACGAGGCGTTCCTGCTGTCGTACCTGCGCCCGACCACGCCGTCGCGCGTGCTGGAGACTCTGGCCGCGTGCGGCTTCGACGTGCGAATCTACGGACTCGGTGAGCGGCCTCGCGCGGGACGGCTCTCGTTCCACGCGATCGACGAGCGGGCGTTCGTCGAGGATCTCGCCGGCTGCGCGGCGCTGGTCAGTGCGGCCGGCAACCAACTGCTGGGCGAAGCCCTCTACCTCGGCAAGCCGGTCTTCGCGATCCCCGAGGAACTGCACCACGAACAGCAGATCAACGCCTGCTTTCTGAAGCAGATGGGAGCGGGAGACTGGACCACGTTGGAATCGTTCAAGCCAGCACCTCTGACTCGCTTCCTGACGCGACTCGACGAGTACCGAGCCAACGTCGCGCCGCTGTGTGGTCGCCTGAACGGAACGCCCGACGCCGTGGCGGCGATCCACGAGGTGCTTGCCAAGCGTCGTCATTGTCCGGCAGTGGCCGCAGGAACCTGATTGCACTTCTCACATCAGCGTCGAGTCGCAAAAAACAGGTGAGCCGGGCGGCGTCAGCCCCGCTCGCCTGAGTTCGACTTTTGTCGGAAACGTCACTCTTGTCTGATGACTTCTCTGTTCCCATCCGTACGACTCACGTTTTGTTTCTTCGCCGGGCGCGCAGATTTCCGCACTGACAACGAGTGATCCCCGCTGCCAGAGAAGCTTGTCACTCGCCCACTTCATCCACGAACAGCCGTCAGAAGACCTCCACAAGAAAATGGTGGACAAGAAGATGAAAGCGAGGTCCAGAGGCTTCCTCTCCGATCTTCTTGTCCGCCATCTTCTTGTTCCTTGCGGTTGCGGCGGAACCGCGCTGGGTCAACCGTGGTCAAAAGTCTGGGCCTTGTTGATGCCCAGGAAACGGCTCGGCATGATGCCCGCCTGCGATCCCTTCTTTCACAATCCGACGCCGTTCTCTGCGGGAGTCTGCTCATGCGTTACCTGTTCGCGTTTCTGGCGTGCTTCGCGGCCAACGTCCTGGTCCTCGCGGGGGACGGCAACCGGCTGTCGTATCTCGACTCGAACGAGGTCTGGTATCCGCACAAGGATTTTCCGAAGCTCATCACGCCGCAGTGGGTCGGTGAGGAGGGGGTCGAGTGCGTGGTGACGCTCGCCATCGACGACATGCGCGACACGGCCAAGTACGAGGCGTATCTGCGGCCGATCTTGCAGCGACTCAAGCAGATCGACGGCCGCGCGCCGGTCAGCATCATGACCAACTCGGTCAAGCCGGACGATCCGCAGCTTCAGACGTGGCTGCAAGAGGGACTGAGCCTCGAATGCCACACGGCCGATCATCCGTGCCCGTTGTTGGCGGGAGGGAGTGGGGTCGCAGGTCTTGTCCCCTCTCCCCCGTCTTCGGGGGAGAGGGTTAGGGTGAGGGGGCCGAATGGCGTGAAACCTTCCAATGCGGGTGACTCTTCGATCACTCCTGACTCCGCGCTCAGCCCCCCTCACCCTAACCCTCTCCCCCCCAAGGCGGGGGGCGAGGGGACAGGAGAACAGCCACCGAACAACACTCGGCCCTCAACCGGCCTTTCCAAGGCCAAGTCCACCTACGACAAGTGCGTCGATCTGATGGCGTCGATTCCGAACAACAAGCCGGTCGCGTTTCGGACTCCCTGCTGCGACTCGCTCAATACCGTCAGCCCGCGGCTCTTCTCGGAGATCATCAACAAGACGACTCCGGGTGGAAATTTCCTGCAACTCGATTCGTCGGTCTTCATGCTCTACACGGCCGACGACCCGAGCATCCCGCGCGAGCTTGTGACCGATCCCGACGGCCGGGAGAAGTTCCGCAAGTACATCCCGCGCGGGTTCAACTACGGCGGCGTGACGCACAACCGCTTCGTGAACACCATCGAGAACTATCCGTATCCCTACGTGATCCAGCGGCTGTGCTGGGAGTTCCCCTGCATGGTCCCCAGCGACTGGTCGGCCAATCACCTGCACCAGCCGAACAACCCGGACACGGTTCGCGACCTGAAGGCGGCCCTCGACATCACGGTCCTCAAGCAGGGGGTCTTTAACCTCGTCTTCCATCCCCACGGCTGGATCAAGTCCGAGCAAGTCATCGAACTGATCGACCACGCCGTCGCCAAGCACGGCAAGAAGGTGAAGTTCCTGAACTTCCGCGAGTGCGTTGAGCGGCTGAACAAAAACGTGCTCGATGGACAATCGCTGCGAGACGAGAAAGGGAACGATAACGGAGTGCGACTGACGACCGTGCAAGAGACACGGTCGGAAGGGAAGTTTCAGGATGTTGTTCAATTCAACTCAAAGCGGAGCATGACGCGTGTATGGTCGGAGGATGCGCAACAATGGGAATCGTCACGGGAATACTTTGCGTACCGATTTGAAGGCAAATTGCATTTGAAAAAAGGGCGTGTTCTTCAATGGCCACCGCTCGGGTTGTTTGTTGATGAGAATAGTGAATATATCGAGACATGGTTTTCAACCGCATACTCCCCACCGATGCTGCTCGTCGATAAGAGCCTCGGTCTGAATCTTTCTTTGCAAAAAATCGAGCCCGCTGAACACTTGAATTTCGCTGGCGCAAAAGTGGTGAGGATTTTCGACAAACGAAGTGACATCGCCATTGTATTGCAACCGCGGGATATCGACACGTGGATCATCACTCACCCATTCGGTAGTGCCACTGGGGATTTCTCCAGCCATCGAGCTTGGTCACCGCCGGGAGTGAGGATCTGTGGCAAAAATGGAGAAGATGTCGGTTTGCGGTTCACCGATATCAACGAGGATGGCAGCGTTGATATTGTGTATTCAAATCTCGATCGCTACGGCATCTGGCTCTTTGAATCGTTAGAGAAAGGTTGGTCCGTTGAACTGTTGTCCGGCAAACGAGGGGATAAACCTGCCGATCTCGAACTGCCGCCGATCGTGCGGGAGGACGGTTCGGACAACGGGTTCTTCGTGAGGGATCGGCATCTGTGCTGGATCAACGAGGACACGGATGGTCTGCCCGATTTCATCCTGCGGGTGGCGTTCGACAAGTTGCTCGGGGATCGGCTGCCGGACGCGAAGTCGCCCGAGGCGGCGAAGCAGTCGATGCGTGTCGCCCCCGGTTATCGAGTGGACCTCGTCGCGCACGAGCCGCTGACGATGGACCCGGTCGCCTTCGATTGGGGACCGGACGGCAAACTGTGGGTCGCCGAGATGGCCGACTATCCGAGGGGCATCCCCGACGACGAACCCGATCCCGGTGCGCGTCGCGCAGCGACCGCAGTCCCCTCTCCCCCGTCTTCGGGGGAGAGGGCTAGGGTGAGGGGGCCGAGTGGTGAACAGACTCCCAATCCCAGAACAGCCTCTTTGAAGACGCCGGTTGAGAATGGCAAGCCTGACTCGACGATCAGCCCCCCTCACCCTAACCCTCTCCCCCCCAAGGCGGGGGGAGAGGGGACAAAGCCAGAGAAGGCAGAAGAACCCCTCACCCTAGCCCTCTCCCCGCAAGGCCGGGGCGAGGGGACCGGAGAAGCGAAGCCCAAGCGCGCGGGACGCATCCGCTTCCTCGAAGACACCGATGGCGATGGCCAGTACGACAAGACAACGCTCTTCCTGGAAGGCGTGCCGTTTCCGAATGGCGTCATCGCGTGGAAGAAGGGAGTCCTCGTGTCAGCCGCGCCGGACATCTTCTATGCCGAGGACACCGACGGAGACGGCAAGGCGGACGTGAAACACGTCCTCTTCACGGGGTTCGCCGAAGGGAACCAGCAGCATCTCGCGAACGGATTCTCGCGCGGGTTGGACAACTGGCTCTATCTGGCCAACGGAGACAGCGGCGGGACCGTGACGTGCGTGCAGTCGCTCGATCGCGCGCTGGCTCCCGCTGGCCCTCAACCCTCGACCCTCGACCCTCAACCCAAAATCGACATCCGTGGCCGGGACATCCGCATCCGGCCCGACACGGGTGAGATCGAAGCGGTCGTCGGGCAGTCTCAGTTCGGGCGCAATCGAGACGACTGGGGCAACTGGTTCGGCAACAACAACAGCCGTCCGATGTATCACTATGTCCTCGACGATCACTATCTCCGCCGCAACCCGCACCTCGCGGCTCCCAATCCGCAGCAGGATGTTTCGGTCGCGCCGGGAGCCGCGCCGGTGTTTCCGACGAGCCGGACTCTGACCCGGTTCAACGACTTTCATACGGCGAACCGCTTCACGTCGGCATGTTCGTCGATGGTTGATCGTGGTGAGCTTCTTGTCCCCTCGCCCCCGTCTTCGGGGGAGAGGGCTAGGGTGAGGGTGAGGGGGCCGAACGGTGAGAAATCCCCCGATCATGAAACAGACTCTTCGAAGTCGCCTGTTGAGAATCGTCAGCCCGTACCTGCGATCAGCCCCCCTCACCCTAACCCTCTCCCCCCCAAGGCGGGGGGCGAGGGGACAGGAGAAACCTTCGTCTTCATCAGCGAACCGGTCCACAACCTCGTCCATCGCGAGGTCATGACGGCCGACGGTTTGAGCTTCACCAGTCGGAGACATGCCGACGACGAGCAGTCCGAGTTCCTGTCCTCGACCGACAACTGGTTTCGGCCGACTCAGTTGAAGACCGGGCCGGACGGAGCGCTCTACGTGGCCGACATGTATCGTCTGGTCATCGAACACCCGCAGTGGATTCCGATCGAGTGGCAAAAGAAGCTCGACCTGCGGGCCGGTCACGACAAGGGCCGCATTTGGCGAGTGTCCCCCGTGGGAAGTGGATGTCCCAAGACGACGTATCCCGGAGAATCGACTTTCGGGCGTCCCGCGCCCAAGTCACCTCGTCCGGTTCTGGTCAGAGGTGGGATTCCAATTCTGACCGGCCTCGACAACGAAAGCCTTGTTGCGGCTCTCGACAGCCCCAACGGTTGGCAACGGGATCTTGTCCAGCAGTTGCTGATTGACCGTATGCAAACCGGTTCGGAGCCTCGGTTGCTGCGTGCCCAAGCGATCGACAGCAAGAATCCACTCTGTCGTCTCCACTCGCTCTGCACTTTGGACGGCTATCGCTTGTCGTACACGCCCGGCGATAACACCGTGCCACTTCTGAGTTCACCAGCTTGGGGACGCGAACAGGTGTATCGCGAAATCATCTACGCAATCAAGCAGATCCTTCCGCAGCTTCTGGCTGATCCTCATCCCGGCGTTCGACGCCATGCCGTTCGCATCTGTGACATGTTTGGAGACGGGCCAGAAGAACGGAAGACCGCTCGATTACTGATCGGCAAATTGCCCGATGCCATTGTCCATTCCTTGACGAAGCTGGTCGATGACGCCGATCCGCAGGTTCGGCTGCAACTGGCTTACACGCTGGGTGAGATCAGGCACTCTCAGGCAGACATCGCTCTTGGCCGGTTGGCGGCGAAGGCGAATGGTCAGGCGTGGATGATGGCGGCGGTACTCAGTTCGCTCCGTGCGGACAACCTTCCGACCGTGATGAGCGAAGCCATTGCGACGGCTCCCGACGACACGAATCTGTTGCAGCAGTTGCTGACGCAGGCGGCGGCCTTCAAGAGCGACGCGGCTGTTGTGACGTTGTTGATGCGGGTCACCGAGCCATCACCCGCTGGCAGCTTCGCTCGCTGGCAATTCTCCGCGCTCGAGCAGTTTGCTCTGGCTCAGGAGCGGCGCGGCGAACCGTTCAATCCGCTCGTGAAGCTTCGCGAGGGAGTCAAGGTGCCGGAGCGTTTCATGGCGATGATCGTGGTGGCCAAGAGACTGGCGTCGAATGAGGAAGCCGACATGGCCCATCGTGAGTCGGCTGTTCGAGTCATCGGCCTTGGCGACGAAGTGGAAGTCCTGCAAAGCCTCCTCGTGCCGCAACAGCCACCCGCGTTGCAGTCGGCGGCGATCACGGCCCTCGGTCGCATGAAGCGGCCCGAAGTCCCGAAGACGCTGTTGGCGGCCTATCGGTCGCTCGCACCAAGCCTGCGTGCCGAAGCGGCCTCCACGCTGCTCAGCCGCGACGCTTGGCGAGACGAGCTGCTGGCTGCTCTCGAAACAAAACAACTCGCGCCGACAGAGCTCGACGCCGCGAGCCGTCAGCGGTTGCTCGACCACAAATCGAAGGACGTGCGCGACCGAGCGGTCAAGCTGCTGGCGGTCGATCTGAACACCGACCGCGCGAAGTTGGTGGCCGAGTATCTGCCGACCGTGCGCGGGAGCGGAGACGTTTTGCTCGGCAGGCAGCTCTTCACGAAGCGGTGTGCGCAGTGCCACAAGCTCGGCAACGAAGGACACTCGGTCGGGCCGGACCTCGCATCGCTGACCGACAAGTCGCACGAGGCGTTGCTCACGGCGATCCTCGATCCGAACCGAGCGGTCGAAGCAAAATTCCTCACGTTCGTCGCGGTCACGAAGACGGGCGTCTCGCACATTGGTTTGATCGCGAATGAATCGGCGACGAGCCTCACGCTGCGTGCGGCCGAAGCGAAGGAGACCGCCCTGCTCCGCAACGAACTCGACGAACTGCAATCAACGACGAAGTCGCTCATGCCCGAGGGGCTGGAGAAGGAAGTGACTCCCGCCGACGCGGCGGCTCTGATCGCCTACATCCGCCACAACGTGCCGCTTCCCGCGCGAAAGACGTTCCCCGGCAACGAGCCGACCGTCGTGCAGCCGGGCGCCGACGGTTCGATCACGCTCACGCCGTTCACCGCGGAAATCTACGGCCCGACAATCGTGATTGAAGAGAGTCACAAGAACCTCGGCTGGTGGAGCAGCGCCGATGACTCGGTCGTCTGGACGATCCAAGTCCCTCGCGCGGGCCGTTACTCGGTGGCTTGGCTCTACGCGTGTGAAGCGTCTGCCGCCGGGAACACCATCGTCGTTGAGGCGGCTGGAAAATCACTCCGTCACAAAGTCGCCGCGACCTCAAGCTGGGACGATTACAAGTCCGCCGACCTCGGTGAACTCGAACTGCCTGCGGGTGAGATCCGGCTCACCGCCAAACCGGCCTCGCGCCCGCTCCCCGCGCTGGCGGATGTGAAGTCGGTCACACTGAGGAAGGTTCCCGAGTAAGGCGTCCGTTTCCATTTTCTTGTCCCCCATCTTCTTGTTTGCTTTCTCGGATCAATACAAACAAGAAGATGGGGGACAAGAAAATGGGAGAGGAGATGGAGCCGCTTTCGTTCTCGACTTGGGTGACGTACAAGTCCCGCCCTCAAGACTCGTCTGTTGGCTGCGGTCTGAGTCGGGAATGTCGAGTCGATTGTGAACGAAGTATTTGAGTCACGAGTATTGAGGCGGAGCGGCGAATGGCGTTGTTGAGTTTTCGGGACGTGACGTTTGGGTTTGTCAGCCCTCCGTTGTTGGATCATGTGAATTTGCAGATCGAGCGGGGTGAGCGGGTCGGGTTGCTGGGTCGCAACGGGACCGGCAAGTCCACGTTGATGAAGCTGATCGTGGGAAGCCTGCCTCCCGATTCGGGCTTTGTCGAACGGCAAGCGGGCACGCGCATCGCGCGGCTCGTGCAGGATGTTCCCGTCGGGCGGACGGGCACGATTTTCGATGAGGTCGCAGCGGGGTTGGGTGAGATTGGCGATGCCGTCGCCGCCAACTTCCGCTTGCATCATCCCGATGCCAATCACACGGAAGCCGCTCACGCCTCGCTCACACAGCGCGCGGAATCGTTGGAGTCTGACAAGGTCTGGCAGGGTGAGCATCAAGTCGATGTGATTCTCGAACGGATGCAGCTCAATCCGCTGTTGCCGTTTGATTCGCTCTCGTCTGGGATGAAGCGGCGCGTGTTGTTGGCTCAAGCCTTGGTCCTTGATCCCGATGTGCTGCTGCTGGACGAACCGACCAACCATCTCGACATCGACGCGATTCAGTGGCTGGAAGACTTCTTGTCGCGGTACTCGGGAACGCTGATCTTCATCACGCACGATCGCGTCTTCTTGCAGCGACTTGCTCGGCGGATCGTCGAGTTGGACCGAGGCCGATTGTTCGACTGGCCGTGCGACTACGCGACGTTCCTCATTCGGAAGGAAGCAACGTTAGCTGCTGAGGAGCAGCAGCAGGCGCTTTTCGACAAGAAGCTGGCGTTGGAAGAAGTCTGGATTCGGAAGGGGATCAAGGCGCGCAACGTCCGGAATCAGGGGCGCGTACGCGCGCTCAAGAAGCTGCGTGAAGAACGGGCCGCGCGGCGCGAGCGGATCGGTTCAGTGAAGGTCGAATTGCAAGAGGTGGAACGATCCGGAAGTTTGGTCGCCGATGCGAAAAAGGTTTGCTATTCGGTGCCAACGGAGGCGGGTGAGCGGACCATCATTCGCGATCTCACGACGACCGTGATGCGCGGCGACAAGGTCGGAATCATCGGCCCCAACGGGTGCGGGAAGACGACGCTCCTCAGACTGCTGCTGGGCGAACTGACTCCGGAATCGGGCAATATCCGCCTCGGGACAAAGATCGAGGTTGCGTACTTCGATCAGTTGCGCGAGCAGCTCGATGAGACCAAGACGTTGCAACAGAACGTGTCGGACACCGACAAGTTGCTCATTAACGGCCAGCAACGGCACATCATCGGATACATGGAAGACTTCCTGTTCACGCCCGATCGGTCGCGCAGTCCGGCGCGGCATCTGTCGGGGGGCGAGCGGAACCGGCTGTTGCTCGCACGGCTGTTCTCGAAGCCGTCGAACGTCCTCGTGCTGGATGAACCGACGAACGATCTCGATGCCGAGACGCTCGAACTGCTGGAGAGCCTGATCGTCGAATATCCCGGCACGGTGCTGCTCGTCAGTCACGACCGCGCGTTCTTGAACGAGGTCGCCACGCACACGCTCGTGTTTGAAGGGGACGGTGCGGTCAAGGAGTACGCGGGCGGATACGACGACTGGATCAACCAGAAGCAGGCGGGTGAAACCGCGCGGCGCGAAGAGCAAGCGGCGGTGGCATCTGCAGTGACAAAGTTCGATCAAACGGCTTCAGCCAAACCCGTCGCTCGGCCTCGCAAGTTGAGCTTCAAGGAACAGCGAGAGCTGGAGCAACTGCCCAAGCAGATCGACGCCCTCGAAGTGGAGCAGCGTGCGCTGCACGAGGCGATGGCCGAGCCGAGCTTCTATCAACAAGACGGAGCCGCGATCGCCACGGCTCGGCAGCGGCTGGAAGTCATCGAGAGTGAACTCGCGGTGACGTTCGATCGCTGGCAATCGCTGGAAGCGGCGGCGCAATGAGGTGCGACCGCTGGCCTCGTTTAACCGCGTGGGCAACGTCCCGCGCGTCGTGCGGTATGGAAAGCCGTTTCACCATTCGACGTACGGGGCGTTGCCCACGCGGTTAAACCTCGCACGGCCCAAAGTGAGACATTTGCCGCTGCGGCACACTAACCCGAAGTGTAAACGAGGAGATGTGTTGCGTTCCTCGCTTACGCTTCGGGTTAGTGTCAGCCTCGGCCGCGCGAGGTAGAAACGATGGCTCATCCGGTGTTTCGGGGAGGTTGAAGTTTTTTGACCGTCACTCTCTAGGGAGGTTCGTCTCTTGCGACGGGAGCGTACCGAATCCTCTGGTTTTAGCCCGGAGGGCGGCAGGTCGTAGCCCACGGCGTGAGCCGTGGGTGAGTCTGACAACACTGACAACACCGTCATTAGCCCTGAAGGGGCGGCACTTCAGGGGGCGCATTTGCGAGTGCCCCGTGATGCGTCGAACGAAGGTGTCGCCCCTCCGGGGCTGGGCGGTGTGTGGGTTCCGTTCCCCACGGCTCACGCCGTGGGCTACGACCTGCCGCCCTCCGGGCTAAGACACTGGACTCAGCACTCCTGCGACCGTCGTACCACAACGTCCCGTCGCAACGACGGTCTGCCCCGTCACCTGTTGCGACCTCCCCGAAACGCCGGATGAGCCGAAACGATTTGAATCTTCTCGTTTCGACATTCGTAACTCGCCCGGTCATACTCCGCTCGTTCCAGTCAGCCACCATCAACCTTGGCGAGACCTCTCATGAAGATCACCTTTTACGGCGCGGCGGGCGAAGTCACGGGCAGTCAGCATCTCATCGAGACGGACGCGCTGCGGGTGCTGCTCGACTGCGGTTTGTTCCAAGGACATCGCGCCGAATCGCGGCAAAAGAACGAACGGTTTCATTGCCGCCCCAAAGAGTTGAGCGGCGTGATTCTCTCGCACGCGCACACCGATCACTGCGGTAACTTGCCGGGGCTGTTCAAGGCGGGCTATCGCGGGCCGGTCTTCTGCACGCCCGCCACGGCCGATGTCGCGGCGGTGATGCTCGCCGACAGTGCTCACATCCAGCAGGAAGATGCCAAGTATTTGAAGCGGAAGCTGGGGCCGGGCCATCCATCCGTCGAGCCACTCTACGACAATGCCGATGTGGCGGGACTCCTCAAAAACTTTGAAACGATCCCGTACGGTGAATGGCATGAATTGTCGAAAGACTTTCGTCTGCGGTTCACGGACGCGGGGCACATCGTCGGCTCGGCGATCACGGAGATGGAGATTCGCGAGCGCGGCGACTGGCGGCGCGTCGTCTTCACCGGTGATCTCGGGCGACGCAACATCCCGTTGCTGCGCGATCCGCAGCGCGTCGCCGGCTGCGATGTCCTCATCACCGAATCGACCTATGCCAATCGGATTCATCCCGCCGCAGACGACATCAAGCAGCACCTCAAACGCATCTTGAAGCGGGCCGCCGAACGTGGCAGCCGCGTGGTGATTCCGGCCTTCAGTCTTGGTCGGACGCAGACGCTGGTCTTCTTTCTGAATGAGTTGCACAACGCGGGTGAACTGCCTGACATCCCGGTCTTCGTCGATAGCCCGCTGTCGCAGGAGATCACGTCGGTCTATCGCTACCACACCGACGCGATGGACGTGGAGTTCCAACGCTCATTGAGTTCGGACAAGGATCCATTCTCGTTTCCGAACTTGAAGTACGTCGGCTCACAGCAGGAGAGCATGGCCTTGAACTTCCGTCGCGGGGCGTTCGTCGTGATCGCGTCGAGCGGCATGTGTGAGGCGGGCCGCGTCGTCCATCATCTCAAGCACGCGATCTCGGACCCGAAGAACGTCGTCGTGCTGATCGGCTTTCAGGCGTCGAACACGCTCGGCCGCAAGCTGTTCGACAAGTGGCGCACGGTGCGCATCTTCGACCGTGAGATTGAACTCAACGCCGAGATCGAATCGTTGCAGGGCCTGTCGGCCCATGCCGATGCCGAGGACTTCAAATGGTGGTTCGAGGGCCTCGCGCAGGATCGAGGCATCGGCCGCGCCTTCGTGGTCCACGGCGAACCCGACTCGGCGAAAGCCTTGGCCGGAATGCTGGCCGACTTCAGTGACGAACCCGCCACGGTGCCGAAGTTCGGGGAGGCTTTTGAGGTGTGACGCGGGAAGTAGGAGACAGGGGACAGGAAGAATTAGGAACGCTGATTGGCGCTGATCTTCGCTGATCTTCGCTGATCTTCGCTGATTTCGATCAGTGTCGATGAGCGGAAATCAGTGTTCTCTTTCCGAACTAGAAGCGATGCCGTGAGACCTGTTCACGGTCGAGATATACATCGAGCGGCACCAAGTGAGACATTTCCGAGCGGGGCGGCGTAAGCCCCCCGGTTCTTCCCAAGAGGGCTTACGCCCAAGAGCCGGGGGCTTACGCCGCCCCGCTCAGATGTCTCATCACGGACCGCACGAGGTATCAAATGGTCGTTGGTTGCTCAGCATGAAGGGGACGCTCGATGACGAACGAAACTGCTCGCCATTGTCTGGATTCACACGGTCACTCACCGCGCGACATCACGCGCCGTTGGTTCTTCAAAGACTGCGGCGTTGGGTTGGGATCGGCGGCGTTGTACTCGTTGTTGCGGGACGAGACGGCTCGCGGGGCGACGGGTTCGTCAGACGGGCTGGCGGCTCGCGCGAGTCACTTTGCGCCGAAGGCCAAGCGGGTGATCTACCTGTTCATGGCGGGAGCACCCTCGCACCTCGAACTGTTTGACAACAAGCCGGAACTCGCCAAGTGGGATGGGAAGCTGCCGCCAGCCGAGCTGCTGAAGGGCTACCGCGCGGCGTTCATCAATCCGAACTCGAAGCTGCTTGGGCCGAAGTTCAAGTTTGCGAAGCATGGCGAAAGCGGGGCGGAACTGTCCGAGTTGCTGCCGCACCTCGCCACCGTGGCCGATGACATTGCGATCGTGAAGTCGATGACGACGGATGCGTTCAACCATGCCCCCGCTCAGATCATGATGAACACGGGCGCTCAGCCGTTTGGCCGGCCGAGCCTCGGCGCGTGGACGATGTACGGGCTTGGCAGCGAGTCGCAGGACCTGCCCGGCTTCGTCGTCTTCAGTTCGGGGAAGAAGGGGCCGAGCGGCGGGGCGTCCAACTGGGGCTGCGGCTTCCTGCCGACGACGAACAACGGCGTGCTGTTCCGTTCGGGGGCCGAGCCGGTGCTGTTCCTGTCGAACCCGCGCGGCGTCGATGAGCAACTGCAACGCGACTCACTCGATTCGCTCCGTCAGTTGAACGAACTGCGACTCGGAGCGACCGGCGACCCCGAGATCGCCGCGCGAATCAGCTCGTTCGAGATGGCCTACCGCATGCAGGCGAGCGCCCCCGATCTGATGGACCTCACGAAGGAAACGAAGGAGACGCTGGCCATGTACGGCGCGGAGCCGGGCCAGTCGTCGTTCGCGAACAATTGTCTGCTGGCCAGACGCATGGTCGAGCGTGGCGTGCGCTTTGTGCAGCTCTTCCACGAGGCTTGGGACCAACATGGCAATCTCGTGAACGACCTCAAGAAGAATTGTGCCGACACCGACCAGCCGACCGCCGCGTTACTGAAAGACCTCAAACAGCGAGGCCTGCTCGAAGACACGCTGGTCATCTGGGGCGGCGAGTTCGGTCGCACGCCGATGGTGCAGGGCGGCAACGACGGCCGCGACCATCATCCCAACGCCTTCTCGATGTGGCTGGCGGGGGGAGGCATCAAGCCGGGGATGACGCTCGGCGAGTCCGACGAATTCGGCTTCAACGCGACAACCGATCGTGTTCACGTTCACGACCTGCACGCCACGATCCTGCATCTGCTCGGCTTCGACCACACGAAGCTGACCTTCCGCTTCCAAGGCCGCGACTTCCGCCTGACCGATGTCCACGGCAACGTCGTGACGAAGCTGCTGGCGTGAGGCGTAGGGTGCGTGAAGTCTTCGGAACGCACCCTCTTCCGTGCTGTAAGCCTGTTCTCGGTGCGTTCCGAAGACTCCAGCGAGGGCTATGCCTCAGACCGACGAAGGAAGGCGATTGCAAATTGATAATTGCTAATTTCTAAATGCAAATTGAAAGCGAAAGTCTCGCTGCGAGCGTCCCCTCAATTATCAATTTGCAA
>JAYTGQ010000377.1:0-5772 GCA_043733345.1 Schlesneria sp.
TTCGGCCCCGCCGCAAACGGCTGCTCCCACAGCACGCCACAGAGGCACGCCGCCAACAGCGCCAGCATCCCGACCGACAAGTCGATCTCCGCGCAAAGCAACACAAACGTCAGACCGGTCGCGACGATCGCCAACACGGCACCCCGCTTCAAGACCAGCGTCACCGTTCCTAGGCTGACGAAGTTTTCTACCAGCAACGCAAAGACAAAGATCAATGCGGCGAGGCTAATCAGCGGCGCGAAGTCGGCCAGCACGAAACGACGTGAAGGGCTGGAGGACTCCGACGACAACGCAAGGGAAGCTGAGTTCGGTGAGGCTGGATTCATTGTCATTCCGTGGAGTGTTGGCAGATCGACCGCCGCTCGATCGCGCGGCCAAAGTTTTCCCGCACTACCTCGCGCGGTCAGTGATGAGACATCTGAGCGGGGCGGCGTCAGCCCCCCGGTTCTTGGGCGTAAGCCCTTTTGAGAAGAACGTGCGGCGATACCTCGTGCGGTCTTCGGTGAGAGTTCTGGTGAGCCGGGCGGTGTCAGCCCCCGGACTCTTCACCACAGGAGTCCGGGGGCTGGCGCCGCCCGGCTCACTAAGCTCGACTTTTGCCAAGTCATTTGGAGTGCGGCAATTGATTGCCGCTTTCGTTTCTGGATTGGTTCGGACTTTTTGAATGGCACCGTGAACCGGTGGTCTTCCAAAAATCGGAACGAAGGCAGAGAACAGAAAGCGGTGATGAATCCCCGCACTCCAAATGTGGCAAATGTCCAGCTAAGGGGCTGTGCATTTTCAACTTCCGAGAGTTGCTGCCGAACGGACGATCCGGGGCTTCCACACGGAGATTGATTCTGCACAGTCCCTAAGAATGTCTCACCTTGTGCCGCGCGACGTATTTCGTACCACCCGATGATGCAACGGCGGCACCGGTCGATCAAGCGCGGCGATCGTGACGGTTTGTTGTCGTAGGCGAGAAGCAAGTTGTCAGGTGAGACAATCCTGTTGGCCTCATTCTTCCGAGTTGCCCTGCGCCGCTCTGTCAGACATAGTGCCTGACGACAGCCGCGCTGCTTGGTCTCATTCGCATTCGCCACAATTTTTTAAGACCAACGTTGAAACGCCTCTGTCTGAGGAACGCCCATCATGTCGAGTCGCAAGCCGGGTTATCTGATCGGAGTGATTCTGTTGGCGCTGGTGCTGTCGGCTCCGCAGCTCTTGCTCCTACTGCAAACGGGTGCCGGTGCGTTTGGGATCGGCGGGTTGCCGTTCAGATCGCGGCTGTTGGGTATTGGCAGCCCGGTACTCTTCGGTGGCTCGGTCTGGAACGCGGCATTCTGGCGAGACCAGTTTGTGTTCATCAGTGACATCCGCGGCCGGGCGGATGGGTCGATCGAGTGGGTCGTCTCATCGATCGACATCGAGACCGGAAAGATCACCGACTTGGACTTGGGGCTGTCTGTTCGCCACGGAATTTTGCCTATGACGTTTGGGGACCGCTTGTGGTTTGTCGGCAATAACGGGGTTGCAGCGGTAGGACAGTCGTTTGAGTTGATCGAGGGGGCCTTGCAGTCGGCGGCATTCGTCTTGCCCACATCACAGCTCAGCGACGAACAACGGTTCCTGCTCGACGGGACAGCGGCTTACGTAGCGGCCTCGCCCGGAAGAGGTTTCCAAGTCTCCACATTGACGGCCGGAACGTGGGGGAACAATCGCGATGTTGTGTTGCCAACCCGCTTTCACGATGAGACCTTCGACTTCAAATACGCTGCGCATGTGTCGTGTCTCAATCAAGGCAACCGAGTTCATGTCTTCCTCCACTACGGGCTACGGTTGTTCTATCACGACGGGCTGGAGTTGCAGCCCGAGAGCGGGCCTGAGGCACTGCTCAATCGGCAAGTGGTGGACGGCGCGAAGGCGGGATGGTCACTCGTGAGCGAGCAGCCTTGCGCTCCCCAAACGATCTACCGCAGCCATCATCTGTACGGAATGTTGGTCGATGGACAACCGATGGCCCTGATCGTTCACGACTCCGGCGACTATCAGCCGTTGGGACATCTCTACCGCTTCGACGGAACGACATGGTCCGAGTTCACTACGCAGACCTTTCCGTTTGGAACGAAAGAGTTTCGCGTACTCCCCAGCCAGAACGGTCAGAAGACTTACATCATCGCCACCACCTATTCGCAAGCCGCTCACGTCTATGCGGTCGAAGCGAGCGGCATCCGCTCAACCAAAGGGGCATCTCAACAATCAAACTCCGCGCTGGCCTTGCTCAGGAACTGCACGCTCGTTCCCATCGCGATGCTCGTGCTGGGAACGCTCCTCGGCCTTGGCGCTTGGTTCCTGATGTGGTGGTACACGCTGTCTGACTATGGGTACGGAATTCAGAACGTGAAACTGGCGTCGCTCGGACGACGGGGCCTCGCGCGAGTGATTGATCTCGCTTTGCTCGTGCTCACGACGGCGGGCCTCGGCTGGTTGATGACGCGCGGCCTCGATTGGCTCGCGCTGCTCGAAGCCATCAACCTGCATGTCGCTCACCCGACAGTCCCGATCGCCGCGCGCGTCGCCTCGATCCTCGCGCTGTGGCTCGCCGTCGTCGTCCTCACGCTGCTCATCGTCCAAGGACGAACGGGCCTCACGCCGGGCAAGTGGTTGTGCGGCTTGAGAACGCTGCGAACAACTCTCAAACCCTGCGGCTTCGCTCGCAGCCTCGCTCGCGAACTGGTCCTCTGCGTCGATGCCTGCCACTTCCTCTGCTGGGCACCCGGCATCGTCACCATCGCCCTGACCGACTGCCGTCAACGCCTCGGCGATCTCGTCGCGGATACGCTCGTCGTCGAAGCGGGGTCGCTGAAGTGAACCTGCATAACCCGGATGATTCACCACGAAAGACCCAGCGCGGCTTCACTTCGCTCAGCCGCAACCCACATGCGATTCTTGGGCGTTAGCCCTCTGGTCTGTTTCTGAGCGGGGCGGCGTCAGCCCCTCGGTTCTGGAAGTTCCCTGCCACCCAAGAAGGGCTGACGCCCGAAGAACCGGGGGGCTCACGCCACCCCGCTCAGAGATTCCTCGGAAGTACGGACGCCCAAAACCGCCACCACAAATCTGCGCGCCCGGCGAAGAAACGAAACGTGAGTCGTACGAAAGACTCGAAAGTGAAGAGGAGACGAGAGTTCAGATCTCAAGTGACCGCAAGGGCACGACACGCGATGTCTGGAGAGGCTCTGATCGCAACTCTCTTCAATTTCGAGTCTGTCGTGGTTCCTCAGGAATTATGCGGGATCACGAAGTCATCGGCTGAAGAGCGCAGGGGGCGCGTCAATTCGCCGTTGTGACCGGCTCTGGGTTTGTGAAGTCCACTCGGTCGTAGACTTCAGACAACGGGATCGAGATGCCGACGGACGCCAATGTCAGCGTGGCGTCCATGCCGCGCGATTCCGTCAGTGTCCAAGTGCCGTCAGCATTTCGCAGATATCGTTCGATGAGCGGCTCATCTTCGGAAACCAGCACGTACTCGCGCAGAATTGCAATCCGGCGGTAGTTCGCGAACTTTTGGCCTCGGTCGTACGCTTCGGTGATGTCCGAGAGGACTTCAAACAGAACAGTTGGATTGAGCAGGACATCGTCTTGTCCGTCTGCGAGTTCGATTGGGCCGCACACGATGCTCGCATCGGGATAGGTGTAGAGGCCTGTGTGAGGAACATGGATGCGCAGGTCGTTGCCATACAAGGTTGGCTGAACGTGTTTGAGAGCAATGCCGACTGTCCCAATGAGGTTTGTTGCAATGCGGCAATGGCGTATGCCGCAATGGGGAAGCGGCACAATTTCGCCATCCCGAAACTCGCTGCGAGTCTCCGCTTGTCGCTCCAGCGTGAGGTATTCGGAGGCAGTGTGCTTGATCAGTCGCGTCACCATGAAGTCGATGCCCGTCGTACTGTAGTCCCGTCGCTCCGCCGACGGGGCGCGATTTGAACCGGTTTGTGGGTGTTGGCGTCCCGGCGGCGGAGCGACGGGACTACGTTAGGCGAGTCTGTCTGGTCGGGAACTTTTCTGCAACGAGCCTCGTCCGACGTGCCGTTGCTAGACCGCGCACGGCATAAAGTGAGACATTTCCGAGCGGGGCGGCGTAAGCCCCCCGGTTCTTTGAACGTCGGGCTAACACCCATGAACCGGGGGGCTTACGCCGCCCCGCTCGGATGTCCCAGTGCAGGCCGCGCGAGGTCGAGTTGGAACGGTCGTCTCACGTGAGTTGGAGAACTGCCATGAAGCGTTTACTGGTTGCGATGTTGGGGCTGTTGGTTGCGTTGTCGAGTGGCGTGGTCTCGCCGCGTGAAGCGGCTGCTCAGGGTGTGCTCATCTTTACGAGCCATCCCGCGCCGCTTCCCCGGCCGTTCCATCCTCCGACTCATTCTGTCGTCAGGCCAACGCCGCCCGTTGTGTCGTACAAGATCAAGGAGCTGGCCGTTCAGGCGCGGATCGTCGATCAGGTCGCGCGCGTGCAGGTGTCTCAATCGTTTGTGAACACCGGTAGCCAGCAGATGGAGGTGCAGTTCCTCTTCCCGCTGCCGTATGACGGGGCGATCGACAAGCTGACGTTGCTGGTCGATGGGAAAGAGTTCCCCGGCAAGTTGATGGCGGCGAAGGAAGCCCGTGCGGTGTACGAGTCCATCGTCCGGTCGAACAAAGACCCGGCGCTGCTCGAATGGATGGGGATGGGTCTGTTTCAGACGAGCGTCTTCCCGGTGCCGCCCGGTGCCGAGCGGAAGATCGTCCTGAACTACAACCAACTGCTGCGGAAGGAGCGCGGGCTGACCGACTTTCTCTTCCCGCTGAGCACCGCCAAGTACACGTCGCACGCGGTCGAGAAGATCGACTTCCAGATCGCCATCGAATCGGCCATCGACATCAAGAACGTTTACTCGCCCACGCACACGGTCGAGATCAAACGTCCCGACGCCAAGCACGCCGTTGTCTCGTACACACGGACGAACGAAGTCCCGACGGGCGACTTCCGGCTGATGTTTGACGTGGACAAGGGAGCGGTCGGCGCGAGCGTCATCAGCTACAAGCCGAAAGAGGGCGAGGACGGTTATTTTCTGTTATTGGCCAGTCCACAAGTGAAGGCCGCTGACGCAGAGCGACCCAAGAAGACCGTCATGTTTGTCGTCGATCGTTCGGGGAGCATGAGCGGCAAGAAGATCGAACAGGCCAAGTCGGCGCTCAAGTTCGTGCTGAACAACCTGCGTGAGGGGGATCTGTTCAACATCGTCGCTTACGACGGCAACGTCGAATCGTTTCGACCCGAGTTGGAGCGCTACAACGATGAGACTCGCAAGGCGGCGGTTGGCTATGTCGAGGGACTCTATCCCGGCGGCGGGACGAACATTCACGGAGCACTCACGTCGGCGCTGAACCAACTGAAGGACAACAGCCGTCCGAACTATGTCCTCTTCCTGACCGACGGCCTCGCCACGATTGGCGTCACCAACGAAGGCCAGATCGTGGCCGCTGCCAAAGAAGCGAACAAGGTTCGTGCGAGAATCCTCTCGTTCGGCGTGGGCTATGACGTGAACTCGCGGCTGCTGGACCGCATCTCACGCGATGGCTTCGGGCTGTCCGAGTACGTCCGACCCGACGAAGACATCGAAGCCCACGTCAGCACGGTCTACGGCAACATCAGTGCGCCGGTCCTGACCGACGTGACCGTGAACTTTGAACTGGACGGCCTCAAGCCGGAAGACGGCCCGCCGGTGAACCGCATCTATCCGAAAGGGAACTTCG
>JAYTGQ010000378.1:0-33261 GCA_043733345.1 Schlesneria sp.
AAGAACCGGGGGGCTGACGCCGCCCCGCTCGGAAATGCCTCGCTTTGTACCGTGCGAGGTTTAACCGCGTGGGCAACGCCCCGCGCGCCGATGAGGAAACAGGCACTCCCACGTCACACGACGCGCGGGGCGTTGCCCACGCGGTTAAACGACGAGTCACTCTCTGCCATCCACTGTTTCGATTCATGATCGCCGTGCCTTTCCGGTCACCGGGTCGATTGTGACCGTCTTCGTCTGGTTGCCACTGGTGATCGTGATCGTTCCCGAGGTGAGGGCCACCAAGGGCGAACCTGCCTGTGGAACGCCGCTCGCGTTGTAAGTGAGACTCGCGCCGCCGTTCATGCTGGCGCTGAGTGCCACCGAGTAACCAATCGTGTTCAGGTTGACCGCGTAGGCTTGCCCCGAGTTGTTGATCTGCGCCACACCCGTCGTCGTGTAGGACGGGGGACTGGCCGTGAACGTGATGCTGCATGGGGCGCTGGTGTAGCGCGCGTGTCCCTGAACGTAATTGAGGTCGGCCTCCACCCGTCGCGCCGCCGCATCGACCTGATATCGCAACACGGTTGCCGAGAGCTTCGGGGTGGCCGTCGCGGTGACGATCCCCAGAATGAGTACCGTCAGCGTCAGATCGACCAGCGTGAACCCGCACCGCCGCCGTCTGGCAACACAGCAGCGCACAGCAGGGGACGTTCGACGGTTCTGTTCGCGAAGGTTCATGAATTGGCCTGAGAGAGTTCGCGCAGTCAGACTGCATTGCCACCGAGATACGTGGAGGAAGTCAGCACGATCAGCGGGAGCGAGTCATCGAGTACCTCACTGGCAACGGTCGTGGACATCTGCTGACCGAACATGCTTTCGGCTCCGCTGCGCAGCCAGTGTTCTTCGGTGTTCCAACCGTGATCGCCAGCGACGGCATCGAGTACCAAGGCCGATTTTGGGATGGCTAAGAAGATGCGGACCAGTTCGCTATCCCATTGAATTCCGGCACGACTCTCCAAGATTTCCACGGCCTTGTCGCGGGGCATTCCCTGGCGATAAGGCCGGTCACTGGTCATGGCATCGTAGGCATCGGCCACGGCGAGAATGCGCCCCATGAGTGGAATCGCGTCGCCCTTCAATCCGTGCGGATAGCCGGTTCCGTCGAAGCTTTCATGATGATGGAGAATTCCCGGCATCAGGTCTGACAATTGAGGCAGCGTCTGAATGATGCGCGCGCCGATTTCGGGATGACGTTGCACGATGGCGAACTCGTCTTCGGTCAGTCGTCCCGTTTTCCCCAAGATGGCGTCGGGGATGCCAATCTTGCCGACATCGTGAAGCAGGCCCGACAGATAAATCCGGTCGCAATCGTGGCTCGCCAGACCGATGGCTTCGGCGAGCTGCCGTCCGTAACGGCCGACCCGTTCGCTGTGGCCGCGCGTATACCGGTCGCGGGCATCGACCGCGTGGCCCATCGCGCGGATGACTCCGATCACCAGGTCTTCACGGTCTTGCAACAACTCGACGTTGTGCCCGTGCGTGGCGAGCATCTTCGCCGCCGCTTCGACCAGCCCGGCTTCGACCGTGCCGAATTCGACTTCGCTGATCCCGCGCGGTAGGGGATCGAAGGCATCACGTTGGTCGGGAGTACGATTCGCCGCGACGACCCAGCCGAAGACCGTGTCGCCTCGGCAAATCTGCACAGCGCACAGCGATCGAATGTCGCAGCGGCGCAGCTTGGCATCGACGCGATTCCCGTTTTGAACCACAGGCCGACTGTGCGGAGTCGTCGGTTGGCTATCGAGCCACATTTGCAAGGACTGTTCATTGACCGTCTGCGGGCCATCCCACAGGACCGAAGTCAGGATGGTTTGAACGGGAGTCGATGCTTCGCACTGCGAGGTGATCGTCCCGGTCAGCAGGATGGCGATCGACTCCGCTCCCACGAGCTGCCTGAGTGACGGCAGCAGTTCGACCGCGACCTCATGCAGACTGCGGCGGGCCGAACAGAGTGTCAGGTGATTCGCCAAGGACCTCAACCACATCTGCTCTTCCAGTCCGTAGGTCAGGTTCTCGAGACACGAGTTCATGTCGGCGGACTGGTCCGACAGTTCGGCCTCTTGCGCGATCAGTTTGCAGGCCGCGTCGATCAGCAGGGGAGTCTGCACGAAATGGGCGTTCGGCACCGTGCCGAACGCGAGTAACGGCCGACGAACGATTCCGGGTAGACGAATCCACACGCCCAACGTGCCGTCTCCGAGATCAAGTTTTCCACAGCCCAACTGGCGGGCATGATCGATGGCTGCGGCGACATCAGCGCCGTGCATGGACTGGCGTCTCGATAACACTGCGTTCGACTCGGTCGTGTCATCGGAAGTCCATTTTTCCGGGCGGGGTGTCCAAAGTCGAAAGGGAGTGCCCACGGTGGACGACAGCGTGGCCAGCAACGCTTCGCAGCGCGCGGAGACATCACTTTCGACCGAGGGAGCGGCGGTTGAATTCATGGCGAGGTCCACATCGTGAGTTGATTGGTCAGCAGGGAAACGCGGGCAGGAAACTCTCGAAGTTGCGGCCGCGGTGACGGCCTCTCGGCCTCTGGCCAGCCGATCGCCGTCTCAACCTCAGTCAACGTTCGTTTAACTTAGGCCAGAATTCCCACTTGGCAAATTTCCACTGGCCAAATGAGGCGATTCCAAGCTGCAAAATCCCGCTCCGTCGTGACACACGGCACCGTTGCATGTGGTGGAATGCGAACACTCGGTATGACCTGCCGCTCGCCTTAACAGCCTGTTGAAAAAGGGAATAGAAGTCTGAAGCGCGAGCGAAGGATGTCTGTTGAAAACAGGGAATAGAAGCCTGAAGCGCGAGCGAAGGATGTCGCAAATGCGGACGAATTAGCCTCAGAAATCCTTCGCTTGCGCTTCAGGCTTCTATTTTCAACAGGCAGCTAAGACGTGCGCGGGAGATGGGCCGCGCGCGGTCGAGGTCGTTGCCGGATGGAGTACGTCGAGTGGTGGAGTTTTTTGCGTTGTTGCCGAATCTCAACTTGCCAATCGTGATTCGTGGCTTAGGTTCACTCTCGGTCGATGTCGCGTCTGTTGAACTGGGCTTAATTGAGTCTCTCTCGTCGGGGACTTGGTCAACGTGCGACAAATATGTCCCACATGAGGAATAGGAAATGATGCTCTCCCCTTCGGTCAGTCGTGGCGCGAAACGCCGTGGATTCACGCTCGTCGAATTGGTCATCGTGGTGCTGGTGATCGGCATCCTGACGGCGGTCGCCGCTCCCAGGATGATGAACACCGCGACCAATGCCCGCATCAGCGGCACGAAGCAGTCGTTGATGGTGCTGCGCGACGCACTCGAACTCTATCGCTCGCAGAACGGGGCGTACCCGACTCTGGTGAACATGCCAACGGCGGCGGGATTGATGCCGTTCCTCAGCGGCCCGTTCCCGATCAACCAAGTCACGACCGCAAACCAAGTCGCCACCGTGGTCGCCGGTGTTAGCCCGATCACCGCGACCGTCGGCACGGCCGGTGGCTGGTCCTATGACGTGGCCACCGGAGAACTTCGCGCCAACGATGCCTCGACGGCCGTGGCCAACCCCGCGCCGGTCTCTTGGTGATTGAGTCACCCACGAGTCCTGTTGGGTCTCCCCAAGAGCTGGGCACGCCCAATCGCACGCACTTTCCTAGAACGCATTTCAAAACGAGCGCTGTGCCATGTCTGGAAATGGGGTCGTCGAACTCGTGAGAGTTCTGGACTTTCTGAAGTCTCACGACTTCCGCTACCCAAAAATTGAGGGCTGACAAAGCACTAGGCCTGGTCGGAAAACGATCCCTTCTCGAATCGAGTGAATCATCATGCCAGACGAACGTTTCACCGTACTGATCGTCGAAGACAACCGAGCCATGACGCAGGTGCTTCGGTTTAACTTCGAGCGTGCCGGATTTGCCACGGCCGTCGCCTACGACGGGTTGGAGGCCATCCGGCAGTTGGAAGAACGCCACTTCGATCTCGTGATCACCGACCTGCAGATGCCTGCGATGGATGGCGGCGAGTTGTGTCGTCATGTCCGTGACGTGATGCAGCTCACGGACCTGCCACTCGTGCTGTGTTCGGCCAAAGGAATGGAGATTGATGCGGCACACTTGGTTGTGACGTACGGCCTGAGCCAAGTCTTCTTTAAGCCGCTCAGTCCGCAGGCGGTCGTCTCGTTCGTCAGGAAACTGCTCGATACCAATGCTCTCGCTCCCTGTTGCCGCTAGATCCTCGTGGCAGGTTGAGGGTTGAAGGTGGAGGGTTGAGGGTTGAGGGTCAGAAAAGAGAAGCAGACCGCAACTCTTCTGTTCTGACCTTCAACCCTCCACCTTCAACCAGCAACGGTTGTGAAGTCCGGCTTTTCCGAAAGCCGGACTTCTCTCCGGAGCGAGTCACCCCGAAAGGAAGTCCGGCTAACAAAGCTAAGTGGCTGTGCAGGATTGAATTCCGAGATTTTTACGTTGGACCACACGATCACTCTCACAAACTCTCGAAAGTAAAAAAGGCACCAGACTTCAGAAACGCAGAGGGCGCGGAGATCGCAGAGAAATCGAGGAACACCGTCCCGATGAACTTCAAATCTCCGCGCCCTCTGCGCTCTCTGCGTTTCTAACCTCGGTGATTGCTCCCCCAAAACTCTCGGAACTTAAAGATGCACAGCCCCTAAGGATCGACGCAGAAATAACTGTCGCAAATTGTCCGAGCCAGTGTCCCGGACGCTCCGAGCGTCCGGGACACTTCGTGATGCGAAAGCCGGACTTCTCTCCGGGGCGAGTCACCCCGAAAGGAAGTCCGGCTAACAAAGCTAAGCCGGACTTCTCAACCCTCGACCTTCCACTCCTGAATGAGACCGTCATGACCGGCCACACGCTCTCGCAGCCCCTCACGCGGCGATTGGTCACTTGGTATCTGGCGTTTGGTTTGGCCGGACTGTTCCTGTCCTTGGCGATCACCATGCTGCTGATTTACCAAGGCCGGATTGCCGATTTGGTGCCACTTGCCGCCGTCGTGCCCTTGGGCGTCCTCGCCGTGGGAGCGATCGTGCTCTCGCAGACCGTGCGCTTTCATGAGCAGATCGAGCAGCAACTGCTCCGCATCTCGACCGATCCGACCAGCACACAGACTCGGATCGAATCTCTTCCCGGCAACGAACCGGCCATCGTCGGCTGGAACACGCTGCTCGAACGACTCGCCACGCAAGAATCGCTTGCGGCGTTAGAGAAACGTCTGTCGGGTTCGCTCGCGGGCCGTCGCGATCACCGGCCGTCAATCATCCTGCAAGCGTTGTCCGAGGGGATCGCACTGACGGAAGCAGACGGTCGCATGCTGTATGCGAACCGGGCACTGGCGGTGCTGTTACAGAGCCGTTCTTCGGACGAACTCGCCGGGAAGAACCTGCTGCAATTGTTGCGAGTTCAAGAGGCTCACAATGCCGGAGCCGTCCTCGCCGCGCTGCTCGCCACAAACGCCAACTCGGTGTTTGAACTGCATCGCACGGCGGTGCTGCGCGACGGCGTGTTACGCATCGCGCGGCATCTCACCACTGACCCCGAGTCGGGAGCGGCCCGCGTCGTCTGGTCGATCCGCGACATCACTCAGCAGTCGCTGGTCGCTGAGTCCCGATCAAGTTTCGTTTCACTCGCCACGCACGAATTGCGGACGCCGCTCGCCAACATCAAGGCTTACGCCGAGACGCTCGCCATTCATGACGGCATTGATGTCGAGAAGCAGAAAGAGTTCTGCAACATCATCAACTCCGAGGCGACACGGCTGTCGCGGTTTGTCGATGAGATGCTCAGCATCAGCCAGATCGAGTCCGGGTCGATGGTCTTCGATCAGCGTGAGACCGATCTCGAACGGATGCTGCAAGACGTGGTCGAACACGTCCGACCGCAGATGGCCCAGAAGCGGATCACGCTCGAAGTGAAGCTTCCGGCCAAGTTCCCCTCGTTGCGTCTGGACAAGGACAAGTTTGAATCGGCCCTCGTCAACTTGCTGGGCAATGCGGCGAAGTACACGCCAGACGGAGGGAAGGTGCGGTTCGATGTGCAACTGCGCGGGCAGAGCATCGACTTCATCGTGGCCGACACTGGCATTGGGATCGACCAGGCCGAACAAGCCCGCGTCTTCGAGAAGTTCTTCCGCAGCGGCGATGCCCGCGTGCGCGAAGTGGATGGCAACGGCCTCGGTTTGACGTTCACTCAGGAAGTCGTGCAACAGCACGGTGGACGGCTCACGTTGGAGAGCAAACTCAACCAGGGTTCGACCTTCACGGTCTCACTCCCGATTTCTGAAGCGGGAGGTCGCTGATGTTTCCCGTCACTCGTCAAGGAGCGGTCATCGTCGTCGGCGGCAAAGAGACCTTTGCCGAGGACAACTTGGACGAACTCAATCGCGTCTTGGAAGACTGCCTGCGCGAACCGTCGCCGCGCGTCGTGCTGAACCTCGCCGATGTGCCACTGTTCGACAGCCTTGGCCTCGAATGGGTACTCGACGCGGCCGAACGTTGCGCCGAACGCGGCGGTCAGTTGCAGATCGCTTCCGCCAATCCGCTGTGCCGCGACATCCTGTCCGTGACGGGCGTCGGTGATCGGTTCGAGCGATTCGATGATGTCCGCGCCGCCGTGAGGAGCTTCACACGATGACAACTTCTTCACAGTTTTCGCCGTCGGTTCCGGCCATGCCCAACGCAGACTCTGTAGTCCGGACGCCTACGTCCGGACGTGGGCGTCCGGACTACGACGCTCCTTTCCAGTCCGTGATTGATCCGCTGCCAACCAACTTGATGAGCCTCACCGACCGCGCCGCTTCGCAATCGAAGGGGCTGCTCGGCGAGCGGTTGGTGTCGGCTGGCTTAATCACACAGACCGAACTCGAAACGGCGCTCGGTGAGTCCCAGTCCAAAGGACGACGGCTGGGCGAAACGTTTCTGCAACTCGGGCTGGTCGAAGAAGAAGACCTACTGCCGTTGGTTGCCGATCAATTGCGAGTCCCCTCGGTGCGCTTGAGGCACGGGATGGTCGATCCGGCCGCCGTAAAAACGATCCCGCGTGCGAAGGCCGAGTCGCTGTGTGCCCTCGCGCTGTTCCGCGTGCGCGGTGTGCTGACGGTCGCGTTGACCGAACCGCAGAACCTGTTGCACCTCGACGAACTCGAACGGATCACCGGGCTGCGGGTGCGTCCCGTGCTGGCCCTGCGTTCGGCCATCGAAGCACTGCTACCGCGTTGCTACGAGGACGACTTCCGCGTCGATAGCGTGACCGCCGACATGAGCGTCGATGCGGTCGAAGTCTCGCCCGATGCCTTTCAACTCGACCTGCAAGCCACGCAGATGATGGCCGACGAAAGCCCCGTCATCAGCCTCGTGAACTACATGATCGTCCACGCGACCCGTCAGCGGGCGAGTGACATCCACATCGAACCGGGACAAAAGCACACGTCCGTCCGTTTCCGCGTGGATGGCGAGCTACGTGAAGTCCTTCGCCCACGGAAGGAGTTTCATGCGGCCATCATCTCGCGCATCAAAGTCATGGCGAAGATGGACATCGCCGAGCAGCGCGTGCCACAGGACGGCCGCATCCACGTCGTTGTCGAACGCCGCGAGATCGACCTCCGCTGCTCGACTCTGCCGACGGTGCAGGGCGAGAAGTGCGTGATGCGCGTGCTCGATCGAGCCAACGTGACGTTCAACCTCGATGCGCTGGGCCTGCCACCGCAGCAGTTATCCGCCATGAAAGGGATGCTCGCCAAACCGTATGGACTGATGCTCGTCACGGGGCCAACCGGCAGCGGCAAAACGACGACGCTGTACTCGGCCATCGAGCTGGTGAAGTCCGAGGCCCGCAACATCGTGACCGTCGAAGATCCGGTCGAGTACCAGTTGGAACTGATTAACCAAGTTCAAGCCGGGAACAACCGCAACCTCACGTTTGCCAGCGTGCTGCGATCCATCCTGCGACAAGACCCCGACATCATCATGATCGGCGAAATTCGCGATGCCGAAACGGCCGAGGTCGCGATCCAAGCGGCCCTCACCGGACACCTCGTGCTGAGCACGCTACACACGAACGACAGTGCCAGCGCCATCACGCGCCTGATGGACATGGGCGTCGCCTCGTACAAGATCGCCGCCGCACTGGTCGGCGTCGTCGCGCAGCGGCTGGTCCGCACGATCTGTCCCGCCTGCCGATCGACGTATTACCCGCCGACCGAGATGCTGGAGATGCTCCACTACAAGGGAGACCACCGCCGTCAGTTCGTTCGGGGCGAGGGCTGTGAAGCCTGCTTCGATTCGGGTTTCAAAGGCCGCGTCGGAATCTACGAAGTGCTGACGGCGACAAAAGAAGTCCGACAGATGATTGCTCAAAATGCCAGCTTGGAACAACTGCGTCAGTGCGTCCGCGACAGCGCGGGGGCGACGTTGCTCGACGCCGGACTGCGCTGTGCGGAAGACGGTCGCACCAGTTTGGATGAAGTCATGCGCGTCGCGCTGTTTGAATAGTCCGTAGCCGCGTTCCAAGGGTGTCTCTTGGGCGTTAGCCCTCTTCGCTCTCGTTTTCCGAGCGGGGCGGCGTCAGCCCCCCGGTTCTTCCAAAGCGGGCTGACGCCCAAGAGCCAGGGGGCTGACGCCACCCCGCTCGGAAGATCATTTCAAACATCACTCGCCCCCAGTTCCCATCCAAGGGCAATGCCATGTCCACCACCTCACTGATGAATCACAGCGCCACGGGCGGGCAGGGCGTTTCCCTGCGCTCGCGGCGCGAAGCGGTCGTTGCAACGAGTCCTTCCGCGTGGGCGAGAACGACCGTCACCAAGTCCGATCTGCTGGTTGTGACGACGCAGTTGTCGATCATGTGTCAGTCGGGCGTAGACTTGGCAGCGGCACTCAGCAGCATCACGCACGAGTGTCGTCACGTCGGCCTCAAACGCATCCTCACCACCGTGTCGGCCGATGTGAACAGCGGTGTCTCCGCGTCGATGGCACTGAGAAAACATGCGTCGATCTTCGGCGAAGCGTACGTCGCCAGCATCGCCGCCGCCGAAGCCTCCGGCACCTTGGTCGCCGTGTTACAGCGGTTGTGCGAGTTGCTCAAGAATGAGATTCGGATGCGGAATGCGATCCGGTCGATCGTCGCCTACCCGATCGTGTTGACGGCGGTCGCGGGCGTCGTCATCGGGGCGTTGGTGTTCTTCGTGCTGCCGCAATTTTCAAAAGTCTTCCTGAACATGGGCCGCCCGGCACCGCCGATCACGCAGTTGCTGCTCGATTCGGCGAGCTTCCTGCGGGCGCAGATTCACTGGCTGGCAGCGATCGTAGGAGTCGTAGGCTTCGGCCTGTTTCAACTCAGCCGCACCGAAGGGAGCCGACGATACTTCGACCACTTGGTGCTGCATGTGCCGCTGTTGCGCGAGGCGACTCGATCGCTGCTCACCGGCCGGTCATTTCGGTTGTTGGGGATGTTGCTCGAAAGTGGAGTCCCACTGTTGACGGCACTTCGTTTGTGTCGCAGTGCGGTAAAGAACCGATTGTTTTTGGAGATGTTCGACAACCTCGAAACGGAAGTGACGAACGGACGTGGCTTGGGTGGAGAGGTCTCGCGATCCGAGTTCGTTCCGGCGGGAGCGGCTCAGATGGTGCAGACGGCGGAACGCACCGGACGACTCGGCAACGTGTTGCAACTGATCGGATCGCACTACGAAGAGGAAGGCGAACAACTCATCAAATCGGCGATGAAGGTGGTCGAGCCGGCGGTGATTGTCCTGATGGGCGTGGTCGTCGGCGGCGTGGTGATGAGCGTGATGCTGCCTCTGCTGGATGTCACGACCGGGGCGCATTGAGTTGGTGTCGCGGTGAAACGACGCGACCTTTGGTCGCAAAAAAGTAGCCTTCATCGCTCCGCGTGAAGGAAGCCGAGTGTGATCCAGACATGGATGGCATCGTCATCGCTCCACTCCCAATCGGCTCTCTTCACGCGGAGCGATGAAGGCTACTTTCAGACAATCCAAATGCGCGCGGCCCGACCACATTTCGGGATCTCGTAGTACGAGGTTGATCGCCCCTCGTTGACTTCGATGCCAGTTCCAATCGCGGGCAAGCGAGACGCTTACCCTACGTTTCAAACCGTTGGTTGACGTTCCGGGTGGAGATAGATGAAGCTCTTACCGAGGCGGCCACCGTAATTGCCTGCTGAGATGCGGAGCAGGCCGGGGGTGTCGATCGTGGCTTGGATCACCGCTTGGGTGGCGGCACATACGGTCGGCAGGTCACGGCCGTTGATGATGATTTCCATGATCGAGTTCACACCGGCGGAGACTTCGGACTGCTCACCCAGCTTGGATCGCAGCGTCGGACAGAACGGATGATTCGTGCTGGCGAAGAGGAACGAATACGCACTGCCCGCCTTCGAGCCACTGGCCGCGACGCCTCCCGGAAACGGAGCGATCACGCCGGGGATCTGCTCCAACGCCGCGACCCCTCGTTCCGCCGCGAGCAGCGAGGCATCGACCGATTCGGCAAAGAACCACAGGTTGCCGCCCATGATGCCGTCTCGATAACCGAAGCGTCGGTCGATGACGAACTCGCCCCCCATGATCGGCAAGACCCAGACCTTGCGACCGTAGCGCACGTCGCGGAACTGATGCCCGTCACCGAAGAACGACAGCTTGCGACCGAGCTTGAAGTACGGCTGAGTGTCCAACAGGTTGAAACAGGCGGCGGTGGGTGAGGTCAAAACGTTCTGGCTGATGCGGTGCAAGAGGACTCGTTCGAGCAGCTTCTCTCGGTCCTTCTTGAAGCGCGGAACATGAAACTGCACGACGGCACCCGGCCGACCATCGGGCGTGGCGAAGGACTCATCGCCACCCGGCCCGACGTAGCGGTCGATCGCCGCTTCGCACTCGCAAAAGATGCTGCTCGAGGCGTGTCCCGTCGCGGCCTGGCAGGCGTGATCGAGCCACTTCCGATCGCGCGCCGTGATGAGCACCTCGGCGTAGATGCTGCGAAAGGCTTCCGCGTAAGTGTCGTCAACGGTGGCTCGATGTGCGGTCATCTGTCGCGCGTCTCCTTCAGAAATGATCTACCAATCGAAGCCTGACGCGCAAGCGAAGGATACCGACCACCGATCCTTCGCTTGCGCGTCAGGCTTCGATATGACCAGCGGGCGGGAATTGAAGAAGCCCGGCATCTGTAAGATTCCGGGCTTCGGGATGCGGCTGGCGTCGGAGTCAGTTCGCCGCCCGGCCGCGACCGTTGTACGCGGCCCGCTCGGTAATGACCTTGTCCATGAAGACATCGTGGTCTTGCATCGGGATCTCGTCGAACAACTGGCACTCGAACGCCAACGCAACAAGCGGCGTGTCGGTTCGGGCGTGTTCGAGCATCTTGTCGTAGTAGCCCTTGCCGTGCCCCGTCCGTCCTCCACGCCGATCGAACGCCACGCCGGGAACGATAATCATGTCGATCTCGGCGACATCGACGCGCTTGGTCGCGACCGTTCGCAGCTCGGGCCTCGGTTCGAGGATGCGGTACATCCCAACCGACAACTCATCCGATTGTTCAAGGTGGAACAGTTCCAATTCCCCGTCCACGCAATACGGCACGACGATCTTCTTGCCGCTGGCCAATGCTTCGTCGAGATCATTCCGAGTCCGCACTTCACTGCGAACGTCGAGATAGAACAAGACCGTCTGGGCACGCTGATACTCGGGCAACGCCATGCAGCGCGCGACGATCTCGCGACTCAGTTCGTCCTTGTTTTCCTGAGCATTCCGGTTGGCGTGTGCCTGCTCACGGATCAGTTGTTTCGGGCTGAGTGGGGCGAGAGTCTCTGTCGTCATTGAGTCCGTTCCTGTGGAGCTGATCGTTCCGTCTGATTGGATCGCATCGAGAAGCGACTGAGGGCCGAAGCCCAGTGGCACTCACTTTGTCACCCGCAGCGTCAGCGAGGGAGTTCAACACGCAGTGAAACATGAGGAACTCCCTTGCTGACGCTGCGGGTTACTTGGCGTTTTCGACAAAGTGAGTGCCATTGGGCCGAAGCCACTCTGTTCACCTCATCAAGGCAAATAGAGATTGGCTCGCCAAGTCGCGAGCGGGGCGGGATCGTAACAAGGTCGATAGGTGCCACCAATTGACGAAGACTGATTTCTTCGAGTTCGCGACTGCCGCTTTCAAACCGAGGTCAGGCACTCTTGGCGCGCTGATTGCGAGTTTCCACCGACTGCCTAGAATCCCTCGCTCAGGACGATCCCCTTCGACATGGAGTGGCCGCAGTGATGAAGATTCTCTTGGCGAACCCGCGTGGTTTTTGTGCCGGCGTCAACATGGCCATCGAGTGCCTCGACGAGACCATTCGGATGTTTGGCCCGAAGGTCTTCGTCTATCACGAGATCGTCCACAACAAGTACGTCGTCGAACGCTTCACGCAGCAGGGTGTGACGTTCGTCAACACGATCGACGAGGTGCCGGAAGGTTCGATCCTGCTCTTCTCGGCGCACGGAGTCTCACCCGAGATCCGGAATCAGTCGAAGGCCCGCCGGTTGCAGACGATCGACGCCACCTGCCCGCTCGTCACGAAGGTTCATCTCGAAGCGATCAAGTACGCGCGCGATGGCTACCACATCGTGCTCATCGGTCACGAGGGGCACGATGAAGTGATTGGCACGATGGGCGAAGCCCCGGCCAGCATCACGCTGGTCGAGACTCCCGAAGAAGTCGCCAACCTCACCCTGCCAGACGATGCCAAGATCGCGTACCTCACGCAAACAACGCTCAGCGTGGACGAAGCGGGGCGCGCGATCACGGCTCTCAAACAGAAGTATCCACGCATCGAAAGCCCGCCCAAAGAAGACATCTGCTACGCGACGACCAACCGCCAAGACGCCGTGAAGCAACTCGCGACGCAAGCCGATGTGGTGATCGTGCTTGGCAGCCAGAACAGTTCCAATAGCCGTCGCCTGCGCGAGATTGGCGAGTCGATTGAGAAGCCCGCGTTCTTGATCGACGGCGCGAACGAACTGCGTGCGGAATGGTTCGAGTCCGTCGAGACGGTCCTCATCACCGCCGGTGCCAGCGCGCCCGAGCAGGTCGTTCAAGACTGCATCGAATGGCTCAAGAGTCGGTACGAGGCCACGCTCGAAGAAGTCACCACGCGCGAGGAGCACGTCTCGTTTCCGCTGCCCAAGGAACTGCGAGTTCTGCAATCGGCGCGTGCTTGAGGTCGGGTGTGGCGGAAGTCCGGCTTTAAGAAAAGCCGGACTTCGAGCGGGTTGTCGGCGTTGAGTTTTTAAGGCACCGATTTAACGCGGCAGCCGCTTGATTGCTTCCAGTTCTGTCGCGCCGTCGCGGATGCCGTACTTCTTGAGTTTGCTGAAGTACGTACTGCGTGGCAATCCAAGCAGCCGCGCCGCCTGAGCCTTATTGCCACCGCACTTGTGCAGTGCGGCGACCAATGCTTGACGTTCGACCACCGGATCATCGTCGATCCACTCGCCGCGCGGTTCACGGGAGGCGACGGCATCACTCTGTAATCGTCGTGTTCGATCCATCACAGCCGCGTTCGTGTTCCGTTCTCCGCTCTGAATTTCCGGCGGCAAATCGGCCACTGAGATCACGTCCCCTTCGGCCATCACGATCGCGCGTTCGATCACGTTTTGCAGCTCACGAATGTTACCCGGCCACGAGTAACGCATCAGCGATTGAAGCGCTTCGTCCTCAAACCGCGTGAACCGTTTGCCTGCGCGAGGAGCGGACTTCTTCAGGAAATAGACGGCCAATTCCAGCACGTCATCGGGACGCTCTCGTAGCGGAGGCAGCGTCAGGCTGACGACGTTGAGCCGGTAATAGAGGTCTTCGCGAAACTTCCCTTCGGCAATGAGCCGCTCCAAATTTTGGTGTGTCGCGGCCACCAAGCGGACATCCACGCGAATCGTGGTCGTACCGCCGACCGGTTCAAACTCGCGCTGTTGCAACACGCGGAGCAGCTTGATCTGTGTCTCGGGCGAGATGTCGCCGATTTCGTCGAGGAACAGAGTGCCGCCATGAGCCAGCTCGAACCGCCCCTGCTTGTCAGCGGTCGCTCCCGTGAACGCACCCTTCACATGGCCGAATAGCTCGCTTTCCAGCAACCCTGCCGACAGCGCCGCACAATGCACGCTGATGAGCGGCCCGTCCCGGCGCGGGCTGTTGTCGTGAATCGCTTTCGCCAGCAACTCTTTACCGGTGCCGCTTTCTCCCCGGACAAGCACACTCGTTTCGCTGGCAGCCACCTTGCGGACGGTGTCGAGAATGCGTTCTAGGGCCGCGCTGTGTCCGATGATCGCGTCGCGCCGAAAATCGATCGTAGGCGCGGCCGCAAAATCGGGTTGCACGCTGGCGACAACCTCCGCCTGCAGGATGGTGATCTGCTGCTTTTGTTGCGTGATTCGCTCGGCTTGCAGACGCAACTCTTCGTTCAAGTTGGTGAGGTCCTGATGCACTTTTGCGCAGTGCAAGGCGACACCAGTGATCTGACCGAGTGCCGTCAGGAACGTCAGGTCTTCGGCCGAGTACAGCGCACCGCTGACCTTCGGCCCCAGCACAACCAGCCCCGCCAATTCGCCGTCCGTTTCCAAGCCGTGAACGAGGTCGGCTTGAACTTGGCGCAGCGTGCTTTGCACGGGCGAGAGCGTCTCGCGCGAACCGGATGTGACCCGCTGCAACGTCGAGTCCACCGCCAGCGCCGCCACGAAGTCATCCGAGACCGCCAACTGCATTGGCAGCCCCGTCGCCACGCCTTCGACCGCCATCAACCGGAAATTGCTGGAGCGACCGTCGCGCAGGAACAACGCGACCCGCTCGGACTGAAGCACGTCGCGGCACGAGAGCGCCATCCGCTCCGACAGAAACTGCACGTCGGTGAGCCGCCCGACTTCGCGGTGCATCCGCTGCAAGGCGTGGTCGAGTTGGTACTTCTCGCGGAAGAACCGGCGATCGACCAGACGCTGCCACGCATCGCGCAGCCAGATCAGCAGCACGACGGTCAGCATCCCAATCCCGGCGATGATCCACGACTGCTGCTCGATCAGCGGCGTCTTACGAATCTGTACCGCGAGGCTCCCGCAGGCAATCACCAGAGCCACGGCTCCCGTCGCGCCGTAGCTCTGGACGTAGTACCACATCCCGCGATTGATGATCTGGTCGATCAGCATCAACTTGTAGCGGACGATGCCGACTGCATACGCCAGCATGAAGACGAGACTCGCGAGAAACATCGGCACGCGAGCGCCGCCCAATGCGAAGTCCGCCCGCCAGAACGTGGCCAACACGAGGGCGTAGCCAATGCAAATCGCCGCGCCGTAGCCCGCCCTCAAGATCCAGCGGACTTGGCTGCGTTCGACAGGATTCCGCGTCGTGATCTCGCTGTACCTGAGCGCGGCTAGCGTCATCAGGAAGTAAGCCGCACCGATGCTCAGATAACCATAGATTCCGAGCGTGAGTTCGTTCAGTCCGTCGAGCAAAAACTGAGTGCGCGTCGCTGAAGAACCGATCGGCGATTCGACCATCCTCCACAACAGGCTCTCCGTCCAGACAAAGCAAACGGTCGCCGTGAGGGGCAGCCCATACAAGGCTCTTGTCACGGCGACGGGCCACATCGTGAGCGGTGGTTTCGGACGCGGATAGACCAAGAAGAAGTGCAGTGTGAGTGCGGGCAACAGAATGCCACAGATTCCAAACGGGAGAGTCAGCCAGAAGCTTCCCGCGACCGTCGCCCAATGAAACCCTCCAATGAACGCCGCCAGTGTCGCCGTACACATGACGAAGAACCGACGCGCCGATTCATCAAACGGTCGGTTCCAAAACGCGACCGCTCCCACTGAAAAAATGAGCAGCTGCAACAGAAACCACACCAACGTTAGCCCGATTTCACCGACGGGGATCGACTGGAGTTGAACGGCGCACGTCTGACGAGTCATCGCGCCCTGTTTGATGTACTCGATCTTGACCCAGTGCTTGCCTTCCACCGTCTGAACGAGTGACGACGCTCCGGTCTCCGACAGGGGATCGTCCACTGTCGGAAGGACTCCACTCGCGGCGATGTCTCGGTTGCGAAGCGCCAACTGGATCCGAGAGAAGTCCAGAAAGTTGGCGACTTCCTGCTGGTCCAGACTGACCAGCCGATCACCCGGCTCCGGGGCTTGCCCTTTAAACTTCGCGTCAGGCGTCTGCTGAATTTTGATCCCAAGTTGAGGCTGTGCAGAGCCTGTGAAGTTCGTGTCAGATAGCAAAAACCGTAGCCGCAAATCGGGTGCTGTGGCGACGACGGCTAACACCATGACGCAGTAAGTGACAATGCAACCCGCCACAACTGCCAGCAACCAACGAGGAAACCGAGTCGCCACTTCCATTGCTGTTTCTCGTGAGATAACGAACTTGAAAAGCGCCGAAACAATGCGCCGAAATCATCGAAACAGTGGACGCCAACAATTTTTCGGCGCTGACATCTGAGCCATTCGATTTTCGGCGCTAGCGAGTTGGCAGAGGAATGATGCTCAGTCATTCCACAAACCACAAGGAAACAAAGGTGCATTCTCAAAACAAGCATGTCAGTTCAATTTTCTTCAGCGCCGAAAAACTCAGTGGCACGGAGTCTGCTAATTGGAAGCATCGTTGAACTGCCTGAAGCTGATTCAGACTGACAACTGTTCCCAGCCCGAACCCCTGATGACGAGGTAACAAGACTTCCGCCTGTGTACTGCCAAGGTCTCCCTCCGAGCAGTTCGACCCACTCTGCTCTCTCCGGTTCCCAACCGCCAGTACACCCAAACACAGGCGAGGTCACTTAATCATCAGGGGTTCTTTTTGTATTGCAGCATTGTCACGGATGCTGATGCCCCCACGGATGGGGGCTTTTTTTATGCGCTGAGGTCTGTGCGTGAAGTCCGGCGGTTCATTAGGCGAGCGGTAAGAGTTGTCTGACCCACTCCAACCCTAAGGAACTGGCTCGCAATAACTTCCCGGTTTGACGCAGTGATTCTGTGAGCGGCAAGGCGCTAGCCGCCGGTAGTTCCAACTCACGGGAAGTTATTGCGTGCCAGTTCCTAAGTGTGAACGAGGGCGACGATCGACTTCGCCCTCGCTCACACTTTTTGAAGTCGCGCTGTTCGCACGCATTTGACCCATTCCCGCTGACACTTCTGCGGGATTCTTCCGAGCTTCATCCGTGCCCCGGCTTTGCCATCCGTGCTACGTCTTCTTCGACGAGAGAGCACGGATGGCAAAGCTGCGGCACGGATGAAGGCCAAAACGCGAGGGAGCGACATCTTCACACGGCCTTCCTCTGACAAACAGCGCAACTTCAAAACCCACACTTAGGGCTGGTGTGTTCAGGCATTTTTGTTGCCGGTCGGCGAACGACCGACACTGGGGATCGAACTTCCCACGCATCTCTGGAAGCCGATATCATCTCGCCTTATTCGAGCGGTGACAGTCACCGCTCGAAGCTCTTCTACTGGCGAGGCGCGAGTTCATGGTGAAGTACTACTCCAAGTCATCTCAGCGACGATGCTCCGGTCCTGACTCAACTCGCCGTGAATTCCTGCGACTCGGCCTCACCGGGTTTGCCGGTCTCACGCTGAGCGACATCCTGCGGCTTCAGGCCAGTGCGAAGGACGCAACTCCGAAAGCCGCAGCCTCGGAACGACCGGCGGTGATTCTCGTCTGGCTGCGCGGTGGGGCGAGTCATCTCGAAACGTTCGACTGTAAGCCGCTCTCTTCGTCGGATTTTCGAGGGCCTTATCAACCGATCTCGACCAACGTTCCCGGCATCGAGATTGGCGAATTGTTGCCGCGACTGTCGCAGATCGCCGACAAGTACGCGCTGCTGAGGTCGGTGGCTCACACGGGAGGCGGGCATCCGGCGGGGTCACTGCAAGTCCTGGCGGGAGACACCGACCCGCAGGACAAGCTGCTACCCGTCCTGCCCGATTGGATGACCGTCGCCAGCCATTTTCTCGCCGATCCGAAACGCAGCATTCCGAACTATGTCGCCGTGAACCCGGTCGATAACTACGACAACTTCACGATCGCCGGGCCAACGTACCTCGGGCCGTCGCGCGAGGCGTTCAAAGTCGTGGGCGATCCGAGTACTCCGCAGTTCCGCGTTCCAAACGTCGGCCTCGCGGATGAGAAGCAACTCGATGTGCTAAACGCCCGCGCGTCGCTGAAAAGCAGCCTCGACCGTCTGCTACGGAGTGTCGATCAGTCGGGCGTGATGGAGGCGGTCGATCGCTTCGATCAACAGGCCCTCAACCTGCTGACCAGCCCCGCCTCGCGCACGGCCTTCGATCTGTCGCTCGAACCCGACGCCGTGCGAGACCGCTACGGTCGCAACCCATGGGGCCAGCAATGCCTGATGGCCCGCCGCCTCGTCGAGGCGGGCGTGGACATCGTGGCCACCGAGTTCGATGGCCCGATGTGTGGTCGCGTCCAGAACTGGGACGATCACGCGGTGAACCAGCACGTGTTCGATGCCCTGAAGTTCCGCCTGCCGACTCTGGATCAAGCAGTCTCGGCGTTGATCGAGGACGTCTACGCGAGGGGCCTCGACCGTCGAGTCCTCGTTATCGTGACGGGCGAGTTCGGCCGCACCCCGCGCATCAGCTACGTGGCCAGCAGCGGCGAGGGAGTCGCCAGCGCACCGGCTGGCACAGTTCAACCCGGCCGCGATCACTGGCCGAACGCCAACTCCATGCTCTTCGCGGGCGGAGGTATTCGGACGGGCCAGGTGATCGGGGCCACCGACCCTCGCGGCGAAAACCCGATCTCGCGCCGAGTCGGCCCCGCCGACTTCCTCGCCACGATCTACCGTCATCTTGGCATCGACTACAAGCACGCCTCGATCCCCAACTTCGCCGGCCGCCCCGTCAAGATCGTCGAAGACGGCGACGCGATTCCGGAACTGGCGCGAGCATAATCCGCGCGAGATAGCGCGTTACCGGTCGTCGCACACCACAACGGTTCTTGCCTGCGCGAATAACTGAGTTATCTGCCTGTTGAAAATCGTAGGATGGACGCCCTCGTCCGTCCGCTTCCAACTAGAAAAGACTCGGACGAGGGCGTCCAAGTTACGTTTTTCAACAGGCTCTTATCCGGCGCGCCGGATAACACGCGACCCAACCCAACCGAAGACTCAACACTGTCGTTGACAAACCGTTTTCTGAACGGGATGTTGTGTCGCGTGAAGTCCAGACCTGCGTCAGCAGCTTGGCCGAGTTATCCAGCGCGCGGGTCAATTCACTGTTGGGCGAGGAGAACAATCGATGCCGACAATGATGACACCTTGTCCGACGTGCATGAAGCCGACACCACATCGCAGTACTGGCGTGCATACACAACTGCGGGAATCGGATGGTCGAGTCTCGCAAGAAATGAGTTGTGCTATCTGTAACACTTCAACTCGTGTCTATTTCACTGAAGGCACAAACGAGTTTCAGGACAACTTGGACGCCCCCAACGACACAGACGCTTCAGAGACGCTGAGTCTGAAAGTCCGATACATCCATGAAAGTCCTCTTTCCGGCGGCGGAAAACAGTGCAGCAATATCATGTGGGACCGCACGGGAAAATGGCCAATGAAAGCCGGTGTGTTTCCGGCAGAGCACCCCGTGAATAGATTTGCCAAAGGTTTGGCGAAGTTCCGTGATCGCGGATACTGGGTAAGTCCATTCCCAGAAGGCGACGGTTTCACTCTTGATCTCAAAAAACAGCAATCGCGTGAAACGGCCATTCAGGACATACAAGAATGCTTTGGCTGGGATGTCACCGGTTGATTCGACAATCGCCCAACAAGGCGGTCAACCCGAGCGGCGGATCGGGCGTGTTCTGAAATCGAAGTCACTTGGCCGCCGCCGGGTTACCTTGGTCGTTCAATGGACCTGGCAAGTGGGAACGCTGCGCGACGGCAGCAGGAGTGACCGTATGGCCGAGCGCGTGACTCCTCGACGGCGCGGTTCATATGGGATTGACGCCCCCTTCGCTTCGGTCTTTCTTACCGGCCTGGTCGTTCTGTACCTCGTCTTGGCAATCGTCACCGGCAGAGTCATGTTCTGGCTGGCTGTCACCTTCATTTTGGCCATAGAAGCATTTCACCTCCACTTCACCCTGCGAGGCAAGTTCGTGCTCTGGGCCGAATTGCTCGATCGGTTGAGGCTGCGGGGCGATGAGCGCATCCTGGATCTGGGATGCGGCCGGGGTGCGGTGCTCCTGATGGCCGCGCAGCACCTGACTACGGGCCGTGCCGTGGGCGTGGACCTGTGGCGAACCGTCGATCAGTCCGGCAATTCGGCCGAGGCCACCCAGCGCAACGCCCTCGCCGAGGGAGTGGCGGATCGGGTCGAATTGCACACGGGCGACATAACGGCGCTCCCCTTTGAAGACAGTAGCTTTGATGTGGTTCTCTCCAGTTTGGCGATCCACAACATCAGCGGGCGCGCCGGCCGGGAGAAAGCAATCAGCGAAGCGGTACGGGTGCTGCGCCCTGGCGGTCGGCTGCTCATCGTCGATGTTCGGGGCACCCGGCAATACCAGGCACAGCTTGCCAAACTCGGGATGCACGATGTCGCCCGTAGGGGGCTAGGATGGTGGTCTTGGCCGGCCCGTCTCGTGACTGCCACGAAGCCGCAACTTGGCAATTGAGACGGCCCTGGTACTTTTCATGGGCTCGTGTCGAACCAGACGTTGCACCTGACGGGGCCGTCAAGGTTTCACAGAGTTGCACGTTCTGCGGCCCCGCAGGTGAACGTTAGCGTTATGCGGCGCAAAAGCGATTTGTCAGCAGAGCCAGAGCGCCTCCGTCACCCAGCCTAGGCATCCGCACTTCACTCCAATTCGTGAATGTCGTTGAACACGCCGCGCGGGATGCAGACGGTGAGTACTGTCAGGTTGCCGACCGCCTTGTGCTTGATGCCGCGCGGGACGTAGACCACCACGCCCTGATGCAGTTCGATCTCGGTGCCATCGAGCGTCATGGTCCCCTGGCCGTCGATCACGTAGTAGAACTCATCCGTGTGGGCGTGATAGTGCAGTTTGGCGTCATGAATCTTGACGTGATGCACCTCGGCCGCCGCGCCGTCTTTTTCCTCCACGAGGCACCGAATCTCGCCACAGGTTTCGGCCCACGGAGTCACGTCCGCAGGGTCGCGACGCAGGAAGGAGGATGGTTGGCTCATGAAATTACCCTTTCGTGACGGATGAGTTCGGGGCGGATTCGACACGGGCTAGTCTCCACGAGAGGACTCGCCTGGATCACCGCCTTCGCCAAGAATTGCGGCCACCACGGACGCTTCACTCGTACTCGAAGAGTGAGACGGCATAATGTTCCCACCCGTCTCTGGCCGCGAAGAAAACCGTCCAGCAAGAGGTGGCCACGAAGAATACCGCTCCCACGAAGAAAGCGACGAAGAAATGACGCCATCTGTGCGACCGATGCTCTCCACTGCCGAATTGCGATCGCACATCGCGCGTGTCCCGCGTACGCCGCTGGCTCATCTGCCGACGCCGCTTGAGTTCTTGCCTCGGTTCAGTCAGGCCATTTGCCCGAACGGGCCGCGTGTCTGGATCAAGCGCGATGACTGCACGGGACTGCTCTTTGGCGGGAACAAAGCGCGACACAACGAGTTCCTGATCGCGGATGCCCTCGCCCAAGGAGCCGATCTCGTCGTGTGGGGCGCGGGAGTGCAGAGCAACAACTGCCGACAGACGGCCGCCGCGTGCGCGAAGGTGGGACTCGACATCCACCTCGTTCTCGGTCGAGGCAAACCCGCGAACGGTCCCGACATCGTGCAGGGCAACCTGCTGCTCGATCACCTCGTCGGCGCGAGCATCGAGATCGTCGAAGAGTCCATCGGCCCGGCCCTCGATCAAAAGATCGCCGAAGTCGCCGCGCGATTTCGCGCAACCGGTCGCAAGGTCTATCTGTGGGATCGTTCCGTCGTGCTGCCACTCGCCGCACTCAGCTACGCGATTTGCATGGCTGAGATCGTCGAGCAATCGGCGACGAGTGGCTTCGAGCCGGCCGCCGTCTACGTTTCATCAGCCGGTTCCACGGGAGCGGGCGTTGCACTCGGTGCCGCTGCGCTGGGCTGCCGCTTCCCAGTGAAGAGCATCGCGCCAATGACTTGGCCGTGGGACAGCCAAGAGGAAATGTCCGCGACCGCCAACCGCGCGGCCGAACTGGCGGGAATCGACACGCGACTCACGCCCGAAGACATCCTGTTCGTCACCGAGCAACTTGCTCCCGGCTACGGCCAACCGTCCGACGCGGGCCTCGAAGCGCTAACGCTGCTCGCGCGGACGGAAGGGATCCTCGTCGAACCGACCTACACTGCGAAGGCACTCGCCGGGCTGATCGCCGATGTCCGCAGCGGTCTCTTGAACGATTGCAACGGTCCACCGACGGACGTGATCTTCCTCCACACCGGCGGCACGCCCGCGATTTTCGCTGAGGCGGAGATGTTGTCCGAATGCATCGCGAGAAAGGTGCTGTGACGCTTCGCGTGGAAACCCTTGGCCTGACGGGGAACCGATCACTTCCGTTCTCTACCGCGCGCGGTCCGTGATGATGCCTCTGAGCGGGGCGGCGTCAGCCCAATGGCACTCACATTGTCATTCGCCGACTGAGCGGCAAGGCGCTAGCCTCCGGTTCTTTGCTTGGAAACACAACTCCATCACACCGGCGGCTAGCGCCTTGCCGCTCAACGTGAGTGCCATTGGGCTGACGCCGCCCGGCTCACCTGCACAACTTTCTCTGCGGTTCTACATAGCCGTTCGCCGGATCAGCGCGAGAGATTTCACGAAGGGACGAGACGGATGCGAAGTATCGCGGGTCTGTGTGTGGTGGCCGTAGCAGCCATGATTCCATTGCCAGCGCTGTCGGCTGACGATCCGGGGATCGACTTCTTTGAGAAGAAGATCCGGCCGCTGCTGGTCGAGCATTGCGATGAATGTCATGCGACGAACTCGAAGAAGTTGGGTGGCAATCTGCTGCTCGACAGCCGCAGCGGAGTGAGGAAGGGGGGCGATTCAGGGGCGGCGGTCGAACCGGGTCAGCCGGACAAGAGCCTGCTCATCAAGGCGGTTCGTTACACGGACGACTCGGTCAAGATGCCGCCGAAGGGACGGTTGCCCGCCGCCGCGATCGCCGATCTGGAAGCGTGGGTCAAACTCGGCGCGCCCGATCCGCGCGACAAGCCTCCCGCCGCGAAACCTACGGCGTCGTGGGACGAGATTTTTCGTGCTCGCCGCGATTGGTGGAGTCTGCATCCGGTGCGGAAGCCCGTCGTCCCGCAGCCCAAAGACGCCGCGTGGTCCGAGCATCCCGTCGATCGGTTCCTGCTCGTGAAGCTTGAGGAACACGGCCTGACGGGTGCGACCTCGGCCGAACCCGTCCAACTCGTCCGACGCCTCAGTCTCGTCCTGACCGGCCTGCCGCCGAGTCCCGAGCAAATCGAGTCCTTCGTGCGCGAGTGCCGCACATCTCCCGCCGCGCCGGGACAGCCGTTGCCGAAGGCCGCCGTTGAGCAGCTCGTCGATGCGCTGCTCGGTTCGCCTCACTTCGGCGAGCGTTGGGCTAGGCACTGGCTGGACGTGGTTCGATTCACGGAGACGCATGGCAACGAATGGAACTATGAGGTGCATCACGCTTGGCGGTACCGCGACTATCTGATTCGAGCCTTCAACGGCGACGTGCCGTATGACCAGTTTGTCCGCGAGCACATCGCCGGCGACCTGCTGCCGCAGCCGCGCTGGAACGAGCAGGAGCAGATCCGCGAATCGGTCATCGGAACCGCGTTCTATCGGTTCGGTGAGGTCAATCACGACGACTGCATCGGCCTGCCCGAGATCGGTTACGACCTGCTCGACAACCAGATCGACACGCTGACGAAGGCGTTTCAGGCGACGACGGTGGCGTGTGCCCGCTGTCACGATCACAAGCTCGACGCGATCTCGACGCACGACTATTACGCGCTGCTCGGCATCCTGCGGAGCTCGCGACTGGTCGCGCACACGATCGACGCGCCGAATACCAACGCCGCGAAGACACAGCGCCTGCGCGAACTCAAGCTCGAGTTGCGGCGGGAACTCGCCTCAAGCTGGCTGCGTGATGTCACACAGTTCCCCGACTACATGCGGGCCGCTGTTGCCAAGCGGGCCGTCGCCCCGGAAGCCGACGCGCTGGCTCGCGGACTCGATCCGCAGCGGCTGGAGAAATGGAACGCGGCACTGATCGTTGAGAAAGCGCCGCTCGAAGATCCGCTCGAACCGTGGCGGTTGCTTTCTGCTTCCTCTTCGTCAGACCCGGCGAGTTTCACCGCCGAATGGTGGAAGCTCGCCGAGAAGTACGCTCAACAAGAGAGAGAACGGGCCGACTTCAACCGCACACAGTTCGTCACGTTTGCCGACTTTCGTGGTGCGACTCCCGAGGGTTGGGAAATCGGTGGGCAGGGACTCGACCGTAGGATGGACGCCTCGTCCGTCCGATCAGAGCCGGACGGACGAGGCGTCCATCCTACGGGGAGCGGCGACTTCGCACTGCACCACGAAGGGGACTCCGTCGTGAAGGCCGTCCTTCCGGCGGGCCGCTTCACGCACGCACTGTCCGAGAAACTCAACGGCACGCTCCGCTCGCCCGTCATTCCACTCGGCAAGAAGCAGATCAGCTTTCAGGTCGCGGGCCTGCGCAGCAGCGCGGTGCGGCTCGTCTCGAACAACTGCCAGCTCAACTACAAGAACTATCGCGCGTTGACCTCGGACGGCTTGAGTTGGGTGACGTTCTCGCCTCCCGACGACCGCGATCAACTGCGGACGTATGCCGAACTGATGACCATGTTCGACAACCCGAAGTTCCCCGACCAACTGGCCGCGCTGGGGGGCGACCCCGGCAACTACAAGCTGCCGTGGGATCAGGCGGCGGCGAATCCCCGTTCGTGGTTCGGCGTCACACAGGTCGTGCTGCATGACGGGGGCGAGACGCCCCGTGCCGAGTTGTCTCACCTGCGAAGACTCTTCGCTGTCAACGACGCAGCCGCCAAGGAACCAACATCGTTGACCGAGGCCGCGGCGCGATACGTCTCGTCGGTCGAAGCGGCGATCCGCGCGTGGGCCGATGACAAGGCGACCGACGACGACGTGAAGTGGCTCGACACGCTGCTGCGCCGGGAGTTGCTCGGAAACCGGCTCGATCTTTCGCCCAAAGTTCGCTCGCTCGCCGAGCAGTATCGACAGACGGAGGCCGAACTGGCCGTGCCGCGTGTGGCGCTCGGCGTGGCCGACATTGGACCCGGCTCAGATCAAAAAGTCTTCGTGCGCGGTGACTGCCACCGTCCGGGTGAGTCCGTTCCGCGGCGCTATCTCGAAGTGTTGGCCAACTCGCGCGATGCGTTCGGCGTGCCGGGGAGCGGGCGGCTCGAACTGGCCGAGCGAATCGCCACTCCGGCGAATCCGCTCACGGCACGAGTCATGGTCAACCGCGTCTGGCATCATCTGTTCGGCACCGGGTTGGTGCGGTCGGTCGATGACTTCGGTCATGTCGGTGATCTCCCTTCGCATCCCGAGTTGCTCGATCATCTCGCCTCGCAATTCGTGGAGGATGGCTGGTCGATCAAGCGCCTGATCCGCTCGATTGTGTTGACGCGAACGTTCCAACAGGCGGCCGATCAGCCCTCGCCTCAAGCCCGCGTCACTGATCCTCAGAACCGGCTGTTGTGGCACTATCCCGCACGACGTATGGAGGCGGAGGCCATTCGCGATTCGATCCTCGCCACTTCGGGACGGCTCGACCGGACGCTGTTCGGACACAGCGTGCAGCCGTTCCGCGAGACGCCGAATGCCGACCGGAGACTGTTCCCCGGCCCGGTCGATGGCGGCGGCCGACGCAGCGTCTACATCAAGAACAACCTGATGGAGGCCCCCCGGTTTTTGGAGGCCTTCAATTTCCCCGGCGGCAAGATCGTGCAGGGCCGTCGCGACCAGACGAACGTCCCGGCGCAGGCCCTCGCGCTGCTCAACGATCCGTTCGTCGTGCAGCAGGCCGATGTCTGGGCCGGACAATTGATCGGCCAGCCGGACAGCACGGTCACGACCCGCATCGAGTCGATGTTCCTGAAGTCCCTCGGCCGCGCCCCGACCGGCGAAGAACGACAGCGCTTCGAGTCGGCGGTACGTCAGTTCGCGGAACTGTATCAAGTCCCGGCAAGCGACCTGCTGACCAGCCAATCCGTCTGGAAAGACATGGCCCACGTAATCTTCAACGCGAAAGAATTCATCTACATCCCGTGAAAATCAAACGACTTGATGAGCGACCGGATACTACTTGCGGTTCTCCGCCATTCGTGTTGAAAGGTGTGTGATGTGAGCGGCAAGGCGCTAGCCGCCGGTGATTTCCGGCATGACCGGCGGCTAGCGCCTTGCCGCTCACGGGTGTTGTCCAACAGGAGAGCCAGAAATCTCATTTCTCGACGGGATGGGAAACAAAAGAAGTCATCAAGGACGACGACATGGCGACGGAACGTCAGCTTCAATTTCGAGTCGGTTTGTTGGTGTTGGTCTCGATCGGGATCGGCGGCTGGTTGGTCGTGCAGTTTGGCGACCTGAAGCAGCTGCTGCACAAGCGGTACGCGCTGGCGATCCACTTCGATTCCGGCTCGGGCCTGTATCCGACCGCGCCCGTCACGTTGACCGGTCTCACTGTCGGGACGGTGCGCGCCGTTCAACTCGATGAGAAACGGGGCGGGGTCGTGGCGACCATTGAAGTGCGGGAAGAGATTCGCATTCCCGTCGATAGCACGGCGATCATCATCCGTTCGATCCTCGGTGAGACCGTCGTCGAGATCACGCCGGGCCGCGAGCGCGAGGTTCTCAAACCGGGTGAGCGATTAGAGGGACAGCTTGCGGTCGATCCGTTGGAGATGGTCCAGCGCATGGAAGGGCGAGCGGTCGATGTTCTCACCGCGTTGGGTGAGACCACGCGCGAGTGGCAACTCGTGGCGAAGAACGTCAACGGGTTGATGGAGACCCATCGCGGAAACCTCGGGCAGGTCGTCGAGCGGGCCGCTGAGTCACTCTACGAATTCACCTCAACCATGAAGCACGCGAATGATTTGCTCGCATCGGCCAACAAAATCGTCGGCAATCCGGCAGCGCAGCAGGCGCTTCAAGAAACGCTGATCGCCATGCCCAAGCTCGTCAACGAAACGCAGCGCACGATCGCCGAGACGCGCAACGCCGTCGCCTCGTCCCGCCAAGTCCTCGACAGCGTGAACAAGAACCTCGTGAACCTGACTCAAGTCACCGAGCCGATCGGCAAACGCGGTGATCAGATGGTGGCCAAGCTCGACAGCAGCCTGACCAACCTCGATCAACTGCTCGGAGAACTGAACCGCTTCGCCAAGCTGGTCAACACGAAGGACGGCTCGCTCCAAAAGTTCGCGTCCGACCCGTCGCTGTACGACAACCTCGACCGCTCCTCGCAATCGCTGGCCGTGCTGCTGAGAAACATCGAACCGGTGCTGCGCGACCTGCGCGAGTTCAGCGACAAGGTTGCCCGCAACCCCGAACTGCTCGGCGTCGGTGGTGCCGTCCGCCCGAGTGCGGGCCTCAAGGACACTGAACTCCTCAATCCCCAGAAGCCGGTCGCCCGTGGCAACAACAACCCAACGCGGTAACGCGAATTGCATGAGGGGCATGAGCTTCTTTGACCGCGTGGGCACGGCTTGGGGATCCTCAGAGAAGCAGGCCACATCCCACTTCATTCCATTCGCAAGCGAGGCCAACCAGCGACACTCACCCCAAGTGTGAGTGAAGACCTTTAGCTGGACTTCCTCGCTCACACTTTTTGAAGTTGCGCAGTTGCGCTTTGAAGTAGCTGAATTCGCAAGAATTCAGCCTTTTCGGCACCCGCGAAGCCCCTGAGTTCTTGCGAACTCAGCTACAAAACGCGAGTGTGTAACTTTAAAACTCACGCTTCGGGTGAATGTCGCCGGAGAGACTGTTTCCTGTCGCACGCCTTACTGGGTGAGTTGTCGGATGCCGAATGTGCTGGTCGTCGGGTTGTAGATTTCGTCTCCCTTGGCGTTCTGCACATAAATGGAATTGGTGCCGTTGACCACGCACGGCAGCGTGCCGGTTGTCGTCACCTTGTGAGCGCGGAAACTGCCCGCCGTGTTGGCGGCGGTGGCTGACACCGTACTGACGGTCGTGGTCCCCACCATGACCGTGTAGGTCTGCGCGGTCGTGGCATTGTTGACCACGGTGAACTTCCACACGTTCGTGGCATCGACGCGGGCCTTGGGCCGGTAAATGCGGATCCAACCGGCGGTGAGTTGTGTCACATCGATCGTCGCGCTTTTCACGGTACGGACGCTGCCGAAGTTTTGCTGATAGACGGCCGTGGGGCGGTTCTTGGTTGTATTGACGGTTTGGACGACGGCTGTGTGACGTGAGGTATAAGTCGCCGTTCCGATTTTTGTTCCTGCACCAAATTGGATCACATCTCCGGGAAGACAGGCAGCAGTCGGAGTGGAATCCGTCCAGACCGTAGAAAATGAAATCGTCGTGACCAGTGTGCCCCAGACGTAGTCCCCCGTGGCCGGTGAATCGGCACCGATATCGGGGGCGTAGAACTCGCCGCCACAGGCACGCAGGGCCTCAGTCGCCATGTGGGCGCATTCGCCGCCACCGAGTCGGGTACTGAGCTTCCCATTCAGAAAAGTGACCATCGAACTGCCGATGGTCTGGGCTTCGGCGGGCTGACTGAACGCTCCGCAGATGATGAGCGCCAAGCTGGCACACCAGACGACACGTTTTACACGATTCATTTGAGTTCCCCTTTTGTTTGATCCGTAGCTGTTGTTTGCCCCGTGGATGAGACTGACCGCGCACGTCGGGCCAGTACTTGCCATTTCAGTCTTGGTCACAAAACCAGTCGTCAAACAAAAAACTCGCACCAATTTCGTCATTGGAAGCAATGCCGCGCCGAACCTGCCGCCTTGTTGAAAGAGGTCAACAGTCGTGGCCACACGTGTGGCAACAAAGGTTCAGCCTTGTGGTGAATCAGAGACAATCGACGGGCCTTTTTCCGTCATTAAAAACAATCTCACAAATTGTGTTGCCGACGATTTGACTTGCGGGTGGCGTGGCCTAGCCTCGCAATGGCCCACGAAGTCAGACCGTCCTTGCGGTGTTTGCTGGCTGGCGAACAGCAACGGTTGTGACCGAGCTAGAGCCACTGGGCCTTGATGTCTCACTCGCACCAGTTGAGGGGGAGCGAGCTCTCCGCATCGGGAAGCGGGAAAGATCACCGGCGTTTGTCACGGAGTATGTCATGAAAAAACGACCGATTCAGGGTGGTGCTCGAACCACTCGGCGCACCGGGGCCGCGACCGTGGAGATGGCGTTGGTCTGTCCCGTGCTGTTCCTCATGGTCTTTGGATTGTTTGAAGTCGCGTATGGATACATGGTGCAGCACTTGATTGAGGATGCGGCTCGGCAAGGTTGCCGGGTCGGCATCTGCTATCGCAAGACGAACGCGACGGTACGTGGCACCGTCAACAGCCTGCTCCAAACAGAACGGGTTGTTGGAGCGAATACCACGATCTTGGTGAACAACGTGACCGGCGATGTCGCTGCCGCCAAGACGGGTGACGACATCACCGTGCAGATCACTCTGCCCTCGTCAAAAGCGTCGATCTTTCCCGGAACGGGCTACTTGAAGGGGCAACTCAAGGCCACGAGTACCTTGCGTCACCAGTAATGAAAGGACACTCCCATGCGACTTCGTTTGCGTGTACATCCTGATCTCGCTCATTCGTCCCATTTCCGGTCACCGGCAACCGGGTCCGGTTCGATGCGACGCGGTGCCGTGATCGTCGAGATGGCGCTCGTCGCGCCGTTTCTCGTCATGTTGCTGCTGGGGATTTGTGAGATCGGACAAGCCCTGAGGGTCAATTCCTTTCTGGCGGAAGCGGCGCGTACGGGTTGTGCCGCTGGAAGCCTGCCTGGCAGCAGCAATGGCGACGTGATTCGGGGGGTGCAGAACGGGTTGTCCACCCGCAAACTGACCGCCAGCGCGGCGGTGATCACCATCAAGGTGAACGGTGTGGTCGGAAGTGTCGCCATGGCCCATCGCAACGACAAAATCACGGTGACGGTGGCGATACCCATGTCCGCCGCTGGGTGGACAGGCTCGTCCGTTTTTGTCTCCCGCAGTTCGATCCAGTCCGAAACGACCGTCATGCTGAGGCAAGGATGATTCTCAGCGTATTTTGAAGGCGTGAACCTCAACGTCTTTTTCCTTCACGAGTCCTCAGTTCAAAGGTGCATCATGAAAAAGGGTTTCCAAGTTTTTCCACGGCCGGTAATCCGGCGGCGGGGAGCGGTCGCGGTCCTCGTGGCGGTGTTGATGATTCCAATGCTCGCGTTCGTGGCCTTCTGCGTTGATATCGGCTGGATGACGACGACTAAAAGTGAACTGCAAAACGCGACGGACTCTGCGGCGGTGGCCGGAGCACGCCAACTCGTCGATAATTACGGTGCTTATTCGGCCGCTTCTTCGTCCAAACGCCAAACTCTGGTTGCCGATGCCAAGAGTGCGGCCAGCACCTATAGCACGCAATTCGGCGGCTACAACAACGCTGGCGGGGTCGCTTCGTTGCAGGTTCTCGCAGGGGATATTCAGTTCGGCTTCACGGACGCAAGTGGGAATTTTGAATCCTCAGCGACCCATGCTGGCTATCCCAACACGGTGCAGGTTGTGGGGCGGCGCGATGCGAGTGCCAATGGCCGACTACCTCTGCACTTCGCGGGAGTTATGGGAAAACGTGATACGGCGCTCACGGCCACCGCCTCGGCCACCATCTTTACCGGGCTGATTACCGCGTTCAATCCGCAAGGTGGTGGAGACGGAGCTGATGGAGGTGGCGCTGCGGGGGGCGATTACTCGGCAGACGGGAGTGGGGAAGGTTGCGGCCTGTTGCCTTTGGCCTTTGACATCAACGTCTGGAACCAGTTTTTCACAACCGGGGAATCAGCGGATGGAGTTGTCCACACGGATGCAGCCGGATCCCCACAGATTCAAGTTTACCCCAGCCCGCAAAACGCACCGGGCAACTTTGGGTTGTTGTGCCTCGGCCCGGACACGAACGCGACTCCGAGCTATTCAAATTGGATTCTCAACGGTCCCTGCGACAGCGACCTGCAAAATCTGATTGGTCGCGGACGTTTCCCCGTGAGTGAGCCAGCTCCCAAGGCTTGGAAGGGAACGCCCGGCTTGCACGACACTTTAAGGAGTGATTTCACCGCCATCATCGGGCAACCCCGTTTGCTGCCGTTATTCAAGCCTGCCTCTGCCAGTCCCTATCAGGCGGCGTCCGGGGCTGGAAATAATGCCACCTACAACATTGTGGGATTCGTGGGAGTGACGGTGACCTCGGTCACGGGGAACGGCAATAACTTGAACATCACCGTGCAGCCTTGCAGCGTGATCGATTCGACGGCGGTGTTCGACTCGGCCTCGATCTATCCCGCCGGTGCGGAACCGGCGAGCCGGCTCAAGACGTTCACGCACGTTTCGGCAAAGTTCTCTCAATGATGCGACGGAATGCCGTGGCATTGGGGCCGCCCGCAGAGCTGTCGTGAACTTCGGTGGCTGGGCAGACAGTTGAGGCTCACCAACATCTAAAACAAACTGTAGGACGGGCAATCTTGCCCGTCCTTTTTTTTATAGGCTGCTTTGGGGAGAGACGGGATGGCCGGTGAGGAACGTCTTGGTGACACCCCGGCCGGCCATATCAATTCGGGGTTCTCCTACCCGATTAGCTGCAGGGCGCTAGCCCCGGTTTGTGTCGTCCAAACCGGGGCTAGCGCCGCGTCACGTCTTAATTTTCGGGTTCAGCAAATCAGCCGGAACGCGCTAGCGTCCGGTTCTAACCGTGGGCTAGCAGCCTGTTGAAAAACGTAGGATGGACGCCCTCGTCCGTCCGTTTTCAACTCGAAATTACTCGGACGAGGGCGTCCAAGTTACGTTTTTCAACAGGCTGCTAGCGCCCAGCGGCTGATGGGCCAAACCCGAATTCTTAGCTGTGACGCGGCACTAGCGCCCTGCGGCTGATGGCAGCCTGCTTCACTTCGGGAAGTTATTACGGCCCCGTTCCTTAAAGTTGTTGCGACTAACTTTCAGTGAGTTCCCGTCCCGCCAGCAACATCAACTCGACCGCCTCGCGGCCGGTCATGCCGAGGCGGATGCCGAATGACTCGGCCTTTGGCGTGCAACCGACGATCTTCGAGTCGAACAGGTCTTCCGGCTCGGCCAGTGGCTGCGCGGGGGTGCCCTTGCAGATGGCGATGGCCTGCCCGAACTCGGCCGGCGTCTTCAAGTCGTAGATGCCGCAGCCGACGATCCCGGCCGTGGTGATGATCGAGCAGTACTGGCCCTGATGCCAGCGGTTGCTGATCCCGAGGGCGGTGCCGTTCTCGAATGGAAGTTCACGGCTGGAGGTACTGGGCAGCGTGGTGTTCATGAGGGGGGAACCGTTTGTCAGAAGTAGGCGGAGTGCAAAGTGAAAAGTGTTCAGTGCCCAGTGCAAAATCTCAGAAGACGCTCGTCCAGAAACATTTTGCACTTGGCACTGAACACTTCTCACTTTGCACTGTTTTCGTTGGTGGCGGCTATGCCGTGTTAAGACCGTTACTCGGGTTCGCCGACATCGACGTGTTCCCAGTCGGTGTCGGCAGCGCGGTTTTGGACGGTCAACATGATCTGGCGGGCGCGGTCCAAGTCCTCGTGTCGGACCATGACACTCACCAAGCCCGGTGCTTCCGCGCGGAACGACGCCGTGTTGATTCCCGTCAGCACGGACGTGATCCCTTCCGCCTCGAGGTCATTGGCGATCAGTGTCGCTTCGATCTCGTTGGGAACTTCAATCAACACTGCCAGTGAACTCGGTTCGGTCGTCATCGTGGACTCCAATCATCAACGGGGGGAGACTCCGGTCGGCGGAGCGACCGGACAACAGTCGGCTCTGCCAGACGAAGGACAAGGGGCCACGATGGTATAACGCCGTCGCGTTCGCGCGTCATGTTCTCGCGACGCAATGGCAGGCCATCGCCGTTTTCATTGTAGGGTGGGACCAGCTCGCTTCGAGCGCCGGCCCACCATCGGAAAACGTCGAGAAATCATGGTGGGCCGGCGCGGCGAAGCACCGCTGGTC
>JAYTGQ010000379.1:0-5763 GCA_043733345.1 Schlesneria sp.
CGAGCAGCAGCGCCCGCCGGCCCATCGACCGAACCCACTCGTCGGACAAGTGGGCCGCATCCAGAAACCCGCGCGCCCGCTCAATCCGCGTCAGCCCGGCGGTCATTGGGTTCGTGATGGTGAAGCGGGGAGCGAAGGGCATCACCAATCTCGCTAAGTTGCGCCGCGGTGGGTCGGTTATTCCTGACGATTCGCAGCCTCTGCGATGAGCCTCGCTGAATTCGGGTCGAGCATGGAAGAGTCATGCACAGCCTGGCCGAGTGGCTTCAATGACCAAATCGACTTTAGCTCTTCTTGTTGCGCGTAGCCTCAAATTCGGTGCCGTCGGGGGATTTGACGCGAATCGAGGAAAGCCCCTGCATTACGAGATCGCCAATCGCATTCGGGTGAATGTCACCGGAATCGAACACGTTGGAATGTGAAAACAGATTTCGCGAAAGCTCCTTCAGCAATTCGGTCGGCAGTTCCTTTTGATTGTCGTGAGCATCTCGCACGGCCTCCAACAGCCATGTCGCTCGCCCGATATCGAGAACACGGGCGCGATTGCGAAATTCTTCCTCCGCATGTTGGCGCGCCCAAGCCGACGACCAACGAATGAAGTAAACAATGAATGTTGTGAAGGCGGCAAACGGAATGATCGCCTTGGCAGACAAGATCAACCACTGCCACCAAGGGATCTTCGTCCAGTCCTGTGCGCCCAAAAGGTTGTAGTTTTGGACGCTGAACGAAACGGCAAGAACTCCAGTCGCGACAATTCCGAATGCGTAAGCAGCAACTACTGACCAGCGCTTATTACGCGTTCCTGCGGTAAGGCTCCACTCCTCGAGCCATTTCTTGATTTGGTCGATCTGATCTTGCTGTTGCTGGCGCGCGACATAACGCGCTTCTTTCGTATTGAATGATTCCTGTCGAGCAACGAGTTGTTTCTCCTGTTGTTCGAGAATCTCCACCCGTTTGGCGTTCTCTTTCGTCAATTCAGATTCGATCGCCTGATATTTTGCTTGTAGGCGCGACTCGGAGGATTCGAGTTTTTCCTGAGCGTCTGTTTCTGCCTTGATTAGGCGCCGACTCGTATCAACGAGAATTGTCTTTTGCGCTTCTTCGAGGCTTTGAAGGATTGCTTGTTGTGCATCGCGATAGCGCGACCATTCGCTGTCCGTTCCTCCCGAGAGACTGCTTTCAACATCGTCGGCGCGCAAATGCTTTCGACCGAGAGCGACTAACCGCACGTAGAGTGGCGATCGGTTGTTTTCTTCAATCCCCCGCAAATTCGAAAACAAATCCCAATTCACACTGAATTGATCAGTGATCTGGCCAGGATTTCTGGTGATTGTCAACAACTTGTGGTTATTCCCTTGTTGATTCTTACCAACGAGGCAAAGGGTCGGCATGACTTGGGCCTCTTCATCGAGCACATACTTGACGTTGTTGGCCTCGGTCGGATCGCCATCTGGCAACTCAACGTCACTCGCGCCGGTGTGCGCCTTGATTTCGATCACGAGTTGACATAGCGGCTTCACGGCGTCTCTGATCGCCGCGAGAGCGGTGAGAAGGCTCCGATCGGTTTGTTTTGGGATTCGAAACTCGGGTTGGGCCATTTCAAGACATCACTTTCGTTTTCTTACGCGCGGCGCGAGCAACCGATCCTACGGCCGCGCAGGCACCAGATACGAGGGGCTTCTTTTTTTCTCGTTCTCAAACGGGAGTTTGCGAACAAGCGGTTGATCACAGCCTCGTGATCGTCTCGTGCAGGTTCAGGATCGTGCGGGCGATGCTCGTCCAGGCGGCGAGGTCGGGTTTGTTGAGGCCGTCGGGGAGGGGGGCTTCGCCGGTGCGGTCGAGTTGGTCGGCGCCCGCCGGGTTGGCGCGGAACTCTTCGCGGTGCTTGGCGAGGAGTTTTTGGAGGATCGTCAGCTCTTCGGGCTTCGGGGCGCGAGAGACGGCGCGGCGGAAGGCCCAGGTGAGGCGGGAATCGTCGGTGTCGCCACCCTCTTTCATGATGTGGGTCGCGAAGACTCGGGCCGCTTCGACGTAGCTGGGGTCGTTGAGCAGAGTCAGCGCCTGCTGCGGGGTGTTCGAGCGAGGCCGGTCGGCGGTGCATTCTTCTCGACTCGGCGCGTCGAACGCGGCGAGAGACGGATGCAGGAACGAGCGCTGCCAGAACGTGTACATGCCGCGGCGGTATTGCCGTTCCCCCTTGTCATGCACCCACGTGCGGCGCGGAAAGTTGAGGAACTCCCAGTAGCCTTCGGGCTGATACGGCAGGTCGCTCTCGCCGCCGACTCGCAGCGAGAGGAGGCCGCTGATCGCCAGCGCGTTGTCGCGGATGAACTCGGCATCAAGGCGCGAGCGGTTCTGCGCCGAGAGGAGCCGGTTGAACGGATCGGCTGCACGGGTTTCTTTGTTCTGCACCGAGCTTTGGCGATACGCGCCGGACGTGACCATCTGACGAATGAGTTGCTTGACGTTCCAGCCACTCTCACGGAACTCGACCGCGAGTTGATCGAGCAATTCCGGATGCGTCGGCCACTCGCCCTGACTTCCCAAATCTTCGAGCGACTTCGACAGGCCCTGACCGTAGAACAGCCGCCACATGCGGTTGACGAAGACGCGCGCGGGGAGCGGGTTGTCGGCCGAGATCATCCAGTGGGCGAGTTCGAGTCGCGTGGCCCGCTTGTCTCCCGTCTCGACCTTGCCGAGGAACGCGGGAATCGCGGGCAGCACAGGCTCACCCGAATCGTCGAGCCAGTTGCCGCGCGGCAGCATGCGGACCATGCGCGGTGCGGCCGAGACCGTGATGAGACTGGCTGGCATCCGCTTCACGAGCGCTTCGCGGTCGGCGACCAGCTTCTGCACGGCATCGCGTTCGGGTTGGAAGCGGGCCGACTGGTCGCGCAGGTAGGCGAAGAGTTGGCTCTTCTCGGCATCGCTTCGTTGATCGGCGGCCTTCGCGAGGACGGCCCTCAGCGCTGGAGGAATCCAGCGCGACGCAGGCTTCTCAACCGACGTGCCGCTGACGCGCAGTCGGCCAATGCCGTGTTGAGGGTACTGCGATTTGAATTCCAGAGTGACCGTGAACGGAAGTCCGGCTTTTCCGAAAGCCGGACTTCCTGCCCCGAGCGGCGCGGCCAGTTCAAAGATCGCTTCGTGTGGCTGACCGATCTGCGGGAGGACGGCCCAACCCGAAGCATCCTTGCCGTCGATGGCCATCGCGATTTCGTGGCCGCTCTGCGAATGATCGGCCACCGCGCTGGCCACCTTGACCGGCATCACCTTCTCATTCGCGCCGAGCATCGCGACCTTGAACTCGGTCAACACAAAATTGCCATTCGGCGCGAGACCCGGCCCCTTCGCAGGCAACTCGTCGTCGGTCAGAGCTTCGAGTCGGAAGCCCGTCAGTTTCGACTTTGCTTCAAACGTGAAGACATACGTTTCCTGAGCCGCCACCGTGCCGGTGGACTTGAGCGACCCGTCGTCCTGCCGCTTCAGTTGCGATTCCCCTTGGACGTTCGTCTCGACGGGATCGAGGACCGTCCATGTGGATGCGGTCGATAACTCTTGATCGAAATTGGGATTGGTTGCGATGAGGGAGGCGACGGTGTCATCGAGCCGCTTCTTCGCGGCGGCGGTCTCAGTGTCGAGGCGGGCGAGTTCCTTTTCGTCCGCGGGCGACGGGACGGGCATTCCCGGTTCGCGGCGACCGACCGGCGTCTCCTGCACGTCGGCGAAGAACGACGCCATCGCGTAGAAGTCGCGCTGCGTGATCGGGTCGAACTTGTGATCGTGGCACTCGGAGCAACCCATCGTCGCGCCGAGCCAGACGCTCGACACATTTCGCACGCGGTCGGCGGCGTATTTGGCGACGTACTCCTTCGCCTGAGCACCGCCCTCTTCGGTCGTCTGCAACAGCCGGTTGTAACCCGACGCGACTTTCTGCGAGACGCTCGGGGACGGCAGCAGGTCGCCCGCCAGTTGCTCGACGGTGAACTTGTCGAACGGCAGGTTGTCGTTGAACGCGCGGATGACATAGTCGCGATAGGGGACGATGTCGCGCGGGTTGTCGCTGTGATAGCCCGCCGTATCGGCGAACCTCACGAGGTCGAGCCAATGCACGGCCATCCGCTCGCCGAAGTGAGGCGACTCCAGCAGCCGCGCGACCAGTTTGTCGTAGGCTTCGGGGCTGGCGTCGTTCACAAACTGATCGACCTGCTCGGGCGTGGGGGGCAGCCCGGTGAGATCGAACGACAACCGCCGAATCAGCGTGATGCGGTCGGCCTCGCGCGACGGCTTCAATCCGGCCGCGTTCAGCTTCGCGAGCAGGAACCGGTCGATGTCGTTGTGGACGAAACCCGAAGTCCGGCTTTCGGAAAAGCCGGACTTCTCATCGAGTGACTTCTCATTCGGGACGGCCGCGCGAACCGGCTTGAGGTACGCCCAGTGTCCCTGCCACTTGGCTCCTTGCTCGACCCACTTCTTCAGCACCGCGATGTCGCGTGGAGACAGCTTCTTGCCCGAATCGACCGGCGGCATGAGCTGCTCAGGATCGGAGGAGACAATCCGCTGGATGAGTTCGCTCGCACCGACTTCCCGCGCCACGACTGGCTTCGTTTTCGAGTCCGCTCCAAACAGGCCGGCCTCGGTATCGAGCCGCAGCTCACCCTGACGCTTGTTCGCATCGGGGCCGTGACAGACGAAGCAGTTCTCGGACAAAATCGGCCGCACGTCGCGATTGAACTCGATCACTTCTGGCAGCACAGACTCAGCCGCCACTGCGATTCCAGCAGTTCCACACACGAAGAAGCCAACGATCGACAGGCTGCTCATCAGCAGACCGCACATGAACTCACGCACCATTCGAGAACTCCTTCGGCAAGGTGGAATCCGTCCCCACGTCGCACGTCATCAGGCCGGGAAATCGAGGCGGCATGATGGCCAACGTCGCTGCGATTCGCCAGCCGTGCGAGGAGCTTGAGCAGGGCCATCGCCTTTTTCAACGTAGGGTGGGACCAGCTCGCTTCGAGCGCCGGCCCACCATCAGGAAACGTTGAGAAATCATGGTGGGCCGGCGCGGCGAAGCGCCGCTGGTCCCACCCTACAACTTTCGCAGCTTCAACAAGGCGATGGCCCTATGACTTGCTCGACATCAACGGCTGCGGTCTGGCATTCGGAAAGCCGACGATCCAGAAGGTTCACGGAGTGCCGAGACTTCAATTTCCAGCCGCTCACTTTATAGTCGTCCGCCATGACCACCACCTTCACCACCTGCCGCCGCGTTGAGTTCTGCGAGACCGATCTCGCCGGGATTGTTCACTTCGCCAACTTCTACCGTTACATGGAGCAAGCCGAGCACGAGTGGTTCCGCTCACTCGGTCTAAAGATTCATGGGACGCTGCCGGACGGAACCGTTTTCGGCTGGCCGCGCGTGGCGGCAAGCTGCTCGTTCCGCTCACCCGCGCGCTATGACGATGAGATCGAAGTTCGCGTCACCGTTCTCCGCCGGACATCGCGATCGCTCACGACCGCGTATGAATTTCGCTTGGGTGAGACCATCCTCGCCACGGGTGAGATGAAGACGGCCTATTGCCTCATTCCGTCCGATGGACATCTCCGCTCCGCCGACATGCCTGCCGAATACGCGGCACGTTTGGGAGACGGTGGTGTCCGCCCGGAAGGGGCTGATGGAGTGATCGTTTAACCGCGTGGGCAACGCCCCGCGCGTCGATGGCAAATCAGGCTCCAACGTCGCTCGACGCGCGGGGCGTT
>JAYTGQ010000380.1:0-5759 GCA_043733345.1 Schlesneria sp.
CAGCCCCCGGATTCTTAGCTGCAATCACAAGAGTCCGGGGGCTGACGCCACCCGGCTCACCACTTCTGTCGGAAACGTCTTAAAATCAATCTGGGCCGAGTGTCGTGTGAGTTGGCTGATGTTGCGAGTTGTGGCGTTGATGATTGGCGTGTTGGGACTGGTGGCGGCGAGCGTAATGCCGCTCAGGGGCGAGGCGTTTCCGGACGTGAAGTCTCGTCTGCTGAGCGATGTCCAATACTTGGCGTCCGATGAACTGGAAGGTCGCGGGCCGGGAACCAAGGGGATCAACTTGGCCGCGAAGTTCATCGAAGAACAGTTCGCGAAAGCGGGACTGGCCGTGGATCGCGTCGCAGGCGGGGCACTTCAAAAATTTGAGCTGACGACCGGCGCGAAGCTCACGGAACCGGCGTCGCTGCAACTGCTCGGGCCGAACAACGAGACGATCGACTTGAAGTTGGGAGAAGACTGCGAGGCGTGCTCGTTCAGCGGGTCGGGACCGTTCGACAGTGAGATCGTCTTCTGCGGATACGGTATCGAGTCGAAGGACGAATCTTACGATGACTTCGCGGGGATCGACGTGACTGGCAAAGTGGTCGTGATGCTCCGGCGAACGCCGCGTCAGGCCGACATGAAGGCGGCACATTCCTTCGCGGCTCATGCGGACCTGCGGTCGAAGATGGCTCACGCGGCGGCGAAGAAAGCGGCGGCGGTGCTGTTCGTCAACGATGTCTATTCGGGACGCAAGGCGGTCGAAAAACGACGCGAAGATCAGGCGAAGGCGAGCGAGAAAGTGGCGAGCAGCGCGGAGGCGTTCGTCGCCATCGACGCGGCCGACAGCGAGAAGACGACGGCGGCTCGCAATGATCTGACGGCGGCGGTCAATCAGTGGAAGTCGGTCAAAGCGGCGGGAGCCTCGCCCAACGATGACGCGCTGATGAAGTTCGGCTACGCGGGACACGGCGACAACAAACCGGTGCCACCCGCGTTTCACATCACTCAGAAGTCGGCGGGCAAGTTGTTCGCCGCGCTGGGAGTGAAGCAGGAGGAGCTGGAACAGCAGATCGACGCCGACTTGAAACCACGTTCGGCAGTGGTCGCTGGCTGGAAGGCGCGCGGCACGCTGTCGATGGAGAAGGTGAAAACCGAAGTCTTCAACGTGATCGGAGTGATCGATGGCGAAGGACCACTCGCCGACGAGACCGTGGTCATCGGGGCACACTACGATCACGTCGGACGTGGCGGCGCAGGCTCGCTCGCGCCGGGATCGACCGACATTCACAACGGAGCCGACGACAACGCCTCCGGCACGATCTCGCTCTTGGAACTGGCGCGCCGTTACGGTGAGGCCGCGAAGTCAAAAAAACCCGCGCGGCGGATCGTCTTCATGGCGTTCACCGGTGAGGAACTCGGGTTGCTCGGTTCGGCTCGCTACTGCAAGGAACCGGTCTTTCCGCTGGAACAGACGATCGCGATGTTCAACATGGATATGGTCGGCCGGTTGAAAGAGGACCAAAAGCTGATCGTCTACGGGACCGGCACCAGTTCACGCTGGGAACCGCTTCTCAAAGAACACAACGGCGAAGGGAATTTTCATTTGGTCTTCAAACCCGAAGGCTTTGGGCCGAGCGATCATTCGTCGTTCTACGCGAAGAAGATTCCCGTGCTGCACTTCTTCACCGGCGAACATCCTGACTACCACAAGCCGACCGACGACTGGGAGAAGTTGAACATTGACGGCGTGGCGCGCGTGACCGATCTCATCGAGAAACTGGTCACGACGACCGTCGCCACCCCCGAGAAGCCGGGCTACGTCGAGGTCAAAGGGAATGCGTCGATGAATCGCGGCGGCAACCGGCCTTACTTCGGCTCGATCCCCGAGTTCGGCAATGAAGAGCCGGGCTATTCGATCAGCGGCGCGGCTCCCGGCAGTCCGGCAGACAAAGGGGGACTCAAGGGTGGTGATCGAATCATCAAATTGGGAGGCAGTGCCGTGTCAAACCTCGACGACTTCGACGCCGCGCTCAGAAAGTTTAAGCCGGGTGACGAAGTCGATGTGATCGTGGTTCGCGACAAGCAGGAAGCGACGTTGAAGGTCAAGCTCGACCCGGCGAAGTGAGTCTGAGAATCGGTTCCGTGCCAACGAGAGGTGACGTATGAACACGGTTGTAATTGGAAGCAGAGTGATTGGAAGCAAAGTATCGACGCGAGTTCGATGCGCGGCGTTTGTCGTGGTGAGTGTGATGCTGTCCGGTTGTGGTGGAGGCTCCACGCCAGCCAAGCCGAAGCCAGCCGCCGTTCGTCAGCCGGTTGCAGCGTCGGGCGCGACGGCTCCTGCGGTCAATCCCGCTCCCAAGAGCAATCAAGCGGGGCGACCCGGCGGTCGTAAGCCGCTGGTCGGAGACAACGCGAAAGGGCTACCGCCGGGAACCGATCCTCGCACTGTGTTCGTGGTCGATGACACGCCCACGCCGATGGAGGTCTCGGCCCCGATCCGCGTTCGCCCGGAGGATCTGTTCGCGGTGGTGAGCGGTGATCGAGGATACGACGCGACACGCATGGTCGTCGGAACGGTCCCTCGCCTCACCACGTCAGGCAAGGCGCGAGCCGGGTTCACTCTGCCCAAAGGCTTCGTCGCCGTCACCGCAGCGGGCTACTCGGAGGAAGGATTACCGCTCCGCATTCAATGCGAAAAGTCCAGCACGACGCTGGCCCTTGTCCCGGCGGGCGTCGTAAAAATGGGCAGCCACGACGGACCGACGGAATGCCAGCCGGAATTTGCGGTCAACCTGGATGCCTTTTACATCGACGTGTTTGAAGTGACGGTCGGAGACTTCGAGAAATACCGACTCGAACAAAAAGAGAACAAGCGGCCGATCCCGCCCGTCTCGAACCTGACCGCGTCACCGGGAACGCCGGTGCTGGGCGTGCCGTGGGGCATGGCGGGTGCCTACGCGCGGTGGCTCGGCATGGAATTGCCGACGGAAGCGGAGTTTGAAAAGGCGACGCGCGGCCCCGACAGTTTGAGAACTCCGTGGGGCGACGGTCGAGCCGTGTGGTCAATGCCGCGTACGCCCGAGACGCTGACGATCACGGGAGCCTACGCCAACGACAAGAGTCCCTACGGCATTTACGACTTGGCGGGCAACGCGAAGGAATGGTGTTCCGACCTGTACTCGGATAACTCTCACCGCGAGGCCCTCGCGTCGAGCAACCAGACACCCCGCAATTGGGCTGGCCCAAAGAAGTCCTCGAACGGCAACCTGCGCGTCGTCAAAGGAGGAGCCGCCGACTGGTCGGCCTGGCACCGGCAAGGACGCGACATCGGCAAGAGCTTCCCCGACGTGGGCTTTCGGTGCGTGCTGAGAATCACGGTGCCGGAGGTGAAGTGATGTGAGGGGCTTGGTTCGTTTTCTGGATCATCCGGGGAATGTGTGCTGAGAGTTTGTGTTTTCAGCCCGGAGGGCGGCAGGTGATAGCCCACGGCGTGAGCCGTGGGTGAGGTCGAAAAAAACGTCTTCAGCCCTGAAGGGGCGACACTGCCGTTGCGTGACTCGCGATTGCCACTTGAAACGTTGATCGAATGTGTCGCCCCTCCGGGGCTTGCCGGTTATCACGTTCGTTTTCCCACGGCTCACGCCGTGGGCTATGACCTGCCGCCCTCCGGGCTAAAGCAACAAGCCCACGGCACCCGTTGGCCAAATGAACCCTTTTGTTTTCGCTTCTCGCCACGACGGCACACTCATCCGGCCCATCCCGGAACGCTGGAGTTCCCCTGCTTCATTGGCTATCGTGCCCGCCGGTTTCGACCCTTCATTTTTGCCACCGACACAAAGCTGAACCATGCTGACCAAGAAGCCGCAAACGCACAAACAACAGGCCATTTCGGGGGTCAGTCCCGGTTACGAATCGATCGTCGAAGAGCTGTATCCGTCGATCGCCGCGACCGGGATCGGGCAGGTCTTGAACAACCTGTATGAGTCCGTGCCGGTTCGCATCTGGGGGATCAAACTCTCGCACGTGTTCGCTCTGCCGACCGCGCCGCTCGGGATGCTGATCTATCTGCTGATGAAAGTGACTGGCGAACGCTATGTCGTCACGAACCGGGCCGTGAAGCGAGTCGCCTCGCTCGGCTTCCGGCTCATTCAAGAAGTGCCGCTGGCGCAGATCACCGACGTGTCGATCGACCCCGACTCGCGCCAAGCCTTCTACAAAACGGGCGATGTCCGGCTGACGAACGCCAACGGCGACACGCTGCTCCTCCTGCGAGGCGTCCCCTACCCCGAACGATTCCAGCAGGTCATTAACGAGACCCGCACCGCCAAGCGACAGACCGCAGCGGCTCTCGCCACGATCAACGCGCGGCACTGAGGTCTGACTTACCAGCCCGACGCGCAAGCGAGGGCTGAATGATCGACGATAACGAAGCCCTTGCTTGCGCGTCGGGCTAGTTTTAGTGGAAGCGGACTTATCTTCAGACACTTGACCTTCAGGCCCGGCCGTTCCGTACGCCGGGCCTTTCGTTTATGAGACCACCCGGAACATGACCACGACTATCACCGGCCTGACCGTTCGCGACATTCGGTTTCCGACCTCGACGACGCTCGACGGTTCGGACGCGATGAATCCCGATCCCGATTACTCGGCGGCGTATGTCGTGCTGAATACGGACCGCGCCGATGGACTGGCGGGGCACGGAATGACGTTCACGATTGGTCGCGGCAATGAAGTCTGTTGCCTCGCGATCAAAGCCCTCGCGCCGCTGGTGGTTGGTCGGACGTTGGAGTCGTTCACGGCGGACATGGCCGGGTTTTGGATGCACATCACCAGCGACAGCCAACTGCGGTGGATCGGTCCCGAGAAGGGTGCCATTCATCTCGCCACGGCCGCCGTGGTGAACGCGGTCTGGGACTTGTGGGCCAAGGTCGAGCGAAAGCCGTTGTGGAAACTCATCGCCGACATGACGCCCGAGCAATTCGTCGGTTGCGTGGACTTCCGGTATCTGACCGATGTCCTCACGCCGGACGATGCGGTGCAGATGTTGAAGCGGCTCGCACCGACGAAGGCCGAGCGGATCGCGCTGCTCGAACGAGACGGCTATCCCGCCTACACGACCTCGGCCGGATGGCTCGGCTACGACGATGACAAGCTGCGGCAGCTTTGCCGCGATTGTCTGGCTCAAGGTTGGAACGTCTTCAAAATCAAAGTCGGTCGCGATCTGGAGGACGACATCCGCCGCTGCCGCATCCTGCGCGAAGAGATCGGCTGGGAACGTCGGCTGATGATGGATGCCAATCAGGTCTGGGATGTGCCGCAGGCCATCGAGTGGATGCGGGCGCTGGCCGAATTCAAACCGTGGTTCATCGAGGAACCAACGTTCCCCGACGACGTACTCGGTCACGCGGCGATCGCGCGGGCGGTGGCACCGATCCAAGTCGCAACGGGCGAACACTGCGCGAATCGAATCATGTTCAAACAGTTTTTGCAGGCGCAGGCGATCGGTGTCTGTCAGATCGATAGCTGTCGGATCGGCGGCGTGAACGAAGTCCTGGCCGTGCTGCTCCTCGCCGCCAAGTTCGGCGTGCCAGTTTGTCCGCACGCGGGCGGAGTCGGACTGTGCGAGTACGTGCAGCATCTGGCGATGATCGACTTCATCTGCGTGAGCGGTTCGCTGGAGGATCGGCTGTGCGAGTACGCCGGTCATCTGCACGAACACTTCCTCGATCCGGTCACGATGTGCGATGGACACTATCTGCCACCGA
>JAYTGQ010000381.1:0-5757 GCA_043733345.1 Schlesneria sp.
CACTCACTTTGTAACCCGCAGCGTCAGCGAGGGAGTCAAATACGTGGGTGAAACATGAGGAACTCCCTCGCTGACGCTGCGGGTTACTTGGCGTTTTTGGCAAAGTGAGTGCCATTGGGCTTACGCCGCCCGGCTCACCTAATTCGGACTTTTGTCGGAAATGTCAGTGTTCCTCACACTTCTTTTGTTCGAGCATTCTGATTCAGCCTCTTCATCATTCTGTGCCCCATCATTTTGTCTTGCCTCGGCGATTGTCTTGTCTCAGCCGAACAGCTTCTCGACCGGCGTGCCACCGTCCACGATCTTGAGTGGGCGGCCGATGGGACTCATGTTTTCCTTGGCCGGATCGACGTGCAGCGACTTACAGATTGAGCTGAAGAGGTCGGGGACGGAGACCGGATCCTTCGTGATGCTCGTTCCGTCCTTGGCCGTTTCGCCGATGACTTGGCCACCGCGAATGCCGCCTCCCGCGAGCAGCGCGTTGAAGTTGCGCGGCCAGTGATCGCGGCCGCCGCGCGGGTTGATGCGCGGCGTGCGGCCGAACTCACCGACCCAGACGATCAGGGTTTTCTCAAGCAGCCCGCGATCCTTGAGGTCCGCGATCAGTGCGGCCACGGCCGGATCGCAGGGGCTGATGAGTGCCGAAGTCCGGCTGAAGTTGTCGTCGTGCGTGTCCCAGTTGCCGTGACGGACTTCCACGAACGTGACACCCGTTTCCACGAGTCGCCTCGCCAAGAGACAGCCGCGTCCGAACGGCGAGTCTCCGTAACGCTCTTTCAAACCAGTCGATTCGCCACTCAAGTCAAACGTCTTCGTGAGCGGCGTGAGAACCAGCTTCGAGGACTTGTCGGTGATCTTGCGATGTGACTCAACGACCGCAGCGCCACCACGCGAAGCGAACTCACCTTCCAACTTGTCGAGCAGGCCGAGTCGCCTTTGAAAGCGGCCACCGTTGACGGACGCACTCAAATTCTCGGGCATCTGTCCCGCGTTGCTGACATGGAACGGTTCGTAGTCCACGCCAAGGAATCCCGCACCGCTGCCGTTGCCGCCCTGGCCTCGACCGGCCTCGCCGATCGAGACGACCGACGGCAGGTCGCGATCGGCGAGGGACAATTCCTTCGCGATGTTCGAGCCGAGCGACGGGTGCTTCACCGAGCCGGTCGGGAGGTATCCGGTGTGCAGTTGGTACGACGCCCGCTGATGTTCGCCTTCCTTATTGGTCAGCGAACGAATGATCGCGATGTCCTGCATCTGCTTGGCAGTCTGCTCCCAGCCCTGCGCGATGCGGATGCCCGAGACGGCGGTCTCGATCGCTTCTGTCGGGCCACCGTTGTCGGTTCCCGGCTTCGGATCGAAAGTCTCCAACTGCGAGGGTGCTCCCTGCATGTAGAGCAGGATCATCGAGCGTCCCTGCTTGCGCAGCTCTTCCGCTTGCACGGCCATTGTGTCGCGGAAGTGGAAGGCCCCTGCCATTCCCGCTGCCGACATGCCGTATAGAAAACTGCGTCGCGACAACGAACGTCGGGAAAGTTGAACGTCTTCGTGCCAAGAGAGATTTGTCATGGAACGGGTCTCCGACTGAAGGATGTGGTCGTTGGTCATATACTTCACGCAGCTGAAACTGACACATTTGCGACCGCGGCACACTAACCCGAAGCGTAAGCGAGGATGTGAGTTGCGTCCTCGTTTACACTTCGGGTTGGTGTCAGTTTCGGCCGCGTGAAGTATCGATGAACACCGGTGACTTGAAATGGAGTCGTCAACGTTTGGAGAGGAATTCGCTGGAGTTGAGGAGGCTCCACAGCAGGTCTTCGTAGGCTTCGTTGCGCTGGGCGACTTCCTTGAGGTGGACTTGGCAGATTTCCACTTCGTGCTTCGATGGCTCGCGTGCCAGGACGAGCAGGTAAAGTTCGCCGAGGGCATCGCGATCGTTGGGGTTGTTGCGAAGGAGGCGTCCGAGTCGGCTGTTGCCACTAGCGGAGACCGCGCTGCGCAAGAGTGTGTTGTTCATCAAAAACAGCGCCTGCGGTACGTTGCCGGTGATGTCCTCTTTGCTCATCGAGGGATCGATTCCGAAGAGCGTGTCGAATTGGAATCGTGGACTGCGTGGCGCGGCGCGTGGTCCACCGCCCATCAGGCCGCCGCGCCCTGAACCGTTGAGGCTTTCCTCGTCGAATCCCAGCACTTGCAGCAGCGAATCGAAGACGACATCAGCGCGGAGTCGCGTCGGCGTGACGGACGCGAACGGCAGAGCGTCTTCGGCCGAGGACTTGGCTGCGACCTGGCGTTGGTACGTCTGCGAGTTCGCCACCGTGCGGATCAACCACTTCGGGTCATAGCCATTCGCGACAAAGCCTTGGCAGATCGCTTCGAGTGCCTCGGGGAAGCGGGCTGACCGAGTCGGACCAAGATCATCGACGGGCATATAAAAACCTTCGCCCAGCATCTCGCACCAGACGCGATTGACGATGGCTCGAGCAAACCACGGGTTGTCGGACGCGGTGAACGACTTGGCGGCGGCTTGGCGGCGTTCGAGATCGGAGAGGTTCTGTCCGGGAGTCGCTCCACCGATGAAGAACTTCGGCTGCATCAGCTTCCCCTTGGACGACGGGTCTTGAAGGTCCGACATGTGGTGTTCGGTCGATCCGCGCCCGGCCTGCATGGGCTGCGGCATCGCCTTGATTTCGGCAGCGGTGATCAGCTCATCCTTGTTGCTGTCGGCTTGCTCGAAAATGCGATCAACCAGTTGCGCGGGGACTCCCGGCGTTTCGGCGCGCGCCATCATGCCGGGCCGGGCGCGCAGCTCGTCCTTCGAGAGTTTTTTGTCTTTGTTGCGGTCGAGCATCGTGACGAACTGCTCGGGATTCTCACGCATCTGGTCGCCTCGCCCACGATCCGTGTTGGCGGAGAGGACTTCGATTTTGATCTCACCGACCATCATTCGTCGCAGGGTGATGCGCGGGAAATAGGCGGCCAGTTCGTGAAATTGCTCGCGTTTCCAAATGTCAGACGGATGATCGTGACAGTTCGCGCACTGCATTTGGATGCCCAAGAAAATCCGGCACGCTTCGGCGGCCACGTCTTCATTCACGCCACTCTGCGCGAAGATCAGCGCGGTCTCGGGATGCGCGGTGACATCACCCACCGCCGTGATGATCGATGCGGCTGTGGCGTTCCAACCGACGCTCTTGTTCCACTGCTCGGCCAGCCACTTTTCAAAGTCGGCTTGTGAGAGTCGCGACCGGGGTTCGGTGGCGGGCATGTAGATCACGTCGCGCCAGTAGCGTGCCCAGTTCTGGCCGAAGTCGGGCGAAGCGAGCAGCCGCTCAACGAGCTTCGTCCGCTTGCCGGAATCGGGGTCGAGGACAAAGAGCGTCACATCGCGCGGCGACGGGAGTTGCCCGGTGATGTCGAGCGCTGCGCGGCGCAGATAGTCCTCATCGTTGCAGATGCCGGTCGGAGTGACTCCCACCTTGGTGAGGTCGGTCAAAATGAGCTGATCGATCTTGGAAGCCACGCCGTTGGCAGTCGGTGCCGATGCGGAGCCGGACTTGGCGGCACCAGGCTTGTTGGCGGCCTGGGCCTCCTCCACGAATCGGCTCATTCCGGCCACCGCGACCAAAGCGGCTATGGCGAGCGCGAGTGCGACGTGGGATTTCGGAAGTCGGGTTGACGGTGTCATGAGAACGTCCTTCTGAGTGCGGCGGTCATCTGCGTTCAAACTGTACTACTCACGTTTCATTTCTTCGCCGGGCGCGAAGAATTTCGGCAGAGCGGATTAGGCAAAATGATGAAGTACAGAATCATCAATCCGGACGGTCGGTGTGCTGGCGGTCTTTTCCATGATTTTGTGCTTCATCATTTTGCCATTCCGATTCTGGCTTCGTTGGGTTGCGGGTGTCCCGCGCTGGGAAATATGTGGCTGTGGTAGCAGTGGCATGACATCGCTCTCATTTCAGGCAGTTCATTATGTTTCGAGCAGGCGGTGGTCGTCGGCTTAGCAGCCTGTTGAAAATCGTAGGATGGACGCCCTCGTCCGTCCGTTTTCAATTCGAAATCGCTCGGACGAGGGCGTCCAAGTTACGTTCTTCAACAGGCTGTTAGGTGGAAATGAAACCCTAGCACGCAGAAAAGTTTCGATTCAGGCTGCACGGTTGTGGCGCGAGGAGCAGCTTCAAATTGAAGGTGAGCTGAAAACGGGCTGCGGTACTTCTGTGGGCCGCTTTTTTTGAAATTTCCTGACCCTACCGTTTTCTATGTGTGCGTTTTACAGCCTGCGAGGGACGCGGCGGCTTGGAGATTGTGAAGCCAGTGTGTGTGGTATCGCTTTGGGTTGCGTCGGTGAGCCGCGCTGTCCTGCGGGCGGGGCTGGTTGCTGCGCGGGGCGAACGGGCGGAAGTTGTGCCGCAGGACCAGGCCGCGCAGGCGGCGTTCGCCGGAGGCTGGGTGTCCGTGCCGGCCGCGGCTGGCATCCAGCGCGCGAGGCAGGCGACCAGACGGTTGCGGCCGAGCCGCTCCAGCAGCCGCTGCCAGAACGGGTCGTTGCGACCGCAGACTTTCGTCACCACCCAGCACGGCGTCTCGACCGACAACAACAGCCGCGGCTGCTCCCATTCGGCCACCGTCCCCGTCATGGACCCGAACACGAAACGGGGACGCAGCGTGAACACCTGCTTGTGCCGCAGCCGCAGTTGCCGCAACCGCACGCCCAGCTTCATCGAGGCCCGCAATCGCCCCGTCAACGTGAAGCCCTGCTCGATCCCCGCCGGAAACAACTCCGGCCTGTCGGCCATCCGCCGTTCCAGAAACGGCGCAGCCGCTTCGGATCGTCTCACAGTTGATCGTCAAGCTCTCGGGTCATTGGCACACAAATCTGTTTCGATCCACGCGGTCGCCCCGGCCCAGCAACGGCTGGCATCCGAGTACACGACCAGGTTCGCTGGTGAGCATCCATTCTCGACCCTCCTCCCTGAATCAGAGGTAGGTTCCAGGATTCCGCTCCCACCAGCCAGCCCGGTTTTCCATCCACACATACAAAACGGTAGGGTCAGGAAAGTTGAACACCAGGAACAACGAGTCCTGACTCCTTAAGTCGTTCCGTCAGCCACACGCCCGGGACTCAACTGGTGATCGAGCACATCGAAAACTTCTGGTGCCCGTCCATCGCCTCGGACGACCTGCGCTAGGTCATCCCCGGCTCGGACGACCCCGTCACCAAGTGATGCCCTCTTCGCGACGGCGGCCTTCAAACATCGAACCCGGCGATCTTCCCCGTCATCTCCGAACTCGTCAGCGAGGACGAGGTCGCCATGTTGATTCGCGGAGCACGTCGCGTTCGTAGGCTTTGATGATTTCGATGGCCGCCTCACGATCCGCGGGGGTCAGCGCGTCGATGATGCGGAAGATGGCCGCAGCCGTTTCCACGGCTGTCTTCGCCGTTCTATGAGAAACGTCGCCAGCCAAGTCATAATCGGCTCGGTTCCGTTGGCCGCGAAGCTGGTTCAGATCGGAACCGGCCAGGCCCAGCGAAGGGTTGCCGCAGCTTTGCAATCGCCGCCACAAGTACGCATGCGCCAACTCCCCGCGCGGCGGCTCAAAACCCAGCGATTGAAGCAGATCGCGTCCGCGATGGAAGGCCGCGTAATAGGCGCGACTCACCGCGCACCGCCATTCCGATTCCGTCGTGCCGAGACTCAGCTTCTCGGCCAGGCGCAGCAAGTCCGTGTCGAGAATCATGGACGCCAGTCCGTGTTC
>JAYTGQ010000382.1:0-14606 GCA_043733345.1 Schlesneria sp.
TCTTCCAAAGAGGGCTTACGCCCAAGAACCGGGGGGCTTACGCCGCCCCGCTCAGATGTCTCATCATTGACCGCGCGAGGTATAGCCGATGCCCGCGCAACGTATCGCACGCGAGAGGCATCGACCAGCCCGTTCTCCTGTCGCTCCGTGGCCAGCAGGACGCCCTTCAACTTCGGATTGACCGAATGACGGGCCGCTTCTAACTTCCCGCCCTCCCCTGCTGATCAAATCAAATTCTGCTTGACCCCGTTCTCGTGCGGAGACGCATCGTGCGCGCGCTGCCTGTCGGTCGATTCGGCTTCGTGTTGTTGGGTGCGTTCGCGCTGTCGTTCGTGGCGGCCTTGTCTCTCACCGCGCCGTCCTTGTCCGCGCGGGCCGACGAGGGCGAAACGCGGGAACGGGTGATCGTGATGATGTCTGGACGGATCCTCACCGGACAGATGACTCGCAACGCGGGCGGCTGGCTGGTCGAACATGCCAGCGGTCGCGTGCAGGTTCCCGACGACCAAGTGAAAGTCGTGGCCGACAGTCTGCGCGATGCATATCGCAAACAGCGTGACGCCATCGTCGAACCGACTCCCGCCACGCATATGATGTTGGCCCACTGGTGCATCACGTACCGGTTGAATGACGAAGCGCGCGACGAATTGAAGAAGTGCCTGAAACGCGACCCCGATCACGAAGAGGCTCGCAAGCTGCTCCGTCGATTGGAAGAGAGCCTGACCGCGAAGACCATTACGCCGCAATCGACAGTCTTGCCGCTCAGGACTCCCGACGGTTTCGTGGTGCCCGAAGTCGAATCGCTCGGCGGACTCTCGAAGGAAACGGCCACGTCGTTCACCGCGCGCGTGCAGCCGTTGCTCATCAACAAGTGCGGCAACGCGAGTTGCCACGGAGCCACCTCGCGCGGTGAGTTCAAGCTCCACTCGACGCGACTCGGGGCGAACGGCAACCGAATGCACACGGAACGGAATCTGGCAGAAGCCCTGCGTTACATCGACATTCACGATCCCACGCTGAGTCCGCTCCTGACCGCTCCGCAGGGAGGCCATGCCGGAGCAACGGCCATCTTCCACGGACCTCAAGGGAACGAACAACTCAAGACGCTGCGAACTTGGATCAAGCAGGTCTCGCACGAAAAGCGGAATGAGGAACAAGAACTGGCTCAACGACCGAGCGTGCTGAGTAAAAAAAAGCCGTCGCCGGGAATGGGTGGCGTTCCGGCGACGCAGGCCAACTCGTCAGGCACGACTCAATCCAAGTCAAACTCAACGCAGTCCAAGCCTCGCAGCAGTGTTCCCCATCCTGCCGACCTCGAATCACCACAGCCACTCATCAGTGATGAGACCGCCACACCCCTGGATGAAGATGATTCCAATGACTTGTTCGACCCCCATGAATTCAACCGCCGCTTCCACGGTGTTCTGAAGTCGCGGAAGTGAACGAACTACGCGCTTCCCGATCAGCCGCAGGGCGCTAGCCCCGGTTTCGATGGCACAAACCGGGGCTAGCGCCCGACGGCTGATAGCAGCCTGCCTAACTTCGGGAAGTAATCACGGCCCCGTTCCTTAAACTGTTCACACGCCTCTCTCGAAAGGGACACCATGCCCCGCATCACTCACCCCACTTCACGGACGAAAGCCAGCGCCACGTCTCTCTGTTGCTTGCTGCTCCTCACGCTCGTCTGCCTCACCGGTTGTGCTCTGACCAATTCCAAAAAGAAGTCGGGTCGCGATCCTGCTGTCCACGGCGAGAAATTTTCGTGCGGCGAGCAGTGCCCCAAAGGGCGCACGTTGTGACCTAACAGCCCGTTGAAAACGTAGGGTCAGCCTCTGGCTTGCCCCTTTTTCAACTGCATTTACAGGCAAGCGAGACGCTGACCCTACGTTTTTCAACAGGCAGCTAAATCCAGCCCAGCGCGTCTCAACCGTTTCGGAGACCCTTCGTGGCACTGATTGAGATTCGCGATGTCTACAAGATCTATGATCTTGGAGAGGTCAAGGTCGAGGCCCTCAAAGGAGCCAATCTGACCATCGAACAGGGTGAGTTCGTCGCGCTGATCGGGCCGTCCGGATCGGGGAAGAGCACGCTCATGAACATGCTCGGCTGTTTGGATCGCCCCACATCGGGCAGCTACAAATTGGCCGGGGAAGAGATCGCGACGATGTCGGGGAATGACCGCGCGCGGATTCGCAACCAGCGGATCGGCTTCGTCTTTCAGAATTTCAACTTGCTCGCGCGCACGTCGGCACATGAAAACGTCGAACTGCCGTTGCTGTACACGCACGGCATTTCCGCCGCTGATCGCCACCGCCGCGCGACCGAGAAACTCAAGCTGGTCGGACTCGGCGATCGACTCGATCATCACCCGAGCCAGCTCTCGGGCGGACAGCAGCAGCGCGTCGCCATTGCGCGGGCACTGGTCAATGAACCGGCGATCCTGATGGGCGACGAGCCAACCGGGAACCTCGACTCCAAGACCAGCCGTGAGGTGATCCGCCTCTTTCACGAATTGAACGAATCGTCCGGCATCACGGTGATCCTCGTGACTCACGATCAGAACGTGGCGAAGAACGCTCGCCGCATCATCGTCCTGCGCGACGGTGGCATCGTGTGCGACACGCCCGACTTTGCCCAAGCGTCACAGGCGCTACAGGCTGAAGTCGTGGAATGACCTGCATGTCGAGTCCAACCGACTGACGATGAACGACTGCGGCAACCGGTACGACCGGCGCATTGAGCGGCTCGCAGTCTTGACCATCGAAGTCCGGCTTTTCTTAAAGCTGGACTTCGATGCTCGCGCGGTTCTGTCGCGCCGGGGTCAGGCACCGCAGACTTCAGAATTGGCGGACGAAGCGGCTGGCTATGGCGAGGCCGTACTCCCGCCAATTCTGAAGTCTGCGGTGCCTGACCCTGACCAGATAACTCTTCATTCGGAATCGGCATGACCGGCCGCAGCGCAATCGCCGCTTGGATTTGTCTCGCCGCTGCAGCACAGCCCGCCGCTGCGCAGCGGCTCGTGCCGACGTTCTTCCCCGAGCAGCGGTCGATCGTCGTTCGTGATCCGTCGCAACTCATGCCGTCTCGCCTGCCCGACTCTCTGCCACCGTCCACCGTCTCCCATCCGCAGCCCGAGCTTCAGCCCGTTTCCATTTCGTTGGACGACACGATCCGCATCTCGCTTGGCAACGTCGATGTGGTCCGCATACTGGCCGGCACGACGGCCACGAACAGCGGGCGCACGATCTATGACCCGGCCATCACCAACACGGCCATCGATCAACAGAACGCTCGCTTCGATCCGACACTCTCCGTCAGCAACACTTGGAATCGGCTGGAGAATCCGCAGGCGGTCTTCGATCCCTTGAATCCCGGCCAGTCGATCATCACGGGCGTCCGCAACGACTTCTTCAACACCTCGACGAACCTCACCAAACAGAATGCGTTCGGCGGAACATTCGGCGTTGGCTTCGATGCGACTCCCTCGCGACTGACTCCCGGTACGTACCCGCTCAACCCGCAAACACGCTCGTCGAGCAACGTGAACTACACGCAGCCACTACTCCAGGGAGGCCGTCTGGGCGCCAACCTCGCCCCGATCGTACTGGCCCGCATCGACACCGAGCGTTCGTACTTCCAGCTCAAGGACTCGATGCAGGAAAATGTGCGCGGCGTCATTGAGGCGTACTGGTCGCTGGTTGCCGCTCGGACAGATGTGTGGGCACGGCGGACACAAGTCGATCAACTGACCGAGATCCTGCGCCGGATTGACGCCACGGTGAGGACCGGGACGGGTAATCGAGGCGATCAAGCGCAGGCTCAACTGGCACTGGCTAACTTTCGAGCGAGCCTGATCGCGTCGGAAGGGAATCTGATTCAGCGCGAGGCGGCGTTGAGAAACATCGTGGGACTCGCCCCTTCCGATGGCACGCGACTCGTTCCCAATTCGCCTCCACAACGAGACCGCTTTCAACCCGATTGGGCGTCGATCACGGAACTGGCCGGTGAGCGTCGGCCGGACATCATCGAACTGAAGCTCATCATCGAAGCCGATCAGCAGCAGTATCAAATCGCGCGTAACACCGCGTTGCCTCGGCTCGATGCCGTCGGTCAGTACCGCTGGAATGGACTTGAGGGAACGATGCCGAATGGCCAATCACTCTCGTCGTCGGCGGGAGCCTTTTCAGATTGGACGCTCGGTGTGAACTTCTCGGTGCCGCTCGGACTACGCCAGTCGCGGGCCTCGCTCCGAGCGCGAGAACTGATCCTCGCGCGCGACCGCGTCAACCTTCAGCAAGGTTTGCACAGCTCGATCCATCAACTCGCCGCGAGCGTCCGCAACCTCGACCAAGCCTACGATCAATACCTCGCGTATCGCGAAGCCCGCCAAGCCGCTCGTGAGAACCTGCGGTTCCAACTCGCCAAATATTTCACGGGGACCGCGATCTTCATCAATGTGCAGCAGGCCATCACCGACTGGGGCAATCTGGTCTCCGCCGAAGCCAACGCGCTGACTCAGTACAACACGCTGTTGGCCACGCTCGAACGCCAGACCGGCACGATCCTCGAAACGCACGCGGTCGTCTTCTACGAAGAACGGTTCGCGGCAATCGGACCACTCGGCCGCTTTGCCGACGACGCCTGCTACCCGTTGAACATGCGTCCCACGACCAACGCCGATCGCTATCCCACCGGAGAGACTCCCTCGGAACAAGCCTTCGATCTCGAACAACCCGGCAGCCTGCGCGACAAACGCCCCGACCTCAACTACGACGACATCAAGCTGCCGACGCTGGAAGAGATCATGCGGGAACCGAGCGTCCCTCCGGCACCTCGCCCGAAACGTGAAGGCGAGCCGGGCATCGAGCCGCCTCGCAAGCCGCAGGGTGAAACACAGCCGCTTCCACCGGCAGAGGCTCCTGAACCACAGCCACCTCGTCCGCGTGATACTTCCTCAGGAGCCGCTTCGTTGACAGTCGCACCACGCGCCAACGATTTCCTCGGTGACGCCCCTCGTGAGACGCGAAGTGCCGCCTCATCTCTGACCTCACGGTTCCGGCGTGCCTTGAAAGTATCGCAACCCCTCGCCAGACGATTGCCCAGTGACGAGCGATGATGGGCACGTCAAACACCGCGCCGCAGTCGTGCGGCATTGCCGACGTGAGCGTATTGTTGGCCAAACTGCTTGCGAAGTGAGGGCTTCGTCCCGTGAGGAACACCAACCCGAAACGTAAGTGAGGATGCCAGCAAGAACGAGACATCTGGGGTGTGGTGTGTCTGGGGTCGGCGCTTCGGCGCCCCTAGCAGCCTGTTGAAAAACGGCTGTCGGGAGGGCGGGGCTCCTGCCGAGCCGCGAGAAACAAGCGACTTTCCTCACGCACACGGCTCGGCGGGAGCCTCGCCCTCCCTTTTTCAACAGGCTGCTAGGCGTGGGTGTACTCACTATCGCAGGGGGCGGCGAAGCGCCGACCCCAGACACACGTTGTCCCTCGTGCGTCCTCGCTCACGCTGCGGGTTGGTGTCATCCTCACCGCGCGACGATCTCGCCGTACATCAGGTGGCCGGACGCAATCGTCGCTTCCACGTCGAGCCGCTGCTTGTTCGGCGCGACTCGAAACACGATGAGGTCCGCCAATGAGCCGCGTCGCAAACGAGCGACCTCTCGGCCGAGCAGCTTCGCCGGGTTCTTACTCGTCATGTCGATCGCTTCACGCAACGAAACGCCTGCGAATTCCATCACGTTCGCCACGCAAACATCCGTCTCCTGAGCCGACCCGGCGAGCAGTTCGTGTTGCCCGGCTACAACCAGTTTGCCGTTCTCTAGAATCTCGCTCCGCCCGAGTTTGCTCTCGTACATGCCGGGCGGACAACCGGCCCAGCCCGCTGCGTCACACGTCAAAATCGTTTGCTTCGGCGACTTGACCTTGATGAACGTTCGCACGAGTGACGGCGGCAGGTGATGCCCATCCACGATCAAACTGGCGGTGAGTCGCGTGTCGGCCAGTTGCTCGAAAATGTAATTGAGGTGACGGTGAATCAGCGCGTGGGCACCATTCCCAAGATGTGTGCTCAGCCGCGCCCCGGCATCGACCGCCGCGCGAACTTGCTCGGGCGTGGCCGCCGTGTGACCGATCGAAATCACCACATGATGAGCCACCGCCTGACGAATGAACTCGATCGCTCCCTCGACTTCCGGCGCGATCGTCACCAGCCGGATGCGGTTGCCCGAGATCTCTTGCAACCGCTGGAACTCAGCCCAGTCGGCAGGTCGCACATGCTGTCTGGGATGCGCGCCGCGCGGGCCATCTTCCCCCGAAATGTACGGCCCTTCAAGATGGCAGCCGCTGACCATCCGATCTGCCCACGGCTCACGCTCGCACGCCGATCGAATCGCCGCGAATCCCGCAGCGAGTCCCTCGAACGAATTCGTGATGAGCGTCGGACAGAGCCGCGTCACCCCGAAACGCGAATACGGCGACAACGCCTTCAGCACGTCGTTGGCGGTCAGAGCTTCATCACTGAACCAGACGCCGCTGTGTCCATTGATCTGCAAATCGAACAGCCCCGGCGCGACGAACGGCCACTCGTCCACCGGTCCCTTTGGCCACGCTGGCTCCACCGACCGAATGCGATCCCCGCTGACGGCAATCCGCAACGGCTCCCCGTTCTCATAGCTGCGAGCACGAATCGTCATCATGGCGGAGACTCCGGAAGTCAGCGGTGCGTGGACGTAGGGGCTGTGTAGAATCAATCTGCGAAAGTTCACAGTTGACGATCAGCCCTAAACCGCAGGACGGCACGAACTCTCATCTTTCTACCACACATCTTTCTGCCGCTTCCTCAAAGAAGGCGGCAGAAAGATGTGTGGTAGAAAGATGGCTCAGAACAGAGCCTCCGTGTCGCGGCGACCCTTGGGAAAAAGACACGATCACTTCCGAAATCTCGGACGTAATAGATGCACAGCCCCTTAGCAGCCTTTTGAGAAACCCCACCGGGCTTGCCCCGATGGAATCAGGTCTTTGCACTACTCAATTCCAATTGGTGCTTGAAGTAGTGCAAAGCCCCGCGAGCCACCGGGGCAAGCCCGGTGGGGTTTTCAACAGGCGGTACGCCTCGCGCGGCTCAATGAGGGCTATGTCGAGGGCAGGCCGAAAGCGTAACGAATGCCAACAAAAAAGCCCCCTCGATCCACGAGGTCGTGGAGGGAGGGGGGCGGTTGAGATTCTGAGTGCGATCTTGATCGACCAAGCACTCCGAGAATGTCGATCAGTGTTCCTTGGCGTTGATCCACTTCATCATGCGGCGGAGTTGCTTGCCAGTTTCTTCGATCGGATGACTGCGTTCGCGACGCTTGATCGCTTGGAAGCTGGCTTGGTTGGCCTTGTTCTCCAGAATCCATTCCTTGGCGAATTGGCCGGACTGAATTTCGTGGAGGATTTTCTTCATTTCGAGCTTGGTTTCGGCCGTGACGATGCGCGGGCCGCGTGTGTAGTCGCCGAACTCGGCAGTGTTCGACACGCTGTAACGCATGTAGTTCAGACCGCCTTGATAGAAGAGATCGACGATCAGCTTCAACTCGTGCATACACTCGAAGTACGCCATCTCGGGCTGATATCCCGCTTCGGTGAGAGTCTCGAACGCCGCCTTGATGAGGGCGCTGACGCCACCGCACAGCACGACCTGCTCACCGAACAAGTCGGTTTCAGTCTCTTCCGCGATCGTCGTTTCGATGACGCCACCGCGCGTGCCGCCGATCCCCTTGGCATAGGCCAGGGCCAACTTGCGACTCATGTCGGAAGCACCCGGTGACAGAGCGATCAGGCTCGGCACGCCACCGCCCTTTTCGTATTCGCTGCGAACCAAGTGGCCCGGCCCCTTGGGAGCGACCAGCGCACAGTCGGTTCCGGCTGGCGGCAAAACCTGTCCGAAGTGCAGGTTGAAACCGTGCGAACACATCAAGAGTGCGCCCGGCTTGAGGTTCGGCTTGATGTCACTCTTGTAGAGGTCGCCCTGAACTTCATCGGGAAGCAGGATGTTGACGAGATCACCGACCTTGGTCGCTTCGGCCAGCGACACGGGCTTGAAGCCGTGACTAACTGCCAAGTCGTAGTTCTTGCTGCCGGGGCGTTGCCCGATGACGACGGTGCAGCCGCTGTCACGCAAGTTCTGAGCCTGAGCATGCCCTTGGCTACCATAGCCCAGGATCGAAATGGTCTTGCCCTTCAGCAGGGACAGATCGGCATCGTCGTCGTAGTAAACCTTCGCGGCCATCGTGGTTCTCGTCTCGATTGAAAAGGAGGAGGTTCGTTACAGAAGTTCGGTCTTCGTAGGGTAAGCGTCTCGCTTGCCCGTGTTCTTTGTTGTTCCGCGAGGAAGCTACGCCAACGCCGCTTCCTCATAAGTCGGCGGCGGTTGCAGGGCCGATTCGATCGACAGCGAGGTCTCTCGCGCCAAAGCGACTCGCCCCGTGCGGACCATCTCGATGATGCCGAAGGGACGCATCAGATCGACGAACGCAGTCAGTTTGTTTTCTGAGCCGGAGATTTCGACGATCACATGACTAGCACCGATATCGACGATCTTGCCTCGGAAGATATCGACCATCTCGCGAATCTCAGTCCGCGTGCCGGACGCCGTAGCCACCTTGATGAGCATGAGATCGCGTTCGACCACGTCTTGGTTCTGATAGTCCACGACCTTGACGACGGTGATGATCTTTTCGAGCTGCTTGCGAACCTGATTCAGCACCTTGTCGTCGCCAGCAACGACGAACGTCACGCGGGAGAACTCAGCATTTTCGGTCTCACCGACCGCCAAACTTTCGATGTTGAACGCTCGCGACGCGAGCATCCCCGAAATGTGCGCGAGCACACCCGGTTGGTTCATCACCATCGCGGACAAAACATGCTTCATCGACGCAAAACTTTCCGAACAAAATAATCAGAACAAGCGCCGCAGCGGGTCGTGAGTCGCACACCCAACAACACCCGGCCGCGAACAAGGCGGCACATGGTATTCGTCGTTTGGGGCGCACACAAGGAAGTTATCGGGAGAGTCTCGAAGCGGAGTTGTGCCTGGTTCAAGGCGCGGTGGGTTGGGGTCTCAGAGGTCTTCTCTTGTCCCCTCTCCTCCGGCTTTGCGGGGGCGAGGGTTAGGGTGAGGGGGGCTTCTGAGTGGCTGTCACCTTGGTGGAACCAGGCCCGGAGTTGTGCTCGCCACAACCCTGTTCACATGAGGTCCGACAGTACGAACTTGTTGCCTTGCCCGACGTTTTGGTTTTGCTATCATCCCGCCCCGATTGGGCTGGCGGCTGAACGGAAGCCATCGCAGTAACACGCGAGGGTGGAGGTTTCAGCACGACCTGCTTCAGTCGATCACCCCGCCACCGTAGCTCAGTTGGTAGAGCGATGCTTTCGTAAAGCATAGGTCGTCAGTTCGAGTCTGACCGGCGGCTCTGGATTCTCAGCAATCCTCACGAGTCCACAATCGTCCTCAAACCCCTGCCAAACAGGGGTTTTTTCGTTGGGGGACGGTGGCGATTCGGTTTCGCAGTGGTCGAGGATCGTTGCCACACGAGCCGTCACCAACTGGCAATCGGCGTGAGTCCGGCCTCGGTCCTTCAAGTTCTGTTCAAAGTCCGTCAGAGGATCCTTGACCCGCTTGCCGGTCATGGATGAGTGACCTTCAATCAAACCCAACTTGACGGTCTTAACGCGAAAAGTCGTCCTTCGCGCGAAGAGTCGTCGGCAGCCCTTCGATCCCTCGAACGAGTTCCGCAGACGGCGGATCGTGCGCGGTGCGACCGGCCACGAGCTTCGTCCGCTTGCGACCGAATTCGATGGTCGCCGACTTGTCCGTGAAGCCGGGTCGCCGCTGGGTCGAGTCGTGATGATCTTTGATCTCGACGTAGCACTTCGCCAATTCCTCTGCGCACAAGCACTCCAATGAGAACACCAGCATCGCGACCGATGCCGCTGTATTGTCTCGTTTTATCTGCGAACAGCCGCCGTGATGGCCTTCCAATCGGGGCCGTTGGGCATGACGAAGAGGCACTTTCCATCGCTGCGGCTCATCCACAATTCGCCGAGCGTTCGCTTTTCCTTTGAGTCGTCGTTGGTCCACCGATCCGAGCCCTTGCTCTCGACCACCAGAATCCGGCCATCCTTCAAGATGGCCACGAAATCGGGGTAGAACCGGTCGGTTGCCGTTTGCAACCAGAACGATGACGTGGGCCTGCGTTCCAAGTTGCGAACCCAATAGCTGACCTCGGGCAATTGATCGAGGAAGGCTGCACACTCGAACTCTTCGCCCTCGGGTTTCAGTTCGCCCACGTGAGGGAAGAGATGTTTCCGAAAGCGATAGGGTCCGTCGTAGATCGAGTTCGCGGCGTAACGGCCTTCCTCGAAATGGAAGCAGAACGATGGATCGACGGTGATTTCGTCGCGACTGTCGCCGAAGAGCAGTCGTTCGTATTCCCGCTTCGATTGTTGGCTGCGATGGGTTTCGATCTTCGCGGCCAGCACGTCTCGCAAGCGATACTTCTGCTGTGCGAGTTGTTCGACCGTCAGCCGCCGGGCCTCGATCAAGCGAGACAGCGCCCGATGGATGAACAGCGTCGCTTCGGTGCGAGTGATGTCGGGATGAGGAATCTGACGGTCAAACCAATTCGTCAGCCCATGCACGTCCCAACCGGGTTCGATGCCGACAAGTTGCAACTGCCGTCGCATTCGACCAACGAACGAATACTCCATTCGCCCACGAGCCGTCACGTCCACTTCACCCGCTGTTCCCGCTGCCGCGTCGGACGGGAAGTCGGCCTCCGACAACTCGACATCGCAGGTCGAGAGCTTCCAGGGCGCATCGAGAACATGCGACTCGTCGAACAATTCAAGTTGTCCGTTGCGGCGGATGGCCAACTGCGGCACGGACAGGCGCGGCGCGAGGGCGGGTCGGTTTGGTGTCCGTCGAGCGGCAACCGCCAAGCGTTGGACGGCCTCTTTCGCGGCGGGTGTCTTGAAGCACGCCGTCAGTTGTTTTTCGTCGGCCACTGTCACCGGTCCGGCCACGGTGATCGTTCCCGATGCTTCGTCGAAGCTGACGCGCTGACGCAAATTGTCGTCCAGCTTGGTGAGGTTCGGCGGTTCAGATACGACTTCTGAAACCTCGTCGAACAGTCCGGCCAATGGGAAGAGAGTCGGTTCGGGAGCATCGAAGTGGGTCACGAGTTGCCTGGCTTCGAGCCGCTCGAAACCGTTCTCGACGAGTGCATCCGTGAGTGTTCTCGCCACGGCATCGAACGTCTTCGTCGCGAACGCATACGAGCAGTTCAGTTCTTCATGCAGCTTCGTCCGGGCGTGAGGCAGCCGCAAAATGCGGCCGAGAATCTGTTCGACCGACTTGGCCGATGAAATCTCCGCCACCGAACAGAGCACGTAGGCGAACGAACAATCCCAGCCTTCCTTCAACGCCTGCACCGTGATGATGAACTTGATCGGACACGCCCGATTGAACAGGTCAACATTCTCCAACTCGCGAGTTGAGCCGGTCGCAATGGCAATCTGCTCCTCGGGGATTTTGAAGTCGTCCAGCAGTCGTTGCTTCAAGACTTCGACCGTGATCGTTTCCTTGGTGCTGCTCTTGGCCTGAGCCTGCAACAGCGCGATCGGGCGGATGTACTCGCCCGTCTGCTGCTCTTCCTCGCGAGCGATCTCTTCCAAACGCTGCCGACATGCCAGCGCCTCGGCCACGACTCCGGGCCAGCCGAGGTCCGCTTGCAGCTTGATCGGCAGCTTGACCATCTGCTCGGCCTTCAGTTCGAGGGCCGAGACGTGGCACAGCACGTTGCTCGCAAACTGCTGTTTGCTGGGATCGTGCGTCGTTTCGGGCGTGGCCGTGAACTCGATGATGCAACTCGGCCGAAACCGCGCCAGCGTGTCAAACGACAGCGGCGTCCGGGCGTTGTGAGCTTCATCCATGATGACGATGGGGGCATGCAGTCGCAGGACGTTCGCCAGCGAACAGGCCCGCGTCCCGTCGTCGTTCCGTTCGAGTACCGCGTCTTGTTCGGCCGTCAGTCCGGTGAAGTGATGCTGCAACGCGCCGTTCGTTTCGTAGACCTTGCGGCCTTCCGTCTCTTCCACCCGCAGCGCGGCGAGTGTTGAGACGATGACGCACGTCTCACCTGCCGTTGTGCCAGCTTGCACGTACAACGCTTCGGTCAGGTCCAGCACGGTCACGGGACCGGCAAACCGACTGGCGAGAGCCTGTCGATACGGATGCTTCCGGTCGCGCAGCGCGGCAAGCGTTTGTTCGCGGATGGTATTCGTCGGCACGAGCCACAAGCAGACGACTCGCTCGTTGTGCAAGAACTTGTCGGCGGCAATCCCCAGCGAGTGGCAGGCCATCAACGTCTTGCCGCCTCCGGTCGGAACGCGCAGGCAGACGTAGGGCAACTCGGGCAACTGCGGGACCGTGAGATATCGTCGCGACTTCCCTTCGCGGTGTTCAGTCTCTTCCTCAAACGCGGTCGATGGGCCAACGACAGACTCGCCCGCGCGATGCAGGAACCGTTCGAGCGAGTCCAACGTGAGTTGCTGATAGTTACGCAGTTCGAGCATCGTCAGCTCACCTTGATTTGGTAGGGAACTTGCTTGAAGACGATCCCCGCGCGTTGCAGGCGGGGTGAGCCAAGGCGACAGCCCTCGCCGTAGACGATGCGCGGGCCAGAGTGCGGCGGCAGTGAATCGAGGACCGCGCTGGTCAACACGTTGCCGCCAGCGGGCCGACGGTCGCCAAGCACGCCGTTGAAGAGCAGGTAGTAGGCGATCCCCTGACAGACGCCGATGAGCGGCGTTTTGCCGGTCGCGCGCTGCGGGATCGGTTCACCGGTCTCGGTGAAGAAGACGTGAGCGGCAAGGTCCGAGAACGTAACGTGCGACCGAATGTTGCCGGTCTCGTCGAACAGCGGCTCGCCCAGCGTACAAAAACGGAAGCCGCGTTCAGACGGCGAGGCGGAGGTCTCTCCAGTCCCCGCCCCCCCCCCCCGGTTGCCGCGCGGTGTCATCTTGCAGGACGCGAGTCAATCGTTGAGTGGTGACATCGCGGCACACGGCCTCTTCCATCTCGATGAGGATGAACCGGCGCGAGCCTCCGTCTTGGCGGTTCAAGTCAAGAACTGCTTGCCCGGTTGTTCCGCTGCCAGCAAAAGAGTCGAGAATGAGTGAGTCCTTATCGCATGTGATCTCAATAATTCGCTTCAAGAGTCGAGTAGGCTTCGGGGTGATGAACACGGATGCGGAATCGTCAAAGTTCAACAACGAAACGAGTTCCTTCTTCGCATCTTGAGTGTGGCCGACTTCGTCGTAGGTCCAGAGTGTCTGTGGCACGACTCCTTGCTTCACTTCACTCAAGAAGCGTTTGAGTTGAGGAATTGAACTGCCGTTCTTTCCCCACCAAATTCGTCGGTCGGTTTGAAGCTGAGCGAGTTTCTCTTCCGAGACAACCCAATACCGACCCGTGGGCGGCTTCTCGATGATGCGCCCGGAAGGGCACGCAATCGAATAAGTTCCGAGACTGTAAAAATTGCGAGCAGAAAGATCGCTCGTCTTCCAGACTCCACGCTCATCGTTATCTGGATTCTTGTATGCACGATCTTGCTTGCTGCTCCGTGGCACAAGGTTCGGCCGCCACGTTGATGCGCTCTTGGCATAGACCAGAATGTAGTCGTGATCTTCTGAGAAGTGTCTCGCAGAGTTCTTTGGTGAATACACTTTCTGCCAAATGACAGTCGCCACGAAGTTCTGCGGACCAAAGACCTCATCCATCAGAAATCGCAGACTCGCGACTTCGTTGTCGTCGATGCTGATGAAGATGGCCCCGTCATCGCTCAGGAACTGTCTGAGCAATTGCAGGCGCGGGTACATCATGCAGAGCCATTTGTCGTGGCGGGAAAGGTCTTCGGCCTCGGCCCCGACGACTCGGCCCAGCCACTGCCGAATCTCGGGACTGTTCGTCGCGTCGTTGTAGACCCAGCCTTCGTTTCCCGTGTTGTACGGCGGGTCGATGTAGATGCACTTCACCTGCCCGGCGTAGTACGGCAGCAGCGCCTTCAACGCGACCAGGTTGTCCCCCTGCACCACCAGATTCCCGCTGCCGGGATCGCCCACCGACAACGCCTTGTCGCACTTGAGCAGCCGATACGGAACCTCGCGATGATGATTCCGCACCGCCTGCTTCCCAATCCAATCGAGCGTCGGCATTCGCAAGGCTTTCCAAGAGGTGTGACGCGGAACCAGTCCATCAGAACATCGGTTTGAACAACCGGCCTCAACGCAGACGCGAAGACTCGCGCTGGCGCACCGTCACCACAACAACACGGTACGACAGCCAGATTTCTCGGTGACATTCAACAAAGGTTCCCGAGTGTATCGGCGAGCGCTGCGAGCTTCTACGAACGGCGAATGGCAGCCAACTGCCACGGACCAGCCGCTTCTCGTTGGTTGCGCATCAGTGATGCGGCCAAGCGGGTTGTGTTCCACGGATGAACCACAACAATCGTGGCGGCTCTTACCGGGTGATGTGTTCTTCAACAAAGGTGGCGACCGCGA
>JAYTGQ010000383.1:0-14603 GCA_043733345.1 Schlesneria sp.
TGAAGTTGCGCAGTTGCGTTTCGAAGTAGCTGAATTCGCAAGAATTCAGCCTTTTCGGCACCTGCGAAGCCCCTGAGTTCTTGCGAACTCAGCTACAAAACGCGAGTGCGCCAATTCAAAATTCACACTTCGGGTTAGTGCAGGTCAGACAACTGTTGCCGGTCGCTTACCCGGTTGCGACCGGCAACAGTTGCGAGGCTTTGTGGGCCGCGTAGGTCACGCCGAAAGAGATCGCAGCGAGCGGAGATTCGCCCCGTGCGAGTTGCGCCGCGATGGCGGCTGTCAGTGAGTCGCCGCAGCCGATCGGATTGACAGCCTTCACTGTGGGAGGCTCGATGCGATGCAGGCCGCTCGGACCAAGGACGAACAGAGACGCGGGGCCGTTGCTGACGACGACCCACTCCGCACCGAGGTCTCGCACTTCGGCCATGGCGGCTGCCACGTCGTCGTCGGTGGCGAGCGAGCGTCCCACGGTGGTGGCCAGTTCCTCACGATTCGGCTTCACAAGGAACGGCCGCAGCGGCAGGCACTCAATCAACTCGCGGCCTCGAATGTCGAGCAGTGTCCGAGCGGAAGTATGTTCCAGCAGGCGTCGGTAGTACGACGGAGCCGTTCCTTGCGGCAACGATCCGCTGAGGATCACGTCGCTGGCAGAACGCACTCCGTCCGCGAAGGCCTCGGCGTACTGGTCCAGTTCCGAATCCGTCAACGCGATCGAATTCTCGACCAACTCGGTCGTGGCACCGGTGGCTTGATCGAGGAGCGTCGTGCAGACGCGCGTGGCCGCGTTCGTCGCAACCCATCGCGCGGGGATGCCGCGCCGGGCAAAGTCATCCCGAATCTGTTGTCCCGTCGCGCCGCCCACCGGGCTGATCGTGAGTGACTTCACTCCGAGCTGATGCAACGCCGCGCCGACGTTGAGCACTTTGCCCGATCCGCACCAGACAGCCTGCTGCGCGCGATTGACGTGTCCCACTTGGAGTTGTCGAAAGACGAGAATCTGTTGCCAAGCGGGCGTTAATCCGGCAGCGACAATCATTGACGGCGACCTCTGTAAACCAACCGACTCTTGGGTGCCGGGGACGGACATTGTGGGGCGGCTTGTAGACACTCCCTCGGTCTCAATCCACCCCAGACAACGCTGGGCTACTCGTCAAATCCAACCCTTCAAATGTTCATCGAATCTTAATGCACACTTCGTCGCAAACTTCGTTCTCGCCGCTTAAGCTACCGCCCGCTTAGGTGGGGGTAGATGGCTCCTGCGATCCTCGATCGAATCAGACTCAAGTTGTGTTGGAGATCACCGGATGTTCGTCGTCAATCAATCTCGATTTGCCTGGCTGCTTGTGGGAGTGAGTCTTTTCGGCGTGGCCGGACTTGGCGGCTGCGTGAAGCCTGCGGGACCAGTCGTAACGCCAGCATCTGGAACCGATGCGACACCGATCAAGGGAAGTGGGAGTGACCCCGCGCCGGCAGCAGAAGCACTCATCAACGTCGAAGGGTCCAGCACGGTCTATTTGATTTCCCAGGCGATGGCGGTGGAGTTCGAGAAATCCACGAAGCACAAAGTCAGCGTTGGTCGTTCGGGAACGGGTGGCGGATACAAAAAGTTCGCGTTGCGTCAGAGCGACATTTGGAATGCCTCGCGCCCGATCGCCGAGAAGGAAGTCAAAGAACTGAAAGAGAAGGGGATCGAGTGGCTCGAATTGACCGTCGCCATCGACGGTCTGTCGATCGCCGTTCATCCGGCAAACGACTGGTGTACCGGGCTGAGTGTCGCGGAACTCAAGAAGCTGTGGCAACCGGATAGCAAGATTGCCAAGTGGAGCGACCTCAATCCGCAATGGCCCGATCAGCCGATCCAGTTGTTCGGGGCCGACAGCGATTCGGGAACGTTCGAATACTTCACGGAAGTCATCGTCGGCAAGAAGGGTTCGACCCGCACCGACTACACGCCTGCCTCGGACGACAACATCCTGATCTCGGGTGTCTCGGGCAACAAGTTCGCCCTCGGTTACATCCCCTACGGCTACTGCGTCGAGAACAAGGACAAGGTCAAAGTGATCGGTGTCTCGCCGACGAAGGACGCCGCTGAGACGGCAGTAGCTCCTGTCCTGCCCACGGTCGAAACGATCCTCAGCGGTGAGTACGCCCCGTTGTCGAGACCGCTCTTTATGTATGCCAACAAGGAGGCGATGAAGCGGACGGAAGTGGCCGACTTTTTGAAGTTCTTCCTGTCGGAAGCGGCTCAGCCACTGGTGTCCAAACGGGGATTCGTCCGGATGACGGAAGAGACTCGTCAAGCCATGACCGAGCGGTTGGAAGCGGCTCTGAAACCGGCTGAGGCGACAGAATCGAAGTGACGGTTGTGAAGCACAGTTTCGTTCTGACCGTCCCCCGTGAACGCGATGTGTCGGTTCAATTCCACCCCGCTTGTCACAGTGTGGCTCGCGGGGGGTGTACGGGGTTCGTGTCGTTTAACCGCGTGGGCAACGCCCCGCGCGTTGATGAGGAACAGACTCGAACGTCGCTTGACGCGCGGGACGTTGCCCGCGCGGTTAAACGACGGAACGGGACAATGCAAAGATGCCCAACGAGTAGTGCAAAAACCTGATTCCATCGGGGCAAGCCCGAAGGGGTGAGATCAGAGCGACATCAGTAACGAGCAGAGGATCGTATTCGCCTTTCGGCGGCACCTCTTCTCGACGAACCATTCAGGTGACAACCCGTGGCTAGCGCCGGTCCTGCTCGACGCGAACGATCAACGCCGTCGCTGCGTCGCGTCTTCTCGTGGCAACACACCCGCGAACAGTTCATCCAAGGGGCACTGTTCTGTTGCGCGTTGCTGTCGATCGTGACGACACTCTCGATCATCTACGTGCTTGTCACCGAAGCGATCGTCTCACTCCCTCCCGACACGTCGTTCTTCCAAGAGATCGGCCTCGTCGAGTTCTTCAGCGAGACTCGTTGGACACCGCAATACGCCGAAGAACAGCGGCACTACGGCATCCTGCCGCTGCTGTGCGGCACGTTCCTCATCACCGGCATCTCGGGACTGATCGGCCTGCCGGCGGGACTGATGATCGCGATCTACCTCAGTGAATACGCCACGCCACGCACGCGGTCGCTCTGCAAGCCGATGCTCGAACTGCTCGCGGGCATCCCGACCATCGTGTACGGCTACTTCGCACTCAAAGTGCTGACACCGTTCTTCATCGTGCCGGTGTTCAAGCACACGTTCGGGTTGTCGGTGGGCGGTTTCAATGCTCTCGCCGGCGGGATCGTGGTCGGGATCATGATCATCCCGATGGTCGCGTCGCTCAGTGAAGACGTGCTGCGGGCGGTCCCGAACAGTTTGCGCGAGGCCGGTTACGCGCTCGGTTCCACCAAGTTCGACGTGAGCGCCAAGATTGTCGTCCCCTCGGCGCTATCCGGAATTCTGGCGTCGTTTCTCCTCGCACTGTCGCGCAGCATCGGTGAGACGATGGCCGTGGCCATCGCCAGCACGGGTCAACCGGCCCTCACGCTCAACCCGCTCGCTGCCATTCAAACGATGACGATCTTCATCGTGAACGTGATGCAGGGCGAGGTCGTGGCGGGATCGACCTTGGAAAAAAGCCTGTACGCGGTCGCGCTCGTGTTGTTCATCATCACGTTGGGAATGAACATGATCTCGCAGATGATTCTCGCCCGGTATCGTGAGGTGTACCAATGAACCTGCACGACGATTTCTACGAGAAAAAACTGGTGCTGCGTCACCGCCTCGGTCAGGCGTTTGAGTGGCTCTGCCGATTGACAACGTGGCTGTCAATGGGTGTGCTCGCCGTGCTGTTGCTGGGGATCGGACGGCAGGCGTGGGGTTGGCTTACGTTCGAGTTTCTGACGCGCGGAAACTCGTACATCGCCGAGGAAGCCGGGATCGTGGCGGGCTTGTGCGGCAGCCTGTGGCTGATTGGAATGACGGCCATCATGGCGGTGCCGCTGGGCGTGGGAGCGGCCATTTATCTCGAAGAGTACGCGCGGCCGACTCGGTTGACGAAGCTAATTCAACTCAACATCTCGAACCTCGCGGGTGTCCCTTCGATCGTCTACGGCATCCTCGGCTTCACGGTCTTCGTACGGATGTTTGGACTGCGCGATCGACCGGAGAAATTCGTCTGTTCGCTCGGCTTCGTCGAGTTCTCCTTCGAGTTGCCACTCGGGCGAGTCGTCATCTCGGGCGCAGCCACTCTGACGTTGCTCAGCCTGCCGGTCATCATCATCGCGGCTCAAGAAGCCCTTCGCGCCGTCCCCGCTTCGCTTCGCCATGCGTCTCTCGCTTTGGGAGCGACGAAGTGGCAGACGATCCGTCACCAAGTTCTTCCCGCCGCGCTCCCCGGGATCCTGACCGGCGTGATCTTGGCGTTGTCTCGCGCGCTCGGTGAGACCGCGCCGCTGCTGGTTCTCGGCGCGGCGGCACAGCTCAGCGTCGTGCCGGGCCGCATTGCCGGGATCGGCGATGCGCTGACACATCCGGGCAAGTTGGTTCAGGCTCCCTTCGACCAGTTCACAGCACTCCCGTTGCAGATTTATAGTTGGGTGAGCGACTCCAGCCGTGGTTTCGAGCACGTCTCGGCCGCAGGCATCGTCGTGCTGCTGGTCGTCCTCGTCCTGATGAACGGGACCGCAATTTTCATTCGACAACGGTTTCAAAAAAAGATTCGATGGTGAGTGTGATGCCGCATTCCAACATCAACCCGAAGCGTGAGCGAGGGAGTTGGGCAACCCCGGCAAAAGATTGTCCCCGCGCCTCGAAGCCTGACGCGCAAGCGAAGAAGAACCTCGCTTGCGCGTCAGGCTTCGAGGGGTAAAATTTTTGCCGAGTGTGGAATCGTCCTCGTCCTCGCTCACGCTTCGGGTTGGTGTTGGAATGCGTTTCGCGTTCGGGTGGTTGATTCTCTCGCTTCGGGTTTTCACTTTCGGACTCCTCATGGCACTCGTGAAAGCGTTCACTCAGTTTGTTGAACCGTCCTCGTCTCCCGTGGCCGATGGCGTTCAGGGAGTGACGCCCGCCGCGCGTCCTCCCAAACTCGAAACAGTCCAGATGGGCTTCTTCTACGGGCTGAACCAGGCGCTGCGCGATGTCTCGCTCAAAATCAACGAGCGCGCCGTGACGGCACTGATCGGGCCATCGGGCTGCGGCAAGAGTACCTACCTGCGGTCGCTTAACCGCATGAATGACATCATCGAAGGGACGCGCGTTTCGGGGAAAGTGATGCTCGATGGCGAGGACATTTACGCGAAAGATGTCGATGTGGTGTCGCTCCGCAAACGGATCGGGATGGTTTTCCAAAAATCGACGCCGTTCCCCAAGTCAATCTTCGACAACGTCGCCTTCGGGCCGCGCATCGCCGGAATGACCGACAAAGCGAAATTGACCGAGATCGTCGAACAGTCACTCCAACGTGCAGCGCTCTGGAACGAAGCCAAGGATCGGCTGCGCGATTCGGCGATGGCTCTTTCGGGAGGACAGCAACAGCGGCTTTGTATCGCGCGGGCTTTGGCGACGAGTCCCGAAGTCTTGCTGATGGACGAACCTGCCTCGGCTCTCGACCCCGCTTCGACCTCGCGCATCGAAGACCTGATTTTTGAACTCAAGCAGAACTACACGATCGTCATCGTGACTCACAACATGCAGCAGGCGGCCCGCATCAGTGAAGTGACGGCCTTCTTCTGCATGGGCCGCCTCGTCGAAGTCGGTCAGACCAAACAGCTCTTCACAAACCCGACTCAGAAGGAAACGGAAGACTACATCACCGGTCGCTTCGGCTAGCAGCCGTAGGGTAAGCGTCTCGCTTGCCCGTCTTCGCTTTTTCGTCTTCGCTTCCCTGTTTTCGCTTCCCCAAGCCGTCTGCAAGCCTGAGTCTTCACCGCCCACTGCCTCTCTCCCCCACAAGGCCCTCGCCATGTCGATCCATCTGATTCGTGATCTCGATCATCTCCACAAGTCCGTGATGACGATGTGCGCTCGAGTCGAAGACATGATCCACGCCGCTGTCGATGCGCTCCATAAGCCCGACTACGAACGTGCCCGTGAAGTCATTCGCCGCGACGACGAAATCGATCGGATGGATGTCGAGATCGAGGAAGAGTGCCTGAAGCTCCTCGCGCTGCATCAGCCCGTGGCCATCGACCTCCGCCGTATCACGTCCGTCTTAAAAATTGGGGGAGAACTGGAGCGAGTCGCCGATCTCGGGTGCAGCATCGCCGAACGGGCCTGCGGAATTGTGAAGTGTCCCGAGATCGCCGTGCCAGACAATTTGAAAGACATGTCGCGGCAGGCACTCGACATGCTCCATCGCAGCATCGACGCCTACGTCCATCTCGACGTGCGGATGTCCCGCGAGGTCTGTCTTCAGGACGATGCGATCGACAAGCTGAACCGTGAGATTATCGACGAACTGACGGCACTGATGCAGCGTCGTCCCGATTTGATCGAGCCGGCCATTCACATGTTCTCAGCGTCGAGGCAGATCGAACGGATCGCCGACCATGCCACCAACATCGCCGAAGACGTGATCTATTTGGTTCAAGGGGAAATCGTCCGACACCGCAATCGCGGTGACTTCCCGACCGAGCCGCGCACCGTTGAGACACCGCGCTGACCAGCGACTTCGGCCACACCAACCCGAAGCGTAAGCGAGGAGGCTCGGTTTGACCTCCTCGCTCACGCGACTGTGATTTCCTCGCTCACGCTTCGGGTTGGTGTGACTCAAGCAACTTTGCCGCAAGCCTCATCGAAAGGATTCCATGACGAAGCCCAAACTGCTGATCATCGAAGACGAACGGTCTCTCCAAGAAGTGCTGACCTACAGCTTGGAAAAGGAGGGCTTCGCGGTCAGTGTCGCTGCTGACGGGCAGGACGGCCTCCGCCGCGTCGCCGCCGAATTGCCGGACATCGTGATTCTGGATCTCATGCTGCCGCTGATCGACGGGCTGGAAGTCTGCCGCCAAATTCGTAGTTCTCCGCGCACTCAGGCGACTCGCATCCTGATGCTGACCGCGCGCAGCGAAGAGGTTGATGAAATCGTCGGCTTCAATATGGGGGCCGACGACTACGTCACAAAGCCCTTCAAAATCAAACCGCTCATCCATCGCATCAAGGCGCTGCTGCGTCGATCACCCGGCAGCGAGCAAACGCGGGACACGATTGAGTGTCACGGCATCACAATTGACCGCTCGAACCACATCGCCAAGGCGGACGGAAAAGAACTCGTTCTCACGCCCACGGAGTTTCGGCTGCTGTGGACCTTGGCTCATGCGCCGGGACGCCCTTACGGTCGCAACGAACTGATGGACCGCTGTCGTGGCGAAGATGCGAATGCGCTCGAACGAACGATCGATGTTCACGTCCGCTCGCTCCGCCAAAAACTCGGCCAGCTCGACGTGCTGATCGAAACGGTGCGTGGCATTGGCTACCGATTTCGCAACGAAACGGCCGAAGGCTGACAGCGCATGGCCCTCACGCAGCTCCGGTCGTCAACTCGCGTCGCGGTACTCGAGCTGCTCGAACGAAACGAGTCCCGCCAACAGCAACACGACGATCGCCGCTGACAACGCCAGCGCGGCTGTCGTTCCCGAGACCGGCAGAAACATTTCTCGCGCGACGCGACCGAGCGGCCCCAGGTTCAGATCGCCTCCGGCATCGTAGACCATGCAGCGCACATAGAACGCCACCGAGACTCGCTTCACGATCCCCGGCAGATTCCCGAACAAGACTTCGAGGAAGAACCAGTAGACCAGCGAGATGATCGTGCCGTGGCGAAAGAGTGCTCCGATGAGTAGGAACAGACTGGCATAGGCCAGCCCGCCGAGCAGACTCGCCGGAAGGAAGATTGCGAACAACTCTCGCCCTGATGGCCCCGCCAACCGGCACATGATGAACAGTGTTGCCGCCGTCCAAATCGCCACGAGACTCAAGCCCGCGAGGCCCTTCATTAGATAGACCAGCGGCCGAGGCAGCGACGAGATCAGCAGATAGACCAGCGTGCGATCCTCTCGCTCACCACCGATCCCCGATGCGCCGTAACAGATCGCGAAGATCGGCATCAGGAACGCAACGAACGTCGGCACGAGGACTTGCTCCGCCAGCTTCTTACTCGTCGGAGCCGACTGCCGCGACCACGCCAACACGATGAACACGCACAACGTCGCGAGTGCCAAGCTGGCCAACGTCTGCCGCGAAAAGAACTGCCGGCGCAGCGTCAGCACGAACAAATGCCGACAGGCCGACAGCGTGGAGCGAGTTGAATTCACCGGGGTCTCCGCGAGAGAGCGAAATCGATCGTGATTAAGAGACCCGACTTCATGCCCCACCCGCGACGAGGCGTCTCACGAACGGATCGTGCAGGCCGGTGGCGACGTAGCTCGACACCGAGAAGTCGTGACCGGCCGTGTGCTCGTGGGGGACCGAAACCACGAAGGCACCGGCCGCCGCACCCGCGCGCGTTCCCGTTTGAGTGTCCTCCAGCACGAGCATCTCGCTGGGATGAACGCCCAAGTGTGCGGCCGCTTTGAAGTAAATCTCAGGGTTCGGTTTTCCGAGCGTCACGCTTTCGGCGGTCAGTTGCAGCGGGAAACGATGCGACAAGTTGAAGCGACCGAAGATGTCGTCGAGGTAATCGCGTGGCGACGACGTGGCGACACCCTTGGGCAAGCCCATCGTTTCGATCAGCTCCAGCAACTCGAACAGCCCCGGCATCGGCTGGAGCTTCGTGTCGAGTAGCTCGTGGAAGATGACTCGCGACTCGGCGAGCAACTCGGCCGGGCCTTCCGTCAGTCCGAGGTGGTCGATCAAACCTTGAAATGACTCCAGCGGACGACGGCCCAACATCGCATCCATCGCCCCGCGCGACATGGTGAAGCCGCGCCGTTGCAGCAGCACATCGGCGGACTCATAGAAAACGTGTTCGGTGTTGAACATCAGACCGTCGAGGTCAAAACAAACGGCACGAATCGTGGGGAGGGACATGGTAAGAAGCAGCTCGGAGTGTTTGTGTGTCTTGGGCGTCAGCCCGCATTTCGTTCGGATGACTGTGTTCGTCCTTCGCCCTCTGAGCGGGGCGGCGTCAGCCCCCCGGTTCTTGGCAACCCGAGGTCGCCGAACTCGAACGCGAGAAGAACCGGGGGGCTGACGCCGCCCTGCTGAGAGTGAACAAGAGGGCTAACGCCCAAGAGTCGGCGGCTTCGCTCCGCGATAGCTCAGGTCGAGGATTTCCATCGGATGGGCGACCCAGATCGGCTTGTCGGCCTGACGCAGAGCCGCTTGGATTTGGAGAGAGCAACCCGCGTTGCCCATGATGACGGCGGTGGCTCCGGTCGCGACGATGTGCTTCAATTTGCGATCGGCCAAGCGGTCGGCCATCTCACCCTCGGTGAGGTTGTAGCTGCCGGCGGCTCCGCAGCAGATCTCGGACTCGGCGAGCGGCACCAGCTTCAAACCGGGGACGAGTGCGAGTAGGTCGCGCGGCTGTTCGCGAATTTTTTGAGCGTGGCAAAGGTGACAGGCATCGTGATAGGTCGCGGTCAGAGCGATCTCGCCCTTGGGTGCGATCGGGCCGAGCGCCGCTAGAAACTCAGAGACATCTTTCACCTTGTGAGCGAAGCGTTCGAGTGTCTGCCGCAGCACGGTGTCGCCCTTCGCCAACTCCTCGCCCATGTGGCCGTAGTCCTTCAACATCGAGCCGCAGCCCGCGACGTTGATGATCACCGCGTCGAGGTCTTCGCTCAGCAGCGACTCGGCGTTCGTGCGAGCCAGTTGCAGAGCCGGTTCGCCCGCACCGCTGTGATAGTGAATGGCTCCGCAGCAGACCTGGCTGCGCGGGACCACGACCTCGCACCCGTTCTGTTGCAGCACGCGGGCCGTCGCCCAGTTGACGTGATGGAACATCGCATCGGCCACGCAGCCGGTGAACAGCGCCACGCGAGCACGCTTCGGCCCGATGGCCGGCAGAAACTCGGGCAACTGCGGTTCGCGAGCGACCAGCGGCGGCAGCAGCCGCTGCATCCGGCGGAGCTTCTCGGGAAGCAGCTTCGTCAAACCGATCCGCTCGGCCAGCCTGTCGATCCCCGTCATCTGCATGAACTTCGCCGGAACCAACGCCCACCGCAGCCGCTTCGGGTACGGGAACATTCCATACAGGATGTACTTCTCGAACCAACCGTTCTTGCGCGGCTTGGCCGCCGCACTACCGGCTGATGCGCCCGTTGTCGCGAGTGCCGCCGCGTGCTGCTGCATTTCAACCCGAAACGGCTCGATCAGCCGCCCGTACTGAACTCCCGACGGACACGCGGTCTCGCACGCACGGCAATCGAGGCACAGATCGAGATGCCGCGTCACGGTCTCCGTCAGCTCGAGCCGCCCGTCGGTCACGGCCCGCATTAAATAGATGCGCCCGCGCGGACTGTTGTTCTCGTTCCCCGTCTCCAAGTACGTCGGACACGCCGCCGTACAGAGACCGCAGTGAACGCAGTCCAGAAACTTTTCGTAGTCGATCCCGCTGCCAACACGCGGTGCGGACGAAGTTGATGCTTCCGCAGCAAGCGTCACAACGGAAGACGATGGTGTCACAGTGTTGGTCATCGGTATGTGTCTTGTCCCCTCGCCCCGGCCTTGCGGGGAGAGGGTTAGGGTGAGGAGTGCTTCGTTTTCACATCGTACTGAATACTCATGCGACCCCACCGAGCTTGCCCCGGTGGCTCGCGGGTTTTTGCACTACTCGGAGCCGCTTCAGTTCACACTCGAAGTAGTGCATAGACCGGATTCCACCGGGGCAAGCCCGGTGGGGTTTGCTTGCTGGACGTGTCGTTTCATCATCTCGCGGCCGCTCCATCGACGAACAACCCCGGATTGAGCAGCCCGTGTGGGTCGAGCTTCTGTTTGAGCTGTCTCATCAGCGGCCAAGTCGGTTCGGGGTCGCCGCACATCGGGAGTTGCGACTGCCATTCGGGGTCGCAGTGGAGGATGTGCAGGTTGCCGTTCGACGAGCGAGCGGCTTGGCGGAGTTCGTTCAGGATGGTGGTCGTCTCGTCTACCGTGGCCGCGCTCTCGGGGAGTTGCCCGATGACGATGCCGTTCGCGGCGTGAGCCTGCACGGCGACATTGAGCTTTGTCGCGTATTCGAGAAACGCCACGCATTGCGAGGGCCGGACGTTGGCTTGAAACGTGAGCGGGTCGTCGGCGCAGGTCTGGAACTCGGTGAGGGCCTGCCACAGCGCAGTCGCCTCGGGTTCTGAAACTACGTCACTCGATGTCACGCCCAACGGAGTCACTTCGCGCCGCAGCGTCTCGATTTGCCAATCGACCTCGCGCCGCGAGCCTTCCACGCCGAGACACAACACAGGCTGAGTGACCGGCAACTCACAGCGCGAGGACGCCGCGATCAACTTCGCCGCCGCCGGGTTCAGCACCTCGATCGCGACTGGCCGTGCATCCGATGTCATCAGTCGTTCGAGCACTTGGTCGATGTCGCCGAGTGATGCGAACGAACTCCACAACAGCGCTGATGTTTCAGCGAGCGGCCGCAGTTTGAGCGTAACCTGCGTCACGATGGCCAGTGTCCCGCGTGAGCCAACCAGCAGCTTGCAGATGTCGTAACCGGCCACGTTTTTGACGACTCGTCCCCCCGCCTTGAACGCCCGCCCATGCGCGTCCACCGCCGAGATGCCGATCACGTAGTCTCGAAACGTCCCGTGACCAAACCGGCGCGGGCCGCTCGTGTTCGTCGCCAACGCGCCGCCGACGGTCGCTCGTTCGGCCTGAGCGATGTCGATCGGAAGCCGCTGCCGTTCGGAGGCGAGCGTCGCCTGAAGCTCATCCATCCGCATCCCCGCTTCGACGGTGATCGTCATGTCCCGCGCGGGGTAATCGACGACACGCGCCAGCTCCGACATCGCGATGACGGTCTGAGCCTCCTCCGCCTTGAAGCCGTAATGCAACGCGGTCCGCCCTCCCACAGGAGAGAGCGTCCGTTTGTCGCCCACTGCATTCTCAGCCACGAAGCGGGCGAGTTCGGTTTGAGTCGTCGGTGTGAATTCGGGGGTCGTCAACCGCAGAACCTTTCTCAATCAAAATCGCGTTAGAGGAACTCCAACCGGTTCACCATTTCGTCGGCATCGTACAGTTCCCAAAGCAAGATGAGTAATCGAACCATGTCGCCGAGAGATCGCAGATTGCGATCGCTGTAAGCCAATCCCGTGTGTTCGACCCCTTGGCTATGGAACGCCAAGAAATCCGTGTCGTGCGTGAACAGAACCCGACCGGCGTTGCGAGCGAACTCCAATTGATCCTCATCCGTCATCGACATCAGGTTCGATTCGGGAGTCGTGGTGACATCGATGCCATGCAGTCTCAATCTCTTCGCGATTTCGGCATGGCAACATTCGTCCAAGTGCAACTTCAGCGTGCGCGGCATTCCGTCACCTCAGGTACTGTTCGAGGCGAGACGGCGAATTCGCCTTCAGCTTTTCGGCCAGTTCGCGATCGTTGTCGAACGCCTGGCGGATGTCTTCACGATGGTCGTGATAATAGGCCAGTGCCGCATAGACCGCCGACAACGACACCCTGGGAAATGCCGAGACAATCTCTTCTGGACTCAACCCGTGGAACACGTGCTCGGAAACAATGTCCTGAACACGGACACGGGTCCCTTTAATGCGGGGCCGCCCGCCGCAGATGGTCGGATCAATCTCAATGTGTTCCGTAGACAAGTTGACCATGTTGTTCTCCTGCTTTGAAAGATACCTCGATTGGTTTTGCTGAGGCCACAGCCATCGTAGACCGGCGAGGCCGTGTTCGCTTCCCCAATTTCTCACATCGCCGCTCGTCGGCCCGGTTTGATTCTGGGCATCGCCTCATTTCCGCAGCCGGCGGACGTGGGGAGCATCTTGCCGGGGCTGCATCGGCCGGTGGGGTTGAAGCAGTCGCGGATCGTGCCCATCACGGCGAGGTCTTCGGGAGCGAAGAGCTTGTCCATGAAGCTGATCTTCTCGACGCCGATGCCGTGTTCGCCGGTCACGCTGCCGCCGAGTTCGATGCACTTGCCGAGGATCTCGTCGCTCGCTGCGAGGACTCGTTTGACCTGTTCCGCATCGCGTTCGTCGAACAGCAGGATCGGGTGAATGTTGCCGTCTCCCGCGTGGAAGACGTTGACGATTCGCAGGCCATGTCGCTGACCGCAGGCGATGATGAACTCCAAAATCTCCGGCAGCTTGGTGCGCGGGACGACGCCATCTTGCGTGCAGTAGCTCGGACTGAGTCGCCCGATCGCGCCGAACGCCTGCTTGCGGCACTTCCACAAGAGGAGCCGTTCCTTTTGCGTGTTGGCCTGCCTCACTTCGCGGGCACCGCTTTGCGTGCAGAGGGCGATGATGCGCTGAGCCTCTTCATCGACGGCCACTTCGAGGCCATCGACCTCGATCAGCAGGACGGCACCGGCGTCAAGCGGGAAGCCGAAATGAAACGCCTGCTCGACCGCACTGACGATTCCTTGGTCCATCATTTCGAGGGCTGCGGGAACGATGCCGGCTCCGATGATTTCGCTGATCGCCTTCGTCGCGTCGGAGACGGTCTCGAAGACACCGAGCATCGTGCGATAGGCCGCCGGGTCGCGTGTCAGCCGCACGATCACCTTCGTCGCGATGCCGAGCGTCCCTTCGTTGCCGACGAACAGGCCGGTCAGGTCATAGCCGGGCGAGTCCTCCGTCACGCCGCCGAGTTGTGCAACCGAACCATCGGGCATGACGACTTCGGCCCCGAGGACATGGTTCACCGTCACACCGTATTTCAGCGTGTGAGGCCCGCCCGAATTGGTCGCGAAGTTCCCGCCGATCGTGCAGGCACCTTGACTCGACGGATCGGGAGCGTAGTGGTAGCCGCTTCCTTTGAGATGGTTCGTCAGATGGACGTTGACGAGACCCGGCTCGACGATGGCGTACCGATCGCGATAGTTCACCTCGAGGATCTGTTTCATCCGCGTGAGGGCGATCATCACCCCGCCGCCGATGGGCAGACAGCCCCCCGCCAAACTCGTCCCCGCCCCGCGCGGCACGAACGGCACGTCGAACTCATGGCACAGCTTGACGATCGCCACGACCTGCTCAGTCGTCGTGGGAAAGACGACGACATCGGGACACTTCTTTTCGACCGTGTATCCGTCACATTCATAGACCAGCAGTTGCTCGGGCTTACAGAGCAACCCTTCGTCCCCCACGACTTCTCGCAACCGATTGAGCAGCGGCAAGCCCCGCACTGGCATGTCTGTTAGCGAAGGTGTTGTCGCTGGTGTGCGTATCGACTTTTCAAGAACAGCAGTCATGAGTCTGCACGTGCCCTCAAGTTGGAATTCTGTTTGGAATGGGCCGCATTCTAGGTAAGTGGTCCGCTCGCCGCCATTCGTCGTGAGGAACAGTTGAGGCTCTTCTTCAGAGGCGAAACGCCCCTAACTTCGACTTTTGCAGTTTATGTGGCTAGTGCCGCGTCACCGCTTAATCTTCGGGTAGACGGAGGTCCGCTTGCCGCGGGCGTCGTCGATTTTCATTTGCCAGTCGACGCCGCGTTGGGTCGA
>JAYTGQ010000384.1:0-5747 GCA_043733345.1 Schlesneria sp.
GTGCGTGAGGAAAGTCGCTTGTTTCTCGCGGCTCGGCAGGAGCCTCGCCCTCCCGACAGCCGTTTTTCAACAGGCTGCTAGTTCGAGCTTTCCAAGACAGCGCCTTTAGCACGGATGGCAAAGCCGGGGCACGGATGAAGAACAGAAGCCAAATCCGAATACATCACCAGAGGATACCTGTCCTGAGTTGTGTAGAGACCAAGGACACAAGGTCGGTGGAGGCGGGAAGTGGCACAGTAGAACTACTGTCAGTTCGACAGAGCGGGGGATTGATGAGCGAAGCGTGGGCACGATTCTGGCGGCGGCACGAGGCCAGTTTGCTCGTGGCGATTGGGGTCGTGATCGTGCTGACGACGCTGCTCGATGCGCAGCACAACTATTGGCGCGACCCGCAGGCCAGTCTCATCGACCTCACTCGGCAGACGACTCAGTTGGGACTGATCTCACTGGGGGCGGCGCTGGTCATCATTTCGGGCGGCATCGACCTCTCAACCGGTTCGGTGATCGCCTTCAGCGGGACAGTCTGTGCGTCGCTGCTGTTGCTGCTCTCGCCCGAGGCCATGCTCGGCAATCAACCGCTCGACGCGACGACGATGGGGCTGGCCATTGTCGGGACTTTACTCGTCGGATTGTTGATTGGCAGCCTGCACGCTTGGCTCATTACGGTGGTCGGCCTCCCGCCGTTCGTGGCCACGTTGGGGACGCTCGTCGGATTGCGGAGCCTCAGCATGGCGATCATCGAGAACGTCACGCTGTCCGTCATCGGCGGAGCCAGCTCGCAAATCAACATCAATGACAAGGGATTTCGATACCTCGCGCAGTCGATCTGGATTCCGGCCGTACTGTTGGCGGTGCTAGCCGTGGCAACGTGGCTGCTCCTCGCGAAGACCGTCACTGGACGGCACCTGTATGCGTTGGGAGGTAACGAGCAGGCAGCGCGACTCAGCGGCATACAAACTGACCGTTTGAAGTGGCTGGCCTATTGCTTGAGTTCGATCCTCGCTTCGCTGGCGGGAGTCCTCGCGATCTGCGACCAGAGCGCGGCGGTGCCTCAAACGCTGGGACGCGGTGCGGAACTCAACGCGATCGCGGCGGCGGTGGTCGGTGGATGCAGTCTGCAAGGCGGAATCGGCACGGTGCCGGGAACGTTGCTCGGCGCTCTCTTCTTGCGAGTCGTGATCGACGGCGTGGCCAAGATCATCAAGACGGGTGCCCACATCTATGAAGGCTTCATCGTCGGCGTGCTGGTCGTCTTCGCAGTGACGTTCACGCGCGGAGTCGATGCCTCACGTCGCAGGCCGCCGCTGTTCACGGGTGGGTTGGGATTGGTAACGATCCTCAACCTGACGCTCCTCTCCGGCACGATGATGGCGCTGATTGGAACGAAGCTCGTCGCCGGTCACACTCAGATGGACGCAACGTGGCTGGCGAGCCTCGTCGGTCTGTCAACGTGCCTGTTGCTGCTGATCGTCCGCTGGGACGGCTCGCCGATTGCCAAACGGCGACTCGGTGCGGCATGGGTGATCGTCACCATCGTCTCAATCATCGGTTGCGATCTCGCGTACCCCGGCTGGCAGCGTCGAGCGGCCGTCTCGACCGCCACGTCTCTCGGTGGCAAGGTCTTCGAGAGCGAACAAGGGGTCGTGTTCGATCTGACCGGCTCACGCTGCAACGATGCCTCAATGAGGCACCTCGCCCCCCGCCTAAAATACTTCGCCAACCTGTACGAGCTGCGTCTGCCCCAAACCGCCGTCACCGACGATGGCCTCAAGTCCCTCGAAAAACTGACACACCTCAAACGCCTCGACACCACCGGCAGCAAGATCACGCCGGGTGCCCTGACGCGACTGAAGCGAACGCTCAGCAATCTCGAAACAGTGCCGTGAGAACACACCAACCCGAAGCGTGAGCGAGTACCAGTCTTCCGACAGCGGCACTCCTGAGAGAAAAACCGATGGATCGCGCGTCCTCGCTCACGCTTCGGGTTGGTATGAAGAACTCAGACCCGGTTGAACCGGATCGGCACTCCGTGGTCGGCGAGGTATTGCTTGGTGACGCTGATCGGGTGTGTGCCGTAGTGGAAGATGCTGGCGGCGAGAGCGGCGCTGGCGTGGCCTTCCGTGAGGATCGTGCGCAGGTGTTCGGGGTGCCCTGCACCGCCGCTCGCGACGACGGGGATGTTGACCGCATCGGCGACGGCCCGCGTCATCTCCAAGTCGTAGCCGTCTTGAGTCCCGTCGGCGTCCATACAGGTCAGCACGATCTCGCCCGCGCCGAGTCGTTCGACTTCGCGTGCCCACGCGACCGCTTCGAGTCCAGTCGGGATGCGACCGCCATTGACATGGACTTCCCACACTTCACGGCCGTCACGTTGAATGCGTTTCGGATCGATGTTCACGACGATGCACTGGCTGCCGAATTTCAGAGCCGCCTCGCGCACGAGGTTCGGGTCTTTCACGGCGGTCGAGTTGATCGAGACCTTATCGCAACCGGCACTCAGCAACATGCGGATGTCGTCGAGCGTCCGGATGCCGCCGCCGACGGTCAACGGCATGAAGCAGACTTCGGACGTGCGTCGGACCACGTCGAGCATGATCTCGCGCTGCTCGTGACTGGCGGTGATGTCGAGAAAGACCAGTTCATCCGCGCCGTCCTCTTCGTATTGAGCGGCGATCTGCACGGGATCACCCGCGTCACGCAGGTTCAAAAAATTGACCCCTTTGACGACGCGACCAGCGTGAACATCGAGGCACGGGATGATGCGTTTGGCGAGCATGAAGCGGTCTTTGACGGGAAGGGATGAATGAGGCCAACAGGAGGGTCCACGGTGAGCATTAAGAGGACTGTGCCCCACACCAACCCGCAGCGTGAGCGAGGGCGCTGCCCACACTAACCCGAAGTGTGAACGAGGGCGTCGCGCGACTTCGACCTTGCTCACGCTGCGGGTTGGTATGCGGCGCAACGCCACTTTTTAGTGGTTTTCAACAGGAAACCTCGTCTCGACACGAATTGAAACAGACTTTAACATTTCGCCGCAGTCGGCACGAGCAGGGATGCTTCGTGTCGATGTCCCTTCTGATGAGCGGCACTCTCTGCCTGTCTTTCGACGGTTTCGCCGCTCTGACCACTTCGCTGTTTCCTGTCTTCGGGCTGCCAACTCAACTCGATGTCTGTCTGCCCTCGCCTCAACCAAGGATCGGTTGAATGACGAATTCTTCTCGCTGGACCTGCCTGGCTTCGCTCTTGTCGATGGCACTCTTGTCGTGCGCGGCCAGTGGCTGCGCGTCGATGAACGGTGCCTCCGAAAAATGGACGGCCGCTTGGAAGAAGGACACCAAGCCCCCGGGCAACGACCCGAATCACGAGGAAGTCGTGAGTTACTGGGGTCAGAAAAAGAAAACTCCCAAGCACGTTGAGATGTCGCCCGAATTGAAGGAGCGGCTAGCCAAGCGGACTGAAGAACGGCAGACGAAGTCGCTCGCCGAGAGCCTGCGTGACGGGAACCAACGGCTGAAGGAAGGCCGGTTGGATGAATCTCGCCGCGCGTTTGAACAAGCGCTGGTCGCGAAGCCCGACGATGCCGACGCACATCATGGTTTGGCCGTGATCGCCGACAAGCAGCAACTCTTCGGCGTGGCCGACAACCATTATGAATCCGCTCTAAAGAAGCAGCCTCGCAACCCGAATTTGCTCAACGACATTGGTTACTCGCACTGGCTGCGCGGCGGCGATCAGCAGGCCGAAAAGATGTTGCTCGAAGCCCTGGCCGTTGAGCCGGGCCACAAGGGCGCGACGCTCAATCTCAGCACGCTGTACGGCAAGCAGGGTCGATACGAAGACGCATACGCACTCCTGCGTAAAGGAGCAACCGAATCGGAGACCAAGCAGTACATGGCAAAGCTGTTCCCACAAGGACGACCGTCGGGAGCGGGTTCGCCAGACGGCACCCAGCGCGAGCAAGACTTCGCGATGAACCAACCCGGGCCGAGACAACGCTCGGCACTACCGATGCCCGCCGATGACCGACTCGCCGATTCCAGCCGAACGGACTCGGGTCGCATGACGCGCGAACAACTGCGGCCCGATCTTGAGCGACGCCCGCTTGAGAACGCTCCACAACGTCCATCGACCAACGATCAAATCCCTTCGTCCCGTGATGGAGTGGCACCGCGCGGAGGTTGGGGTGACTCGTTGGTGCAGGACCAGCGACCACGGGGCGACCAGCGACCCGTCCTCACGTCGAACGATCGGGAGTGGCCGCGCGGAAACGGCGACAATTCCTATCCCGGCCCCGGCAGTCAGAATGTGCTTCCGTCCGGAGGACAGTTTCAATCAGACCCAGCGGCGATGTTGCCGTATCCCGGCAGCAACTCAAACGGCTTCGTACAGCAGGAACCACAGTCCAGTTACTCGGCAGCTCCCTCGCAGGAGTCACTGACCGCTCCGCCGGGGACGAAGCCTCACTCCAATATCCCGTTCTGGCAAGGAGCACCGGTCGTTCGAGGCAACGCCACGAGTCATCCCACGTCGCAGCCATCGACGCCCAACGGATCACCGTGGGGACCGCAGACACCCGGTGCATCACAGCGGATCGAACAAACGAACTTCACAGATGAGGGAACTCGCGCCGGTCACGCTGCGGCTCAACTGGGTATGAGCATCGGCGGGATGTTCCCCGTGATCTCGAGTGACTCCGGATCAACGGGTGGCTCCTTCGGATCGCCCTCCGCCACGACAGCTCCCGATCCACGATTTGGCGGCGAGTTCCATTCACAACCACAAAATCAAAACCCCGGTCAGTACTCCAACGGAGGGCCGTGGTCTCAGGGCGGCCCCGCAGCAAATGGGCAGAACTCGCCCAATGAACAGAATTCCGGCGTGCAGACAGCCCCGTACTATCCGTCCAACCAAAACGGCTCGCCCAACCGAGAGCTGATTCAGCAGATGGGTGGCAGTGAACCCAATGCCGATTCCCTGTCGGCCTTCGCGGCGTCGAAGCGTCCGAGGGGAGTCTCTTCAGGCTGGGGCAATTCGACTCAGTCGAACTCGTCGATGGACAACATTCCGATCGCGCCCGAATCCCCGGCCAACTCCCTGTCACGTCCTTGGAACTCGCCTGCCAACTTCGGTTCGGGACAGACTCAGGGAAGCGATCCCACGTACCGTGGCCAGCCCACGGCGCGGGCCAACACCGGTCCCGATTCAGCCTCGCCGGACGGGAACAGCGGGCGAACCTCACGCTATGCGAAGGCCCCTTGGGACGAGCCGGCCATTGTGCCCAACAGCCAACCCAACGGGTCTCGACCTTTTAACGGGGCCTGGCCCAACGGTGGTTCACAACCTGCGGGTGACGGCTCCAACAACGGGGCCGCGCCGAACTCGATCCCGATGTGGAACGGCGGCAGCAACTCCGGCCAGCCGGTGCAGAATGGCGGCGGCCCGTCATCGAACGGCGCTCCTCAACAGTGGTCGTACCCGCAAGGCAGATGATGGTGTCCGCTGCGTGGCGGTGAAGATTTGGCGCAGGGCCTCCGCTCCTGAAGCTGCCAACCACATCACCATGCCCTACAAAGCCTCTGGGTGTGCCTCACGGCGCACATGGTCGCGCCATCCTCCGCTCATAGCGAACACCGGTCACAGAGCCAGCGCCGAATGGCACTGTCGTGGCGGTAACTGGTGTTACGCTTTGGCGTTACCGGATTCGAGTTGTTTCTTCAGGACGTGGCGGGGTTGCTGCATGAGCTTGT
>JAYTGQ010000385.1:0-1979 GCA_043733345.1 Schlesneria sp.
AAAGTCGTGGGGCAGGTTTGTAACCTGCCCGAAATGCCGTGAATCACGGGCAGGTTACAAACCTACCCCACTGCAAACCGAACTTCTGTCGGAAGCGTCTTCGTTGGCTTCTGTTCAAAATCTTCGCGCCGCGCAATGAAACAAAACGTGAGTAGTAGATGGGACTCGCCCCGCATGAGTTGGCTGAAGATGATCGTCGAACTGCTGCCGTTTCTCGCGACGATCTCGCCCCTCATGGGAGCCGCAGCAATCGCAGTGGCCGCGCGTGCGAAACTCGCGCGGACGCGAATGATCGCGTGGTCCAGCGCCGTGCTGACGTTCGTGCTGCTCGGCGCGGTCGTGTGGAATTTCGACCCTGACCGCGTCGATGATCGAGGTCGGAACGAGGTCTCACAGATGGTCGTGAGCTTCGAGGGGTTGGCCCAATCGTCAGCGACCATTTTCCCGCGCAAGGGCGATTCAACAACCGATGTGAAAATTGGCGGTGAGTCTGCTGCCGATCAGGCTACCTCAGGTTTGAGCGGCGTGGACCGTGCGCCACGCGGCATCAACGTGCGGCTCGCCTTCGGCATCGACGGCCTGACGATGTGGCCCGCTGTTTGGATCGCGTTGGCTGTTCTCGCGGTACTGTCGCTCCCAACAACGTCGCTATCGCCAGGAACGCGATTGCCAGAAAGCAGTGCGGTGGAATCGTCGCCGCAGTACTGCATCGCGGTACTGATTGCCGAAGCCGGACTGCTCGGTTCACTGACGGCACGCGATGTCATCGTGTCCCTGCTGTCGTGTGAAGTCGCGATCACGGCGCTCTACTTTCTGATCGGCCGGTGGGGCGGGTCAGAGCGGCGGGCTGCTGCTGGCAGGCTGCTGATTTTCCAACGCATCGGCGGCGGACTGACGCTGCTCGGGGCGACGCTCATTGCCGTCTCGTGGCCGTGGGTGCGGAGCGACTTCGACGCGCGACACCGCCCACTGACGTTCGACTTGTTCGGCCTGGTCGATGGCGTGCGCACGATGGTCGCTCGCAACGAAGTGGCCGTTGAAGTGTGGAGTGATGTCGCGCCGTGGGCCTGCCTGCTGCTGGGCATTGGCTTCGCACTGCGGTTCCCCGCGTTCCCGTTTCAACGCTGGTACACACAGGCTCTGGAAGAGTCGTCCACGGGAGTCGCCTGCCTGCTGGCGATTGCCCTGCCGCAAGTCGTCTTCTGCGGTTGGGTTCGCTTCGCGATGCCGCTGCTCGTCGAAGAGGCAATCGAGTTGTCATGGATCCTCGGCGCTGCGGCGGCTCTCGGAGCGATTCACGCCGGACTGAAGGCCGCATCACAGAGTGACCTCAAAAAACTTGCCGCGTCATTGTCGATGGGCTATCTCGCACTGGCGCTGCTGGCCATGAGACTGCCACTGCGTGAGGGCCTTACCGGCGCATGGCTAATCGTGCAGACACAAGGCATGGTCACGGCGGGCTTGATGCTGCTCATCGATTTCGCGCAAAAACAACTCCCTCACCGTGAGCACGCTTCCGTCGAGGGACTGGCATTCGATCAACCCAAACGAGCGGCGATGCTCGTGCTGCTGTTGTCCGTATCGGGAACGATGGCCTGCGCCAGCGGAGCCGGTTCGCTGCTCGCGCTGTCTCAACTGGCGTGGGAGACGACGCCGTTCGCAGCTTGCGGAATCGCGACGCTACTCTTGATGACATGGTCGCTGCTGGTCACCTCCCAACGCATCCTGTTTGGGCGAGCGAACGTTGCCTCAGCAACGCCACTCCACGACCTCAATCCGCGCGAGTTCTGCATCGTGATGCCGTTCATCCTGCTGGTCGCTTGGCTGACATTGGCCCCTCATGCGATCTTGAAGAGCAGCGGCGCGACTCTGACGCAACTGCTGCAACCGCACGAGCGCCATGCGGAGGTGACCAAATAATCCGCGTCACAGAAATCAGCCGCGCGGCGCTAGCCCCGGTTACATGGCTTGAACCGGGG
>JAYTGQ010000386.1:0-14599 GCA_043733345.1 Schlesneria sp.
GAGGCTCCTGCCGAGCCTTGATGGACGCGCGACGCCCGAAGACGGCTCGGCAGGAGCCTCGCCCTCCCGATTTCAACAGGCGGCTAACCGAACAGTTCCGTCAGCGGGCGGCCATCGACGAGTTGATGCGGGCGGTTGAGCGAGTCGCGCAGGGTTGCTTCGGGGTCGATGCCGAGTGAGTGATAGACCGTGGCGAGCATGTCTTCCGGTGAGACCGGGTTCGACGCCGGATAGGCCGCGTCTTTGTCGCTTGATCCGTAGACCTGGCCTCCGCGAATGCCACCTCCCGCGAAGACGGCCGACTGACACGCGCCCCAGTGGTCCCGTCCTTGAGCCGGGTTGAGTTTCGGAGTCCGGCCGAACTCGCCCCACATCGCGACGAGTGTTTCATCGAGCAAGCCTCGCCCTTGCAGGTCTTCCATCAACGCGGCGAAACCTTGATCGAGCGACGGGAGGCAATAGTACGCCTTGAGCATGTTCGTGCCGGTCAGTCCCTCGAACGGGCCGTGATTGTCCCAGACATTCGCCACGTTGCCGCCGGTTTGAATCCGCATCCAACTGATCGTGACGAGCCGCACGCCCGACTCGACCAAGCGCCGCGCGAGCAAAATACTTTCGCCGTACTCGTTGCGGCCGTAGCGGTCGCGCGTGCGCGGGTCTTCCAGTTCGAGATTGAACGCCCGCTTGGCGACGGGTGACGACAACATGCCGAACGCCTGCTCGCGGTAGCTGTCGAGTCCCCGTGCCGCGCCGACCGATTGGTATCGCCGGTCGGCCTCTTCAACGACGCTCAGCAACCCGCGTCGCGCCAGCAGCCGCGTCTCGGCCATGTCGGCGGGGAGGGAGATCGAATGCGTCGGTGTCTCTTTCGTCTCTTCGGCGGCGGCGACTTCCATCGGATCGTGACGGCCACCGAGGAACCCGGCATAGGTTCCCGAGTACGTCGCGCCATCGTGACCGATCGGACGCGGGATCGTCACCGACGACGGCATCGCGCCCATGGGCGCGAAGTACGACACGACCGAGCCAAGGTTCGGGAAGTCGTGGCGATTCCGCTGGTTCCTCGGCACGGCCAGCGTGTTGTTGATGCGGCCGGTCAGTGTGCGATAGACGCTCGGCTCGTGGTTGTTGCTGTCGTGAGTCAGCGACCGAATGATGCACGTCTTGTCGGTGTGCTTCGCGAAGAGCGGCATGTGTTCGCAGACATCAATGCCAGGAACGACCGTCGAGATCGGATTGAACTGGCTGCGAATCCCCTCGGCGGCGAGCGGCTTCATGTCCCACATGTCCTGCTGCGGCGGCCCGCCCCACAGATAGATCAGGATGCACGACTTCGCCTTGCCGGTGCGCTGACCATGACCGGTGACGGAGATGCCACTCGCCGCCCGAGCCTGTTCGGCCTGAAGCAACTGCGGCAGCGTGACGGCTCCCAACCCGAGTCGTCCCAATCGAAGCATCGCATCGCGACGGTGAAGCATGAATCGGTCTCCCAAAACGGTCAGTCGTTCCAAAACAGCGGGCTTACGCCCAAGGCAAATCAGTCTGAGCGGGGGACGTGAGTCTCCCGATTTTTGGGCGTTAGCCCCTGTTTAGACCTCGCGCGGGACAAAGTGAAACATTTCTGAGCGGGGTGGCGTAAGCCCCCCGGCTCTTCCAGCGAAGGGCTAACTCCCAAGAACCGGGGGCTTACGCCACCCCGCTCAGAGAGTTTTCACTTTGAACCACCTGACCCCGAACTACACAAACGTATCTCACAAATTCATCGACATCGACTCGCCTGTTGCTGGAGCATCAGCCTCACGGCCGCTCCCGTCGGCGGAGCAACGGGACTACGGTAAGGTTCGCCCCTTCACGAGGGACTGGAGCGCCGCCAAGTTTTCCAGCGGATCGAAGCAGGATTTGATCGGCAGCGTCAGGCCACCGAGTGTTGGGCTGGTGAGGTCGCCCGAGTTCGACTTGAGCTTCAATTCAAACTGGCCATCGCGGGCGAGGTACTGTTCGACGACCTCCAGATCAGGATCGACGATCCAGTACTCGGCAACGCCCTGCGCCGCGTAGTCGTCGAACTTCACGCCACGATCGCGCGACTCGGTGCTGACGGAGAGAACCTCGACCGCCAGATCGGGGACGGGAAACTTCATCGTGTTCGGCGTGAAGGTCGCCGCCTTCTCGCGACCAAAGAAAACAACATCCGGCTCGTAATCGTTGCGAGGGAAGACGCAAAGGCACTTTTCAACGTGGACGACACCGATTCCTGTCATGTCTACGTAGACGGACAGAAGTCGTGAGATGTGCTGGCTTGCAAAGAGGTGCATGTTTCGCGCGGGCGAGTGCATCACAACCTCACCCTCAATGAACTCGACCTTCTCGGCATCGGTCATGTCGGCGTAGAAGCGGACGCGGCGAGCGGCCTCGTCGCGCAGCCGGACTTGCAACGCCTCGGCTATCTCCGGCAGGCGGGGCGAGTGGAGCAGCGGCGCGATCAGGGCTTCCAAGGTGAGTGACATGGGCACGATGCTACGATCAGCCCACAGGGCAGGCAAGCCGAAGTCATCGGGTGCTAGGGCCATCGCCTTGTTGGGTCTGCGAAAGCAGTAGGGTGGGACCAGCGGCGCTTCGCCGCGCCGGCCCACCATGATTAGGAGAGCGGCAAGAAAAAACTTACCCACTGCCACGCGCCCAGTGACCCGGACGCTTCGGAGCGTCCGGGTCACTTCGGGTAAGGCATCTTCTGCCGGTCGCCTTACTGGACGATCCCGATTGGTGGGCCGGCGCTCGAAGCGAGCTTGTCCCACCCTACTGTGAAAAAGGCGATGGCCCTGATCGGGTGCCGTTCATTCAAAAAGCTCGCCGCGACGAATACCATGCGAACATGATTGCTCAGTTTGCTTTGTTACTCGTCTGTGGGATGAGCCTGATGTGGGCCGTGATGCCTCGCGCCCGAGTCACGTCCGGGTTCTTCCGCATCCAGATGCTGATCGTACTGGGGTTGAGCATCCTCGCTCTACTAACGCTTGGGCGATTGGTCGATCTGTCCGGTGAGCCGCTCGGAGAACGCTGGTTGTTCGCGGCGCGCGTCAGTACCGGCGTGATGGCCTTTCTCGCGTATGTCGGCTCGATCGTCTGGACGCTCGATCGGAGACCGGCCGGGGCGGTCTGTGTCGCGCTCATTCTGACAGCGGCCGTGACGAGTCTGCTGCTGTCGCGAGGCGGCTTGGGATTGCTGGTGACTGCGCCGGGCGCGTTCTCATTCCTCTCCAATCTCGCCACAGCCGCCGTCTTGGGGGGAGCCGTCACGGGGATGCTGCTCGGTCACTGGTACTTGACCGCGCCGACGATGTCGATCGAACCGCTGAAGCAACTCAGTCTGTACTTCGGTGCCGCAGTCGTATTGAGATTGCTGGCCTCGACGGCAGGTTGGTTCCTCGCGGGACAGGCCCTGCACGACGGCACGCACTGGACTTGGTTCGCCATGCGGTGGCTCGCGGGAATCCTCGGCCCGCTGGCCATCGCTGTGATGGCCGTGCGCATTTTGAGATACCGCAACACTCAAGCCGCCACGGGCGTGCTGTTCGCGGGAGTCATCTTGGTCTTCATCGGAGAAATGGCGGCAGCGTTGCTGTACGCGGAACTGCATGTGCCGTTGTGAGGAAGGTTGAGGGTCTAGGGTTGACGGTTGAGGGCAGAAAAGGAATCGAGGAATGTTTGGGTTTGAGAAGCTCGACGTTTGGCAGTTGGCGATTGAGTATTCCGAAGATGTCTACGCAACGACTCGGTCGTTTCCTGCGGACGAAAGGTTTGGACTCACGAATCAATTGAGACGCGCATCGGTCTCGATCTCGTCTAACATCGCTGAAGGAAGCAGTCGTTCGTCTCGAAAAGAATTTGGACGGTTCATCGAGATCGCTTTCGGCTCACTACTGGAAACCGTCTCGCAGCTCTCGATAGCCAAACGCCAAAACTTTCTCGACCAAGCAAACTTCGATCGACTTTACGCTACCGCCGAACAATTGGGCCGAATGCTCAGCGGACTCAAAAACAGCCTGAACGCTTGATCTGACCCTCAACCCTAGACCCTCAACCCTTCCCATGCTCATCTCCTTCGATTGTCCAAAGTGTCTCAAGCCTGCTCGCGGTGAAGCGACTGCGGCGAGTCGCGGCGTGATGTGTACCGACTGCGGCTGGACGAAGGCCGTCGTCGCGGGAGACATCTCCGGCGCGACGCCGACGCGCTGTCTTGTCTGTGGCTGCGGCGACCTCTGGCGACAGAAGGACTTCTCGCCCAAGGTCGGCGTGACGATCGTGGCGATTGGCGTGGCGATCAGCACCTGGTTCATGATGCAGATGCAGCCGGAATGGTCGCTCGGCACGCTGATGGCCTTCGCATTGGCCGACATGGTGATGTACGCGGTAATGCGCGACTGTCTCGTCTGCTACCGCTGCCACGCGCGGTATCGCGGCATCCCGCGCCTCGATCAAGTGGCCGCGTTCGACCTCGAAGTGAACGAACGCTATCGTCAGGAAGCGATTCGGCTGAAGCAGGTGGAGAGTGGAGACGCGAACTGAGTTCGCGGCGGAGTTGCACCGTAACGAAAGTGTGACTCTTGGGCGTAAGCCCTCTTATGAACTTCTGAGCGGGGTGGCGTCAGCCCCCTGGCTCGGTGTTGATCGAAGACGGGACTGACGACCAAGAACCGGGGGGCTGACGCCACCCCGCTCGGAAAGTCATCTGAATGGACACTCGTCAGGCGCGACTCGTCGAAGACTTGGCTGGATCGTTTCGGGGGGAACTCCGGTGCGATGCGGTTTCGACGGCGCTGTATGCCTCGGACGGGAGTCTGCATCAGATCACGCCGCTGGCGGTCGCCTGTCCGAGGGATCGTGAAGACGTGCTGGCGCTGGTCAAGTACGCGGCGAGTGAGCGGTTGCCGTTGGTCGCGCGCGGGGCCGGGACGAGCGTTGGCGGGGAGGCACTCGGGGCCGGGATCGTCGTCGATTTCTCGCGGCACATGCACGCGATTGAAGAGATCGGCGAGCAGACCGTGCGCGTGCAGGCGGGTGTGGTTCACAGTCGGCTCAACCGCGTGCTGGCTCAGGCGGGACGCTGCTTCGCCCCCGATCCGTCCAACACGGCGACGACGACGATTGGAAGTATGCTCGCGCTGGATGCCGCTGGGTCGCACTCGCTGCGCGTCGGATCGACGCGTGATCACGTCGTCTCACTCGACGCGATCCTGGCCAGCGGCGCGCGTATCAATGCCGAGGTCGAATCGCTCGATATCCCGCCGTCTGCGATCGAGAGTCCGTCTCATGCCGGGTTCAGCGCGAGTGGCCTGCTGGTGAAGCGCGATGTGGTGAATCGACTCGCAGCCGTACTGGCCCAGCACGCGGACCTGATCGCGCTGCGACAGCCCGCCAACCTCCCTCGCAACCGCGCGGGGTATTTCCTGCGCGGAGTACTCACCACGATGCACCTGCATCTGCCGCGATTGCTGGTCGGTTCGGAAGGGACGCTCGCACTGTTCACGTCGGCGGTGCTCAAGACGACGCCGCTGCCGGCGCATCGCGGTGCGATGCTGATTTCGTTCGGGTCGCTCGATGGGGCCGTGCGCGCGGTGGGACGGATTGTCGAGGACGGGCCGAGTGCCTGCGATCTGCTCGACCGCCGTCTGATCACACTCGCGCGTGACACCGATTCGCGCTACGAGAGGTTGCTCCCGGCAGCGGCCGAAGCGGCGCTGCTCGTCGAACACGTCGGGTTCAGTGAAAACGAAGTCGCGGGCAAATTGACTTCGCTGGCGAAGCGACTCGGCGAGCTGCCCGATTCCGGCGCGACCGCTTTCGTCGCGCGGACGCCGGAAGAGTTGGACTTCCTCTGGTCGCTGCCGCATCGCGTCGTCCCGTTGCTCAACGGAGTGCGTGGGCCGAGCAGCAGTCCGGTGCCGCTCGTGGAAGACATTTCGGTTCCGCCCGCCGCGCTGGAAGAGTTCGTCGTGCGGATGCGGCGCGTGCTGCAACGGCATGAAGTCACGGCGTCGCTCTATTCGCACGCGGCCGCCGGGCAGCTTCACATTCGCCCGTTCCTCCCGCTGCCGACTCCGCAAGACGGCCCGCGCTTGGAGGCACTCGCGCGAGACCTCTATCACGCGGCGCTGTCGGTCGGCGGTTCGATCAGCGGTGAGCATGGTCTGGGCCTGTCTCGCACGGCGTTTCTGCGGTCGCAGTACGGCGAGCTGTATCGCGTCTTCCAAGAGATCAAAGACATCTTTGACCCGCTCAACTTGCTCAATCCCGGCAAGGTGTTGTCCGACGATCCGCATCTCACGGTGCGACATCTTCGTCCCGCCGTCACCGTGCAGCCCGACTTGTACGACCTGCAACTGAACTGGTCCGCGACCGAGTTCGCGACGGCGGCGACGGCGTGTCACGGTTGCGGCGGATGTCGCACGCAAGAACCGTCGCTGCGGATGTGTCCGTTCTTTCGCGCCGAGTCGTCCGAAGATCGCACGCCCCGCGCGAAGGCCAACGCGGTGCGCGCCATTGTGGACGGTCGCGTTCCCGTTCACGAACTGTCGTCGCCCGACTTGGGGCAGCTCGCGAAGAAGTGCTTCAACTGCGGACAGTGTCGGTTGGAGTGCGTGAATCACGTCGATGTGCCGCACTTGATGATCGAGGCCAAGGCGCAACACCTCGCCACGCATGGCCCGGCCACGTCGGATTGGTTCCTCGCGCGAGTTCACTCGTGGGGCGAATGGCTCTGCCGCGCGTCGTGGCTCGTGAACCCGCTGCTCGCGTCGGGCAGCACCCGTTGGTTGCTGGAGCGAATTGTCGGAGTCGCCGCCGAACGCCGACTGCCCCCGTTCGCGGGCCGTTCATTCTTGAGCAGCATCCCGCGCGCCTGGACCGCGCCGCCGGTGACGATGAAGGGCGGACAGCCCGTCGTGTACTTCGTCGATCACTTCGCGAACTACCACGATCCCGAGTTGGCGTTCGCGTTTGCCCGCATCTTGGATCACAACGGCCAGACACTGCATGTCCCGCATCGACAAGTCGCATCCGGAATGGCGCTGCTCACGATGGGAGACCTCGACGCCGCGCGGGGACTGGCCGAACAAAACGTGCGCGTGCTGGCCGAGTTCGCCCGCGAAGGCTGTCCGATCGTCTGCACCGAGCCAACTGCCGCCGTCTGTTTGAAGTACGAATACCCGCGCCTGATCGATCATCCCGACACGCAGATCGTCGCCGATCACGTCATCGAAGCGGGTGCGTTCCTCGCGGGACTGCATCGCGCGGGAACGCTGCGAATGGACTTCACCGAGCTGCCGCTCACCGCGACCTATCACACGCCGTGCCATCTCAAGGTGCTGGGAACTTCGACGCCGCTCGCCGATCTGTGCGGACTCATTCCGCGTTTCGAGACTCAACGCGCAGATGCCGGTTGCTCAGGCATGGCGGGGCCGTTCGGGCTGACGAAAGAGAACTTCGCGGACTCCATCGAGATGGGTCGCGAACTGATCGAACTGATGCGCGCGCCCGGACATGAACTCGGAATGACCGAGTGCAGCAGTTGTCGCTTGCAAATGGAACAACGCTCGCCGCTGCCGACGCTCCATCCGCTGAAAGTCCTCGCGCTGGCTTACGGCCTGATGCCCGAAGTCCGCCGCCGCTTGAGGCCGAACACGCGGAAGCGACTCACGGGTTGAGTGCATTCCCACACCAACCCGCCGCGTCAGCAAGGACGAAGTCGATCGGCCCGCATGTGCGCGTGACCCGCCCAGCCCGGATGATTCATGAGGAACCACGAAATACTCGAAAGGGAAGAGTTGCGGTTCGAGCCTCTCAAGACGGCGCGCGTCGTGACTTTGCGGTCACTTGGGATCAGATCTCTTGACTCTTCTTCCCTTTCGAGTCTTTCGCGTATTTCGTGGTGAATCTCCGGGTTAGTCTTCGTCGCCCGGCTCGACTTCGTCCTTGCTTACGCTGCGGGTTGGTGTGAGTTCGAAAACGAAGCCGCCCGGTTCGCGAACGAACCGGGCGGCGGTTGAGACATGCTTGATTGAACCGATCGGAATCAGTTCAACCGGTAGGCCGTTTCGCCATGTTCGATGGCGTCGAGACCTTCGTCTTGCTGATTGCCCGTTACGGTGAAGCCCATCGTCTTGTGGATGATGAAGCCAATGATCAGCGTCATGACGAAGCCATAGATGGCGGCCACGGCGACACCTTCCAACTGCAACATGACCTGAGCCATGTCGCCTGGCTTCGGACGCACCGCGAAATAGCCCACCAGAATTGCTCCGAGCGCACCGCCGACGCCGTGAACACCGACCACGTCGAGCGAATCGTCGTACTTGAAGATTTGCTTGGCTTGCACGCCGAGGAAGCAGACCACGCCGCCGAGCAATCCGATGATGAGTGCTCCACCGGGACTGACGTGTCCGGCACAGGGCGTGATCGCGACGAGACCAGCCACCATTCCTGAAGCGACTCCCAATGCGGTCGGCTTACCGACATGAATCCACTCCGCCACCATCCATGATCCCGCAGCGGCACTTCCGGCGATCGCCGTCGTGGCGAAGGCGAGAACCGCGACCGCCGCCGACACCGGCAGGAAGTCCTTGCCGACGGCGATGGCCGAACCGGCGTTGAATCCGAACCAGCCGACCATCAGCAACCCGGCTCCGATCAGCGTCCAGCCAATGCTGTGCGGCAGGTACGGTCCCTGTGGGAAGCCCTTTCGATTGGGCAACAGCAGGATCAAAGCCAAGGCCGACGTTCCGGCCAACACATGCACCACCGTGCCGCCGGCGAAGTCATACACACCCGCTTGGAACAACCAACCGTTCACGTTCCAGACCCAGTGACAGACCGGGTCGTAGACAATCGTCGTCCAGAGCAGGACGAACACGCACCACGCACTGAACTTCACTCGTTCGGCGATGGCTCCCACGATGAGGGCCGGAGTGATGATCGCGAACATCATCTGGAACATGGCGAACAGCAACTCGGGGACGCCGGTCGGAGCGGCTCCCGTGGTGTCACCGCTGGTGACGATCTTGCCGTAGAAGTTCGGGCTTTCGGGAGCCATTTCCGAGAAGGAACTCATCCCGACCAGACCGGCGTCCCAGCCGAGATAGCTGAGCTTGGGCTTATCAACGCCCTTGTCGTCTTTGCCGCCATCGCTGGTAATCGCCGAAGGGACCGCGAACGAGAAGTTGTAGCCGACGAGTACCCACTGAATGGCGACGATCGGCACGCAGACCATGACGCACATGAACATGTTCAGCACGTTCTTGGCACGGCACATTCCTCCGTAGAACAGAGCCAAACCGGGCATCATGAAGAAGACCAAGGCCGCGCTGACCATCAGCCACGCAATCGAACCGGTGTCATACGTCCCGGCCAGATGGGCTGGCGCGGCGGCAGCCACAACTGCGGCAGCCGCAGCTTCCACCGGAGCCACCACGGCAGCAACCGGCTTGTCTCCGTCCTGAGCCAACAGTGAATTCATCGAACCGCCGCAAACCAGCAGCAGTCCCGTCAACGGTGCGAGCGCCCACAATCGCCACATAGCCATCATCCCTTTCCGTTCGAGTACTTCGTCCATTCGGATTCGTTCAGACCTTCCCTGCCACCACAAGAAAAGCGTGCTGCTTGCGAACCGCTGTGATCCGTTCGTTCGCCGAGCAGTCGCACAGGCCATCTCAAAAAAGACGGGCAAACCGAAGTTCGCTCCCGCCCCGAACGCAAGAAGCGTGCCTTGTTCGGCCGGGAGCCAAAGTTCTCGCGAAACGCCTTTTTTTCAAGGGAGTTTTGGTTGTCGATCGCAGCCACTCCGCCATGTCCGAGACGGACCTGCCCGTTCGCCAAGCAGCCCTGCCAGTCGAACGAGCCGCCGTCGGGATGCCTCGCGGGCGGGCCGGGGCGGCTGCTATACCTGACGCGGCGTAGCCGCAGCCAAAGTAGCCTTCATCGCTCCGCGTGAAGGAAGCCGAGTGCGAGACCAACATCGTTTGGCATTATCAGCGTCCACTCCCATCAGCTTCCTTCACGCGGAGCGATGAAGGCTACTTTTTGAAGACGGAAACGCGCGCAGGGCGACAAGAACCTCAGACCGAGTAGTACGAGTCGGCCTTGCCTGCAATCGAATCCACCACGAAGGTCAACATGCACAAGTACGTCATCATGGGGGCGCAGGGCTGCGGTAAAGGGACGCAGGCGAAGCGGCTCAAGCAAGACTTCGATCTCGTTCACATCTCGGTCGGCGATATTTTTCGGTGGCACATTCAGTCGCACACGAAACTCGGTGCCCGCATCAAGCGACTCATCGCCGACGGCAAAATGGTGGACGATGAAAACGTCGAGCAGATCGTGCGCGACCGGCTGGCGCTGCACAACTGGAACTTCGGCTTCATCCTCGATGGTTTCCCGCGCAACCGGTCGCAGGCCGAGTTCTTTTTGGAGAGCTACGACATCGACGCCGTGATCCACATCGACGTGCCAGACGAAGTCGTCTTCGAGCGCGTGTTGGCACGCAGGCTCTGCAGCCAGTGCGGCCTCGACTACAACCTGATCCATCACCGACCGGCCAACCTCGAAACGTGTGATGTCTGCGGCGGGAAACTCGTCGTCCGCAGTGACGACAATGAAGACGGACTGCGCCAACGACTCCAAGATTACCGCACCAAGACCGAACCGATCTTGGAACTGTTCCGCCGAAAAGAACTGGTCATCCAAACCGACGGCCGCCTGCCCGCCGATGACATTCAAGCCGACATCCGCAGGCAACTCGGACTGATGAAGTAGCCGTCTCTCGACCGCTGCCAAGGGGAAGAGGCGGAACCACAGATCGCACTGATTTCCCGGCGCGGCTCAGCCGCAACCGAATGGAACAAGAAGATGGCGGACAAGAAGATCGGAGAGGAAGCATCTGGATCTCGCTTTCATCTTCTTGTCCACTATTTTCTTGTTGAGGTCTTCTGAGGGCTGGCCCTTCGTGGATGACGTGGCTCGACGACCGCGCTCACGCTGCGGGTTGCTAAACTCCGCACGGCCGAAACTGACACTAACCCGAAGTGTAAACGAGGACGGAACTCACATCCTCGCTTACGCTTCGGGTTAGTGTGCGGCGACCTCAAATGTGTCCCTTTCGGCCGCGCGGAGTATAAACCGTACTGGGTCTCACAACGCGGCGATCCCCATCGTGGCGAGAATGACACACCAGACGATGCCGAGTGCGTGCCAGAACCAGGCGCAGAGCGTCACGCCCCAGTAGTACTCGTGGTCGTAGCGGTCTGCGAGTGCTTGTACGGTGACGTACACGAGGCACAGCAGGGCAACGAGGAAGTGCATCGCGTGGAGTGCCACAACAACGGCGACGAACGCGCCCGCTCCCGTCGGGACTTCGTCCGGAACCTGCTGTCGAATGAGTTGTGACAGCGCGTGTGATTGCACTCCCACGAACAAGGTTCCCGCGAGTAATGCCGCCCCCAAAGCGCGACGAAACAGGCGTTGCCGCTCGCGCTTCACGTAAGCCACGGCTTTCGACAACGCCGCGCTGCCACAGCACAGCAGAAGTGTGCTGACGGCAAAGGCGGCGGGGAACCGAAGCGACTCGTCGGGAGCGTTTTCGGCTTGAGGCCCTCTTTCAACTCGGCTGTGCGGCTGAAAAATGTCGCTCGTGGCGAAGTGATTCAACAGTGACGACACACCTAGGGCGGTGGCCACCAACAACACGGTCAGTGCGAAGAACGGCAAGGCAAGTTCACTGGGGCGTGGCACGATCGAGGTCTCGTCAGTGCGAGTGGAGAAAATCACGGAAGAAAAAAGGTTCAGCCGAAGTTTGGGAGGGGAGGCATTCATGGGGGAGCATGCGGACGACGGCCACGGTTTTCATCCTGAAAGGATGTTAGCGATTAGCCGGGGGGTGAGCGTCTGTCGTTGATACCTCGCGCGGTCAGTGTTGAGACCTCTGAACGGGGCGGCCTGTTTTCAGTGTGCGGAAGTAGACCTCCGCGACCCAGCGTGCAATGTAATCATCAATGACGCGCAGGATGTCTTCGAGCGTTTCGATCGGCAGCGGAGTGAGCAGCAGCCACGACACATCAGTCCCATCGCGGGGCTACCGACCTCTTCGACGAGGACCACGTTGTGAGTCACCGACGGCAGAAACGCCGTTCGGTGGTGAGGCACCGAGCGAACGTGGCGACGACGCGATTACGGGGCCTCGTATTTTACGTCGTCGAGATAAAACGTGAACGGGCGGCCTGATCCGGCGACGGTGATGGCGAAGCCGGTCTTGATGCGGTTGAGGTCTTTGCCCGACAGGTCGATCTGAAACTGTTGCCAGTCGGTGGTGAGCGTCACGCGCTCCAGTTTGGCCGATCCGGAATCGGCAAACTTCTTGTCGCGACCGAGCAGGCCGAGTTCAAACGACGCGACCTCGCCACCCTGTTCGCCGCGTGCCCAAAACGACAGCCGCTTCGCGCCGGTGATGTTCCAACCTCCCGGCTTGTCGCCCCAATCATTCGGAGGGCTTTGCCAGACGATCCCGCCCCAGGTGTCGTTGGCGCTGAAGTCGAACTTCAAGCACGTCTGGCCCGAGTGCGGCTTGATCGCGCACGCCTCATCGAGCTTCATGGCCTTAGCGTTGCCCATCCAACCGGTCGGGACAAACGGCGGCTTGTCGCGCCCGTCTTCGTCGTACAGAACGAATGGCAGTGAAGCTTTGTTGGCCGGAACCGACCGAACCGGCGCGTTGACGAACAGCGGAACATTGGCCACCGCTGCGCCTCCCTGACCGTCACGCACGAACGCGAACAGCCGATAGCCACCGCCGTCTGCGGGGAGTTTCACCTCGACCGACGTGACGCTCGACTTCACGATGGCGGCGGGAAACGTCGGCGGGACCGCGACCGCGTCGCCCCCTTCAGAGAACACGGTCTGCTCGGCCTGCAAGACCCATTCGACGGCGAGTTGGTCTCGCTCCGGATCGGTCGCGTCGAGCGAAGCCTTGATCGTGGCGAGTGGCTCCACCTTGGCTGGGCCAGTCAGTGTGAGCGACTTGATCGACGGACAACGATTGGCGGGAGGCCGTCCCGTCCAGAGTTCACTCAGGACATCAACGGCTTCGGTGCGCGACCCGTCTGGCAGCAGCATCCCGAACCATGTCGCCGTCGCCTCCTGCTTCTGGCCCCAAACGAAGGCGTAGCTCCCGAGGCATTGCTCCTTCGCGCCGACAACATTGGCCGCATAAGTCGCGCGGTACGACGTTGCTTTCTCAGTACTGGTCGGTTCGAGGGCGACACCCCAATCATTCTTCTTCGTCTCCCACATGCCTGGCGGGCCGAATTCGGTGAGGACATACGGCTTGGTCCCGCCCGCCTCGCGATACCGCTTCGGGATCGTCGCCCCGCCGCCGTAGCTGTTGATCCCGACGACATCCACATCGGGGCAGAGTCGATGAATGTTCTTCACGCGCTGACCGCCGATCTCGGCAATCACGGTCATCGTCGGATGCTGCGGATCGAGTTGCTTCGCCAGCACGGCAAGGTTGTTGATTGCCGACCAGATCGCCGCGTTGTCTCCGTCGGCGTTGCCCTCCATCTCATTCCCGAGCGCCCACATCAACACGGCCGGGTGATCCTTGAATTGTGTGATCGCTCGCCGAACAGCCTCCACCTGCGCGGCCACTTGATCGGCGTCATTGTAATTGAATCCATGCCGCTCATGCCCGAGCCACAAGCCGACGGTCACGGTCAGCCCGAGCCGATGAGCGTCATCCAGGATCGGCTTCAATTTCTCGGCCGACCAGGTGCGGATCGAGTTTCCGCCAGCAGCCTTCAACGCCTCCAGCCGCTGGTCACCGCCGACACCTTGGATGACATACGGCTCACCCCCGCGAGTCATTCGCCACCCGTCCCCTTGCCATGAGACGGTCACCACCGCCGGCGCATCGGCTCCCAACACCAGAGTCGTGGAACAGACCAGCCAACCCAACAACGCGAGCTGAAACATGGAGTTGATCTTTCATCAATGCGAGAGAGAAATCGTCGTCACTGCACGAGTGGGCCGTTATACCGCACACCGCACACGCGTGAGGCATCGCGAGGCTGAACCGTGTTGGCATCCCTTCGGGGTGAAAAACGACGCCTTCACTCGTCCGTCTTAACCGCCTGTTGAAGAACGTAGGATGGACGCCCCCGTCCGTCCGTTCTTGATTGGTTTTCGCTCGGACGAGGCGTCCAAGCTACGTTTTTCAACAGGCTGTTAAACCAACGATCCCCCTCAAACATCGGATGAACCGGATCTGGGACGCGGGTTTGGCCCGGTCGCGTGGGGACGGGCGCTGGTATTCCCCGGTTCGCGCGCGTTCGGCTAGAATCGGCCTGCGGTCAGGCGAGCGGCAGGAAATGATTGACCCGTAGGATGGACGCCTCACCCGTCCGCGCTTGCCCCGGAGGGGCGGACGGACGAGGCGTCCATCCTACGTTGCGGGTATGAGAACACTTGCCGCTCGCTTTAGTGCGAGGCCCCGCGTCCCGCCGGGTTCACGTCGTACAAGTTGCCTTGAGCATCGAAGGCCATGTCGAGCGGATCG
>JAYTGQ010000387.1:0-14594 GCA_043733345.1 Schlesneria sp.
GGGAGGGCGAGGCTCCTGCCGAGCCGCGAGAAACAAGCGACTTTCCTCACACATGTGGCTCGGCGGGAGCCTCGCCCTCCCTTTTTCAACAGGCTGTTACCCTACGTTGTTCAACAGGTGGTCACTCGCCGGGAGGCAGAGCTTCATCGTGCGTCACGATCTGTTGCGGATGCTGGGAGCGATACCAAACGATGGCCGGATAGATCAGCGGGCCGGTCGCCATCATGCACAGAGGAATGCCGAGGACTTTCCAGAAGTCGCCGTCCATGATTTGAAATGTCAGGTTGGTGGCGATGCACATCAGCGGCAAGCTGGCGAAGAGGATTGCCACGGGCCAACCGCCGGGGACACGGAATGGTCGATGGAGTCCAGGCTCGCGCCACCGCAGAACCAAGAACGAGATCAACTCCATCGAGACCTTGCCGGTGTAGAGCGTCACGTCGGCTTTGGCGACCTCTTCAAAATCGTGGAAGATCATCACGATGATCGAATAGATCACGCCGCAGACGAGCAGTGAAACGGTCGGTGCGCCGTATTTGTTCTCGTACATCATCGCCTTGGGCAAAAAGCCATCGCGCGCCATGACGAACGGAATGCGACTGTAGACCAGAACCAGTCCCGAATAGAGACCGATCCCCGCGACCATGCCCATCGCGCTCAAGACGTATCCCAAATTTCGGCCGACCAATTTCTCGGCGACGATGCTCCACGCGCCGGTGGTCCACTCGATTCCCTGGCTGCCGAAGTACAGCAGGCCGATCAGCGCCGGCAGTGCATACGCGCCCGTAATCAAGACGATGGCCGCCAGCAAGGCGCGCGGGTAATCGCGACGCGGATTGTCCATCTCACCCGCGCAGGTGGAGACCGCGTCCCAGCCCTGATAGTTCCAAAGGATGACCGGGATCGCCAGCGCCAGTGCCGAGACGAGCGACGTGTCCGGATTCAAGAATGGAGTGACTGCGCTGTGAGGAAACCCTTGAGTGAACCCTCGGTACAGCCCCCAACCGATCAGCACGAGGAACGGTGAGAGGATCATCAGGGCCATCCCCTTGGCGAAGTTCCCCACCGTTCTCGCTCCACGCAGATTCAACAGTACGAAGACCCAGATCATGGTCAACATGATCCCCTTCCTCGCCCAGAAGCTACCGGTGTCTTTGTCGAAGACTTTGAAGAAGAACGACAGGTAATCGCAGAACAGCGCGGGACAGATGCCGACATCGACGAACGTAAACATCCACGCCCACCAGCCCTGACAGAACGCCGGGAACTTGCCGAGCGCCCGTTTCGACCAGACGTAATACCCGCCCTCTTCCGGAATGGCTGTCCCTAACTCGGCGGCAATGAACGCCACGGGGGCGCTGTACAGCAGCGGCGTAATCAGGATCAGCAGCATCGCCAAGCCGGGGCCATCCTTGAGGACCGACTCCAACCCATACGGCCCGCCAGACACATTGAAGAAGATGATGCTGACAATGGCCGTGAGGGTCAGGGAGCGTTTCACGAGAGTGGATTCCTGTTTGAGTTGGCGTTTCCGACAAAAGTCGAAATCAGGTGAGCCGGGCGGCGTCAGCCCCATGGCACTCACTTTGCCCGCAAAGTAGCAGGCACATTCCATGTGCCGTCCGCAATTTGCAGGTTACGGCACATGGAATGTGCCTACTACTTTAAAAGTGAGTGCCATTGGGCGTCAGCCCTCGGATTCTTAACTGCAATCACAAGAGTCCGAGGGCTTACGCCGCCCGGCTCACCACTTCTGTCGGTCACGTCAGAGTTGGCGTTCCAACGAGTCCAGCACGAAATCGTGAGTGAGTGGGGCGGCCGTTTGAGGCGCGCATTCTAGGTTTCGGAAATGTCATCGCAACCGAGCCACCGCTTGGCTCACCACCGCAGTCGGAAACATCAACGTGATCGACGACCCGGAATCGACCGAGTAGACTCCCGCCCCTCGCACGTTTGACGCCCACCACCGGGAGACCACTGATGAGACACGGATGGAATTCACTGGCCTGTTGTGTTGCGCTCGGCTTGCTCGCCGGAGTTGCCTGTGCGGACGAACGGGATCGCAGCCCAATCGCGCTGGCCGTGAGTGGCAATGGCAGCATGTGCCTCACCGCCAACCACACGTCGGGTTCGGTGAGCCTCGTCAATTTGAAGGACGGTCGCGTCGAGAGTGAACTCGCCGTCGGACGCAGTCCGACCGATGTGGTCTGGCTCGACGAGACGACTGCGGTTGTCAGCCTCCTCCACGACGATGCTCTGGCCGTGGTCAAGTGGAGCGGTGGCAAGCTAACTCTGCACCGCGCAGCCTTCGTTGGCGATGAGCCGCGTGGGATTGCCGTCTCGAAAGACAAACGGGTTGTTTACGTGGCGCTGGGTGGCGAAGACGCGATCGCGGTCGTTGAGATCGCGGGGCTGTTGAATGCGAAGAGTGATGGTCAACAACCGCGATCGGTCACTCGTTACTCGGCCCCCGGCATTCCAAAGAGCGTGCGAGTCTCGCCCGATGGGCACTGGTTGGTCGCCTGCTGTGCCGTGCCGTCGGCCATCCTCGTTTACGATCTGATGACGAATGCTCTCGTCAGTGAGCGGCGTTTGTTTGACGGAGCCTTCAACCCCGGCGTGCCCGCGATCACGAAGGACTCGGGGCTGGTGGTGCTGCCGCACGCGGTCAATCGTGAGTTCAGCGTCACGCCGCAGATGATCGACATCGGCTGGGTCATCGACAACCGGATTTCAAAACTGCCGCTGCCTGATGGTGAGCCGAGTACTCAAAAACAACTCGGTCTCGATATTCGAGGCAACGCGGTCGGCGATGCGTATGCGGCGGCGTTCAGCCCCGATCAGTCGCTGCTCCTTGTGACTGCGGGAGGGACGCACGAGTTGCTCGTCATCGACTTCGGGTCGATCCCGTGGCCGAAGGGCGATCCCGGCGACTTCCTGCCCGCGGCGATGCAGAAGGACAAAAGCAGCTTCCGTCGGATCGAACTGGGCGGGCGACCGCAAGCGGTCGAGTTCATCGGCGAACGGACGGTCGTCGTCTCAAACTATTTTTCCAACAGCGTGCAGGTCGTCGATCTCGATGCGTGCGAAGTGACGCAGACGATCGCGCTGGGAGGGCCAGTCGAACCGAGTCTCGCTCGGCGCGGCGAACACATCTTTTTCGACGCGGATCGCTCGATGCACAGTTGGTATAGCTGTCACACCTGCCACACGGACGGCCACACGGCGGGACAAGTTTTTGATACACGGAACGACAAAACCTACGGCACTCCCAAACTGACGCCGTCGCTGCGGGGAGTCGCCGAGACCGGCCCGTGGACGTGGCACGGCTGGCAGACCGACCTGCATGACGCGATGAAGCGGTCCCTCTCCGAGAGCATGGCGTCCAAGCTGCCGATTACCGACGACGACGCCACCGCGATGGTCGCATACCTCAAGACGCTCGATCATCCGACCAACCCGCGAGCCTCCACCCAGGACGAGGCTCTCGCCAAAAAGATCGCAGCGGGAGAAAAACTCTTCACTGGCAAAGCGGCCTGCGCGAGCTGCCACTCGGGAACTCAGTTCACGTCTCGCGAAAACTTCGACGGCAAGGTCGAAGACAAAAAGGATCGCGACCCCAGCTACAACCCACCGACGCTGCGCGGCCTCGCCTCCCGCCGACGCTTCCTCCACACCGGCAAAGCCCGCTCACTGGACGCCGTCCTCACGAAGCACCACCGCCCCGAAGACCTCGTCGGTGAGAGCCTCTCCGATGAAGAACGCGAGTCGCTGATCGAGTACCTCAAATCGCTGTGATCCTCACCGTAGGGTAAGCGTCTCGCTTGCCCGTGCATTGCATTGCAGATCAGATCAGGGCAGAGCAGGGCAGAGCAGAGCAGGGCAGAGCAGGGCAAGCGAGACGCTTACCCTACGTTTTACAAATGGAATCGAAATGTCCTTCGACGAAATTGGGTTTCACATCGTCGCCACGCTGCGTGAACATGCCGTCAAGCTGGTCACCGGTTTTGTGCTGATGGCGGTTGGCTGGTACATCGGCAAGCGGCGGGCGCAGGCTCACTGGAAGAAGCAGGAGTTCTTCGATCGGCTCAACGTGTCGCTGAACACGATCGACGGCGGGACGCTCAAAATTCGGACGCTCAGTGAAAAGCGGTGCGAGGAAGTCTTCTTGAACTCCGTTGCGGCTGACACGGTTCAGAAGCTGGCGCGCCAGACCACGGCCAATGATCCGGTGTTGCCGATCCCGCTGAACGACTCGTGGTTCTTTTTGAACGCGGTCCTGAACGATCTGTCCGAGCAGTTCGCGACGGGACTGATGAAACGCGACATGGGAGCGCCGGTGACGACGGCGGTGTACCTCGTGGCTTTGACCTGCGAAGCGGCGGGCGACATGAGAACTCGCAAGATTCGCGCGATGGTCACGAAGAAGTCGCTGCTGACGAACCTGCCCGCCGAGATGCCGAAGTTGGAGTCGGGGCATCACGGCACACGCTGGCAAACGCTGCAATTCTTGGCGGCCGAGTACGTGCGCCATCCGCCGCGATTTCTGGAAGTCGAGCTTTGCGTGTGACGTTGTGAGCGGTCACGAAAGATTCCGGCTGCTTCCCTCGACTCTCTCCCAGAGCGTCTTTCGTTCAGGGCTCACAAAACTCGATTCGCATTTTTTCTGCGGGGCGTTCGAGTTGGGCACGCGCGGCCAAAGCATTGCGGATACCCTCAATTTGCGGTATTCCGATGCCACTCGGTGCGCGCGGCCTTGCGGTCGGTGGCACCTCATTTCTGGGCGGGTTTCAAATTGGCACGGGTCGCAGAGTTGGAGTGGCATCTTGGACGCCGAACGTTGGACAACCCTCAGTTCTGTAGAGATTCCAATCAACCTCGTGTTGGTTGTCGAGGACGATGCCGACGCCGCCGAGATGCTCAAATCCATACTGGAACGTCAGGGAGTCAAGGTGCGTGTCGCCAAGGAAGGCGGACAGGCTCAAGCCACGTTCGTCATGCAGAAGCCGGACTTTGTCATCTTGGATCTGATCCTGCCCGGCGAAAGCGGTTTTGAAATTTGTGAGCGGCTGAAGAACACCGACAACACCGTTCCGGTCCTGATCGTGACTGCCATCGATCGGCCGGACGCGCGAGAACTGGCCGGGCGGGTGGGTGCCGATGGCTATCTCGCCAAGCCCTACGAACCGCGCCACCTGCTGGAGAAAATGCAGGAGGTCGCCAAGCGAGTCTGGGAACGAACGCACCTCGATCACGAACCTGATCCGACGCGAGTCCGATTCAATTGCTCGTGCGGTAAGAAGTTCAAAGTCAGTGCCTCGCACAAGGGAAAGACTTTGACCTGCCCTCAATGTGGCGAGCCGCTCGTCGTGCCGCGCGGTTAGCTGTCTGCTAAGAAACGTAGGGTAAGCGTCTCGCTTGCCCGTATTCCAAGTGCATTCACGGGCAAGCGAGACGCTTACCCTACGTTTTCAACAGGCGGTTCGCTGCCTGTTCTAGTCAGTCGTAGCACGGGCGATTCGCCTGTGCAGCCCAACGGTCAATGCGAGCAAACACATGGCAGAACTCATCATTCACGCGGGCAAGTTGCAAGGCAAACATCTCGTCCTGCCCGAGCGAGAACTGATCGTGGGGCGAGACGAAGAGTGCCACATGCGGCTCACCTCAAACCTCGTCAGTCGTCAGCACTGCATTTTGGATGTTGGTCCTCACGGAATTCGCGTGCGCGACTTGGGTAGTCAAAACGGAACCTACGTCAACGACGTGGCCATTACCGAGCCGCTGTTGTTGCGAGCGGGGGACATCCTGAGAATTGGTGCCGCGGTGTTTCAAGTTCCCGAAGCCAATTCGGCAACTCCGAAACCGAAAGCCAAGAAGCCGGACAACAAAATTTCGGATGCGGATATCGCCGACTGGCTCACCGACGAGGATTCCGCAACCGGCCCGCGCGGCCCCGGTTCCACGGTGATTCACGGGCGCGTTCCCGTCGCACCGGAGACTCCCACCACCGAATCGACCCCGCCAGCGGAGGCTGCTCCCGCTCCCGTCCCCGTTGCTCGCCCGCCCGTCGTCAAGAAGCCCGTGTTTCGCACAGTGAAGGAAGAGGCCGACGAAATCATTCAGAAGTACTTGGCCTCACTTCAGCCGGACCAAGATGACCCGATGTGATCGCGCGCTGTGGGATGCGGCCTTCGTACTCGATTGAGCGGCATCCCTGCTTCGCCGCATCCCTGTTTCAATGCCGTTCAAGGTCCCGGTGAGAAGCCTGCCGGATTGCCTGCTGCTCCTGTTTCTATGTCCATTTTGTGGAGTCCACATTCATGCGCTGTCTGATGTTCTGGTCGAGTCTCTCCCTGTCGCTGTTGTGTTCGGTGTCGTTGCTGCACGCCCAGCCTGCGCCGCCGGCTCTGAATGCGAAGCAGGCGGACGCGGACTTCGCGTTTCAAGGTGAATACGCGGGGACCATTGACGTGGATGGTGCGTCCACCAAGGTTGGTCTCCAGGTGATCGCACTCGGGGGCGGGAATTTTCACGCTGTCGGACACATTGGCGGGCTACCCGGCGACGGCTGGGACGGGCAGGAAAAGAAAGAGGCGGACGGCGAAGTGAGTAACGGCACGCTCACGATTACCGGTAACGAAGCGACGGTCCTCATCAAGGATGGGATCGCGGTCGTTCAAACGAACGATGGAGCGAAGCTGGGTGAACTCAAGCAGGTCACTCGTACCAGTCCGACGCTCGGCCAGAAGCCACCTCAGGGCGCGATCGTGTTGTTCGATGGTTCCACCACCGACAATTTTCAAGGGGGCACGCTCGACGGCAAGCTGCTGGTGCAGGGTGTCACCAGCAAGCAGAAGTTTCAGAGTTACTCGATGCACCTCGAATTCCTGCTGAGCTACATGCCGACCGCGCGCGGTCAGGAACGCGGCAACAGCGGCTGCTATGCGCAGGGACGTTACGAAGTGCAGATCCTCGACTCGTTCGGCCTCACGGGCGAACACAATGAATGCGGCGGCATCTACTCGATTAAGAAGCCCGACGTGAACATGTGCTTCCCGCCGCTGTCATGGCAGACGTACGACATCGACTTCACCGCCGCCAAGTATGATGACGCAGGCAAAAAAACCGCCGACGCCCGGCTCACGGTGAAGCACAACGGCGTGGTGATTCACAACGACGTGGCCGCGCCGAAATCGACGACGGCTGCTCCCGTCGGTGAGGGGAAAGACCCCGGGCCGATCTATCTGCAAGACCACGGCAACCCGATCCGATTTCGCAACATCTGGGTCGTCGAGAAGTGATCCGCGATAAACGTGACCCGCGACGTAGGACGGGCACTCTTGCCCGTTCCTAAGGAACTGGCTCGAAACAACTTCCTCGTTTAACCGCAAGCCAAAGGCGAGCGAGGAGGCGATACGGAGTTGATGCACGGTGTCACCCCGCCGCGCTCGCCTTTGGCTTGCGGTTAAACGAGCGACTGGAAATCGGGAAGTTATTTCGAGCCAGTTCCTTACTCACCGTTCGAGGTGTTCACCGGATCGAAGGAGTCGGTCCCCGACTTCGCTTCAGAGGATGCTGACTCGGTGGCGCGAATCGTTCGCGCGGGGCGAGTCGCTGCCTCGCGAGGTATTCGCGCGGGGCGTGCTTCTGGAGTCTTCGGCGAGTAGCTCTCCTCTGCCAACTCGTCATCGAGACCGGCGAGCGGGTGATGCGAGAGAGTTTCGCGATGCGGCCGGGCCGTGACACGGATCGGTTGCGGCGCGTCCTCATCGAAGTCGCTCAGTGGATGCTGGGGCGCTGCATCGACCAGTCGCGCCGGGACTGAGTTCGCTGAGCCGGGTGCAGTTGCCGATGCCGGTGTCACGCGCCGGGCGGCACGCTTGACTTGTTCGATTGTCGAGCCGCTCTGCTGTTCGAGCAGCTGTTGAACAAGCTGTTCGAGTTGCTCGATCCGCTGCGCACTCGGGTCACTCGATTCCTGTCCCTCTTCAAAATTGGCGAGTTGCACGCGGCCCGGTGTTTCATCGCGCAGTGCAGGCGATCCCACGGCGACCGTTGGAATTCCAGTCGCAGTGTGTTTCCTAGTCTCACCCGTCATCGAGATCGTCGTGGTCCGACGCAGCGTTTGCGACACGGCTTCGTTCGTCGCTTTCGCTTCCACGGCGGAAGGGAGTTGGCTCTCGGTATCACTGGCTTTCTTCGGACGACCGTCCAAGGGAACCAGCGCCATGTCGGAGAAGACGGCCGGTTCGTCACCGGGTTTCAATCGCACTCGTAACGCGCACTTGGCTTCGTAGGTGCCGCGACGTGTGTACGGAACAAACACGCTGTACGTCGGGCCAAGTGTTCCCTTCGTCAGGTGGGGTGCCCAAGAGCCAGTGTCGAAGTCGTATTGGTGGATCGGCTTCGTTTGTTCTTCGTCAGCTCCCTGATCGTCGAAGAGATAGATGCGGACATCGCCTTCCACCATGACCGGGAGCGAATTGCGGCCAGCCAGAAACAGAATTTGCCCGGCAAACCCTCGGCAGGGCATTCCGTTGGAATCGCGTCCTTCGGACGGTTGCCAAATGCAGATGACTTGTGTGACCGGATTGCGAGCCGTCGCCGTTTGCATCCGGTCTTTACCGAATGGCATCTTCAATGTGGCACAGCCCGACGAGGTAAACAACTGGCAACCCAGCATCAGACCGGTCAGGGTTCGCAGGGTGAGCGACATGTGGAAACCTTTTCGCCGGAATGAGGGGACGCGGGTCGGCTTGAGAATTGTGAGACAATCTGCGTTGAACATGTGACCCCACCGGGCTGGCCCCGGTGGTCTCGACACAGCTCAGAGCCGACATCCTCTGGTGAGGTACTCGGTTCTGGCTTCTGCTCTTCATCCGTGCCCCGGCTTTGCCATCCGTGCTAGTTGAAGCGTTCTAGGACCGCCCCTTTAGCACGGATGGCAAAGCCGGGGCACGGATGAAGAGGGACACAACAAACACGGTTGGAGTGGCGATGCGTCGGGAGTTGTGTAGAGACCAATGGGACAAGACCGGTGAGGTGAGATGAAAAGCGGCCTCATCGGAGCGACTTGGCCGGTTCACTTTCGTCTGCCCCAACCGCTGGAGGTTGTCTTCGTCGGCGGCTTGGTGCTGCCGGTGTTCTTGGGTCGGTTGTCAGAAACGCTTTCCGCGTTGGCTTGCTGAACGCGATTCGGGCTGTCGTCTGCTTCGGTGAACCTCATCCGTGATGCGCTCGCCTGGCTGACAGCAGGATCGTGGATGATGGAAAGATTGCCGCCACTGCGTTGCGACATCGGCGACGGTGGGATTTCGTTGAGGGTCGGTAGCGATGGGATGCCGCTTCTCATTGCGCCACTTGCGGGGATCGGACAGTCAGGGGGCGATCCACTCGGCCCATACCAAGGTGAACCGTTCTCATCGAAGACTTGATCGGGCCCGGGCAACGCTCGCAGCGGGCCATGAATGTTTTCCGCTTCGCATTCGATGTAGTGCAGTCGGCCCATCTCGACATCTTTGATCGACTCCTCATCCATTGGCCCACCGATGACGCGCGGAGTCAGGAAGACCAGCAGTTCCACTCGTCGCGTGCTGCGCGAGTCGTACCGGAACGCGGCTCCGACCAGAGGAAGGTCTCCGAGGAAGGGAACCTTGTTGGTGAACGCTTCATCGCGGGTGTTAATGAGTCCGCCGATCACGACTGTCTGCCCCGTTTGTACGCTGATGGTGGTGGTGGCCCTGCTGATGTCGAGGATCGGAGACTCAATCGTTCGCCCAGCTTGGTCGGTCGAAATCGGAACCCCCTCGTTGCGATACTGGCTGCGCTGAGCGTAGACCTGCATGAAGACCTGTCCTTCAGAAGTGACACGGGGAATACAGGTCAGTTGAATGCCCGCATTCTTTCTTTCGATGGTGGGAACATTTGCTCCCGCGATGCCGCTGGGAGTGAATCCATTGACGACGGGAATTTCTTGACCGCTGAAGATCTCGGCCTGCTGATTGTCGAGTGCCCGGATTTGTGGGCGGCTCAGAATCTGAATGCGTCGATGGGCCGAGAGCGCACGCAACAAGGCATTGACCGATTCCGAACCGGCGGACAGCACCAGCCCCCCAAATCCCAAGTCGCCATTCACGCGGCCGAGTGAGAAGTTACTCAGTCCTTGCGATCCCACTTTGGAGGGACTGGCCGCGATATTGTTGCCCAGTGGCAGAGACGGATTGTTGAAGTTGAATCCGGGTTGACCCGACTGTGACAAAACGTTTTGCGAAGTCGTTTGCGTCCCATTGGGGGCGGTCGTCGTGGTCGTCAAAACCGTGGGCGCATCCTTCAAACTGCGGTTGAACAGAATCGAATCCTGGAAGCCCAACTCAATTCCAAACTCGTCGGTATTCGCCAGTTCCACTTCCACCAGCAACGCTTGAATGACGACCTGACGCGGCGGAGTATCCAGTTGCTTGACCATCAATTCGATGTCGTCGAAGTAGCGCGGCGTCGCGCTGACCAGCAGGCTGTTGGTGGCCGTGTCGGCGACAACGATGACTTCGCGTTCGAGTTGCTCCACCGAGCTGATCAAGTTGGGATCGTTCTGCTGGAGGTCGCGCTGTGAGGTGTAGAACTGAGTGATCTCGGCGGCAACCTGCGCGGCGGGGCTGTTCTGCAATCGCAACACCCGCGTCTTGCGCGCCCGCAGATCGCTTTCATCGAGCCGCAGCAAAATCGCCTCGACGACGCGCAGTGAATCGGCGGCACCGGCGGCGATGATGCTGTTCGTCCGCTTATCGACCGAAAATTTGAGAGGCACCAAGCTGGCGCTGGCATCGTCGGCTCCGGCCAAAGCCAAGCCCTGTGGCTGACGCTGTTGATTGCCGCCGCCGGTTTGCGTCCCGCCGTTGAACAGTGAGTTGAGCTGCGTGACCATCAGTTCCGCGTCGGCATTGGCCAGCGTGAAGACTTTGATTTCTGAGACCGTTGAGGTCGGCTTGTCGAGCTGTTTGATGAGTTCTTCGATCAGAGCCATGCTCTGTTCGGAGGCGGATACGATCAGACTGTTGGCCCGCGCGTCGGGGGTGATGCGGATGTCGGAGAGGACGCCCGATTGCAGCTCGCGGTCGCCCGCTTTGTCGGTCACAAGGAATTTCAAGATTGCCGACTTCACGTTTTTGAATTGCTCATCGACTTGGCCGACATTGAGTCCCTGCAAGGCACCCTGTCCGCCACCACCACCGCCGGAGCTCGACGTGGGAGGAGCGATCACACTTTGAATGGCGGCGTTGATGACGGCCGCGAGATCGTTGGCCAGCGCACTCTTCAGCGGAAAAATTTTCAGCGAACTGGTGGCCGTCGGATCGCGTTCGAGCTTCTTGATCAGTGACTCGATCTCGTCCAAGTCACGCGGCTGAGCACGCACAATGACCGAGTTCGTGCGCGAGTCGGATGTGACCAGCACCTTCGCACCGAGGTTCTTCCGTTCCTCGTAGAACTTCGTGATGAGTCCCTCCACTTGGAGCGCGATCGCACTCTTTAAGTGGAAGACTTGAAATTCGGTTTCGGGATCGACCGGTCGATCCAGTTCTTCGGCCAGATCCAAGATCGCGTTGAGGTCCGCTTCCGGCGCGACGATCAGCAGTGAGTTCGGCTTCGTGATCGGCAGGATCGCCGCACTCTGACGGGGCTGAGTCGCCTTGCCGGGAAACTTGGTCAGCCGTTCGTAAACCGTCGTCAACAATTCCGCCAGAGACTCCGCATCGACGTTCTTCAGGTAGAGCAGATGGACCTGCGGTGCGGTCGCTTCACTGAGCTTCTCCAGCTCGCGAATGACCTTCATGACTTGTTCCACATCCTTCTCGTTGCCGCGAATAATCAGCACGCCGAGGTCGTTGACTGACTCGATGGCCACTTCCCCTTTCAGCGTGCCGATGGCATCGCCGAGAGCGGAAGGCATGACCTGACGACCACCCCGCTGAACGGCTGGCTCCGCCTCGCGTGCTTTCGAGTTGGGCTTGGATCCGTCCTGGTTCGCAGCGCGAAGCCGCTCGATTTCGGCGGGCAGTTGATGAGCAATCTGGCAAACGTACTTCGTGGTGGCGGTGACTTGAACCGGGTCTTCGGCATCAAACGGACGATCCAGCGTGCGGAGCAGTTTCAGCGTGGCGTCGCTCTCGGCGCGAGTGCCGACGATCAGCAACTCATCGCTCGCCTCGTCGATGGCAATCATGAAGCTCGGGCCGCCGTTGGCCAGTCGTCCGGCCGCTTTGAGATCGTCTTGGTTGGAAGCCACTTCCGACGCGATGCGGAACGCCGGGAGACCATTCGGGCCGTGTGAGACCAACTGGGCGCGCGGCTTCAATGTGCGATAGATCTGCTTCGACAGATCGACCGCTGAGCGATGCTTCGGTCGAAAGACAACCTGCGATGCCGGCTGCGATCCACGGGCGACCGATTCTTCGATGAGCCGCGCCGGGGCCACAGCATCGGCGGTTGAAACACGTCGCGTCGTGTCGCTATTCGGTTCGGCAGACACATCGTCGTGCGAAGCCTGTCTGACCGGCCGCCGCTCGCTGCGGCGCGGCGCGGCATCGCGAGCCAACTCTTCCCGAGCCTCGTCGCGCACGGTGATGGCCTCAATCCGGCGTTCGTACGGCGGTGGCGTGGACTGCGGCGACATCCGGTTCGGGTCGATCACCTTCTCGCCACTGTCGTCCTTGGTGATGGTGATCGGTTGATAGCGCGGACGCTGCGAAGGGAGGTCGAGTACGACTAAGAAGTCGCCCTTCTCGATCAGCCGAAAGCCGAGCGGTTCGATGTCCTTGTTGATGATCCGCACGGCGTCGTGCCGCGAGTACTCGGTGGCATCGCGGCGACTGAAGCGGCCCTTCGGAACGCGATCCGCGATGAGCTGCGATCCCGTCGCTTCGGCCAAGTCCTTGAAGACCGTCTCCCACGTCGCGCTGAAGTAATTCAGTTTGACCGTCTTCTCCTGCACTTCCGGTGAGAAGCCCGACGCCGACTGTTTCGAGGCTTTGTCGATCTTCGTTCCTGCGGAAGCGAGCTTCGCGCTGGGCATTTCGAAGCCGCCTCCAGCCGTCCACAACAGCAGCGAAGAGGCCGTCGCTACGGAAAGACTCTGAATGGCCAGAGTCATCGGGCGTCGAACGCTGCGATCTGTTCGAGACGCGCGATCTTTTGAAGACAGGGGTGCGTCCATGCTAAACCTGTGAGGTGCGAACTTGAGGGGGGATTCACCACGACGCACCATCAGCGCAGTCGTGGTAATCGGATTTATCGGCAAGGCTTCACAGGCACTTGACCAGAAACTCTCCCCAGTCGCTCCAAATTAAGGTCAGGGTCAGGATGAAGGCCGCGAACAGAACATCCTCCTGCCCATCGGTCACCCAACACCGGCATGACTCGCCGAACGGGCTCCGACAAACAGGCGAGCGGCAAGAAAAAGCGCACCTATCGAAGCCTGACGCGCAAGCGAAGGACGTTCGACATCCGAACCTTCGCTTGTGCGTCAGGCTTCAATGGCTGGCATGACAACTTCTGCCGCGCGCCTGTCTCAGATCCGCTTCACGCCGAAGTAGTCGTGGATGAACTGCCGCCGATCACCTTCATGCCGGACGAGTTGAACCAGCGCGAGCAGTTTCATTTGATCCCGTTTCAATTTTGCCGCGAGCCGTTCGGCGTCTAGTAATTCAGCGGGGATCTCACCGGTGACATGGAGCTGCATCGGCTCCCAATCCCCTTCTCTCACGGTTCCTTCAATCGCGCCGTAGCGTTCGAGCATCGCGAGGGCCGCTTCGAGCCGCCGGTCGTGTTTCTGTCGCGCGTGCAGCTTCTCGCGCATCCATTCGAGACCGAAGGACGCGACCTGTTCGGTGTCATGGACGAGCAGGTCGTAGACTCGTTCGTAGAAGTGCGGATCGGGGTTCGACCAACGGATGAACTCCATCTGCGTCGAGAGGTCCGCCTCTTCGTAGAGCAGCACGCAGTCGGACGGCAGGCCGTCTCGCCCCGCGCGGCCGATCTCCTGATACCACGCTTCCATCGAGCCGGGGATTTCGGCGTGGATGACGAAGCGAATGTCCTCCTTGTCGATCCCCATGCCAAACGCGGGCGTCGCCAGCACGAGCGGGCAGCGGCTCTGCATGAACTCATTCTGGATGCGTCGCCGCTGTTGGCGATCGAGGTCGCCGTGGTAGTTCACATGCGGAACGCCTTGTTTGCGCAGGAACTCACTGAACCGTTCGAGCGTGCGGATCAGCGTGAAGTAGACGATGCCGCTCCCCGTTCGCGCCGGATGCCGTTCGCGCACGGCGGCGATCTGCGCGAGCTTCTCTTCGTCGCCCCAGACCTCTTCGACCGCGAGTCGCAAGTTGGGCCGGTCGATCCCCTCGTGATAAAGCTGAACCTCATCCGGTCGTAGCCCGAGTTGCCTCACGATGTCGGTTTGAACTTCGGGCGTGGCCGTCGCGGTCAGTGCGATCGTGGTCGGGTTGCCCAGCAACGCCCGGAACTCGCCGAGTCGCGTGTAGTCAGGACGAAAGTCGTGGCCCCACTCACTGATGCAGTGCGCCTCATCGACGGCGAGC
>JAYTGQ010000388.1:0-5735 GCA_043733345.1 Schlesneria sp.
CACACTCCGTGTGCCGTCCGCGAGACCGTGATTCGCCGAGGAATTCGGTGAACGGCACATGGAATGTGCCTACTACTTTGACTTCTGTCGGACACGTCATAGAAGCCTGACGCGCAAGCGAAGGTTCAATGGCCAACCATCCTTCGCTTGCGCGTCAGGCTTCTATCGCTGATAGGACAAGACTTGCCGCTCGTCTAATGGAAATCGAGAGAACAAACTCGCCCCGGATCATTCAAGTGTTTTCGGGCGGCTGTGCGTCAGAGAGTTCTCGCAGTTTGATGAATCGAGCCGGACTGCCGGCCACCACGGTCCAAGCCGGGACATCGCGGGTGACGACCGATTGGGCTCCGACGACAGCTCCGACGCCGATGACCACACCTGGAGCAACAAAGGCCCGCGCACAGACCCAAGCCTGCGGTGAGATGACGATCGGAGCCGTGACGAGCCGCATATTCGGATCCGAGATGTCGTGGGAGGCCGTGCAAAGCATCACATATTGGGACACCGTTGCGTGGTCCCCGATCTCTAGCCGATCCACGCAGTAGCAATCGACATCGTGCGCCACCGATGCTTCCGTGCCAACAACCAAATTCCACGGAGCCCAGATCCGAGCCGTCGGATGGATCCGCGCATTCCGACCAATCCTCGCCCCAAATCCACACAGCAACATTCTTCGCCAGCCATAGCACACTCGCGGCGACGGCCGGAAGCACAGAAGATAAACCATCGACCACAGAACTCGCCCGGCCTTGTTTCGCCAACTGTGAGGACTCGGACACTCGCCCTTTCCTACCCGCACCTGCAACCGATCTGTTGGCAGGGAATTCGATGGATTATTCAAAGTCGGATAAGTCATACAGGTCGCTCGCTGTCGCTGTTCGCGGGCAGTCAAAACTCAAAAGCAGTCGAATCGTTCAAGCAGAAACAAGTCGCCTCACGCTTCCTCTCTTTTAGCACCCACGAGGATTCACAGGAGACTGCGAGACCGAACCATACACATTCAGTAGTCGTTCACGAAAACGTTCCAGCGAGAATTCCGCCAATCGTGTTCGGCCGGCGGCCACGAGGCCCACGGCCACTTCGCGGTCTCTGAGAATCGTGACGCAATGCGCCGCCAATTCGTCTTCGTGTTCGGCATCGGCAGTCAACGCCGCATTGCCGACAACTTCCGGCAACGACCCCTGCCGACTGCAAACCACCGGGCATCCCCAAGCCATCGCCTCCAACGGTGGCCAGCCAAATCCTTCATACAAGCTCGGAAACAACAACAGTCGCGCTCTCTGGTACAACTCAATGATCGCCGAATCATCCGGGTCACAAATAAATTCAATCAGCTCGTCCAGTCCCCGTTCGCGGATCAACGTCTTCAGCGCCGCGTCTGGAGGCGGACCGGCGAGCACCAAACGCACGGCCACCTGCTTCCGCACTCGATCAAAGATGCGCACGACACCGTGACGGTTTTTGTAAAACCCGTTGTTTCCAAGGTGCAGCAGAAACGAATCCACAGCGGACCGTCGAGCATCCCAACCTGCAATCACGTCTTCCGGGCCAGGAACAAACCGAAGCGGCAAGCCCAGCGGAATCACGGTAATTTTCTCGGGCTGCACGTTTCCGAACCGCACCAAGTCGTCGGCTGTAGATTGGCTGACAGCCATGACCAGCGAAGCTCGTGCAAGACCCCGCAAAGCGGCTTGAATGACCCAACGCGACAGTCGTCCCGGTGGGGCCGTTGAAAAGTGACCACGCGCCTGTAATTCAGGAATGATGTCGTGCGCGGTCACGATCGTCTTGGCCGCTGGCAGTCGCGCTGCCACGTATCCATGACTGCCGTCAACCACATGATAGATGTCCGCAGGAATCCGTCTGGCAACATGACCGGCGCGCCAAAAAATTGTCGCATGATGCGCTGCCATCCGGAGCTTTCGCGGCACTCGTGACAATTGGCTGGAAGGCAATGCCAGAGAGACTCGCCGACATTCGACCCCGGCGATGTCGCGCAGGACGAACTCCACCAACGACGCATATCGAGGCATGCTTCCCGCAGACCCAGGATCTGCAGTTTCAATCAGTGCCACACGCACGGGAACTCCAAAGCCTTTTTTTTCCACGCGATCACCATTTCTCGAGCCACGTCTGGCATCTTGAGTGTGGCGGACCAGCCGAGTGCCGAACGGGCTTTGGAGGGATCGAGCCGACTGATTCGGATGTCGGTTGGCCGTCTCAACTGCGGATTCGGCCGGACGTGTTGTTGCCAGTCGAGTCCGACTTCACGGAACACCTCCGCCACAAAGTCTCGCAGGGTGTACGTCGCTCCCGTCGCGACGACGTAGTCATCGGCCTGCGGTTGTTGAAGCATCCGGTGCATGGCATCGACATACTCCGGACTCCAGCCCCAATCGCGGGCGATGGAAAGGTCGCCTAATTCGACGTGATCGGCCAGGCCCGCCGCAATGCGACAGGCAGCCGCCACCACCTTCTGGGTCACAAATCGCTCTGACCGTAACGGCGATTCGTGATTTGAAAGAATTCCCGAGCATGCATGAATGCCGTACGCTTCGCGGTAGTTCGCCACCTCCCAAAACGCCGCGGCTTTGGCCACGGCATAGGGGCTGCGCGGTGCGAATTTTGTCGCTTCGGTTGCGGCAGCATCCCCGGAATCTCCAAAGCACTCGGATGAGCAGGCGTTGTAGAACCGCGTGGGGTATCCCAGAAACCGAATGGCTTCCAGCAGGTGCAGCGTGCCGCCCGCGATGCTCTCCAGAGTCTCGACCGGCAGTTCAAACGACAATCCCACCGATGTCTGGCCCGCGAGATTATAGATCTCGTCGGGGCGTAGTTTGGCCAGAATTTGCAGGACGCTTCGGAAATCGGTCACAGTCACCGAGTGCAACGTCACGCGATCGCGAATGCCCAGCGACTGCAGGTTATGAAAGTCCTGTGAGAACACATCACGTGACGTTCCATGCACAACGTACCCTCGTTCCAGAAGCAGACGAGCCAAGTAGGCTCCGTCCTGTCCTGAGATTCCGATGATCAGTGCTTGTCGTGTCGTCATCACCAAACATCCATGAGAAATTGTGCCGACAACGAACGATTTACCCGATTCAGACGTAGCCACGTTCGCCAGAACGTGGGGTTATCGCGCACGGATGAGGATGGCACATTTCACACTAACCCGAAGCGTAAGCGAGGACGCGTGTTGCATCCTCGCTTACGCTTCGGGTTAGTGTCAGCGTGTACCGCGTCAGGTATATCGCGGGTTTTCCCACGTTCTGGCGAACGTGGCTACGGTTTTGAAACCGCTTCGTTGACTCGCTTCGTGAAACCGCGACGAATTCCATTCAGGTAAACAATCGCTCCCACAGTTCCGGCGGCGAATCCCCACGCCGCTCCCAGCCACAACCCCTGACAGAAATTCACCCGACGTAGTGGAGCCAGTTGTGCGGCGGCAGAGGAAGTCGGCTCGCTCAAGGTGAATCCGGCCGCTCCACAAGCCCAGGCCACAGCCACCAGGCACGTGATCAAAAAACAGAGCGACGCTGACCGTAATATCGGAACAACACCCGCCACCGGACGCCGACCGGTTGTCGCCACCGCCGCCGTGATCGTTGCGGCCGCGAGTGACCATGACAAGAAACGCCGTACGAATTCGTGCGGCGAATACAAATAGTTGAAGCTGACTTGCCAGAGCACGGCATCCAGAATCCAGCCAATCGTCCAGCCCAAGCCCCACCACACGACACAACTGAGAACCCACAATCGACAGCGTTGGCCCAGGCCTGAGCCGCTTGGCTGACTGCAATGGTCATGCAGTTCTGATCGCGATTCACGACTGAAATCCGCTGACATTCTGCCAGACTCAATCTGCCCGGGTGAGCTGTAGGAGGCGATTGGTCGTCGGATGGTTCTCCCAGTTGAGCCACCGGGGACCGGGGCGACGAACGAGCAATTTCTTCATCGCGCGAGCGGTCAGAGCAGCCTCTGGATTTCGGCCGTCTCCAGCCAGAGATTCCAAGAACATGGCCGCAGTTGTGACGGTTACATCGCGCGGCACACGATAGACGTTCGCTTCATCGACAACACCGGGCGGCCAGGGGGGGCTGATTTGACGATCGATCTGAAAGACATTGCGACGGATGAGAACATCACTCACCGAAACATCGCCGCGCCACGACAACCATTCCCCACAAAAGACGTTGTCTTCCACCGTCACACGCTGAATTCGCGCTGCCGGACCGCGGAGTATTTCTGGGGGAATGAATTTCAATTGCGATCCGTTCAGTCCACCCACTGGATTCCAAAACAGATTGCCGACGATCAAGACCGGTCCTTCGGTGAGCGGACTCAGACTGATTCCTTCATGGACGTCGATGACGACGTTGTCCTCAATCAACATCCGATGGCCTGGGCCGTCGAGTTCAAACGCGTCGTCCGTGCCGAAGGCCAACCAGTTCCCGACGAGTTCCGCGGAGCCTTCCACGTCAGGGTCAACGCTGGGGCTGATCCGCAGGCCATCGCCAAAATCGGTGACCAGGTTGTCACGAATGCTGACAGGCTGGTCGTTCGTGCCGCACAGCGTTGACGACGCATAAGCTCCGTAGACTTCGCCCCACGTCAGCCAATCTCGTCCCCAATCCGCTTGGGGAGAATTGTGATACCAACAGCGGTTGATGCGCAGGTGACGAGCCGGTTTGACCCCCGCACCGGCTAGAACTCCATACGTGCAGCCTGTGAATTCGCAATCCTCCACAAGTAGGTGCGACCCATTCCAGACGCGAACCGCCGCTCCCAAGCCGAATTCCAGTCGCAGTCCGGAAAGAACAACGTGGTCGGCTTCAACCCACAGATTGGCTGACTTGAACTCTCCCCATTCCCGTGGCGGAGGAACTCGCTGATGCCAAACCAATGCGGCACCGTTGGGATGTTGGCCTTGCGGTAAGCCAACGAACAGTCGGCCCGCCTCAAACCAGAAGGCCCCTTTGGCGGCAGGGCGCTTCACCAGTTCCCGAAGTTGATTGAGACCACCCCACGGGACTCGAAAGAGCTGTTGTCCACCGACCGTAACCATGTGGATGGGCCAGCCGATCTCCGTTGAATAGATGCCCCTGCCTTCGTCAAGCCATGTGGCGAACGTGCATTCGTTTTCCGGACAAGCCGCAGTGATCACCACGCTGCCGGGGGGATCCGCAACCAACTTCACCGGCTGTTCCAGCGTGCCGCCGCGGCGCAAGTGAACTCGTTCGCGGTATGTGCCGGGCAACACCGAGATGCGATCACCCGGAATCGCCAAGTCGCCGGCGAACTGGATCGATCTCCAAGGCTTGGCTCGCGAACCGTCGCCCCACAGATCGCTGCCCTGCACCGACACGTACCACTCTCGCGGCTGCTGATGGTGGGAAAGTGGAGTCAACGCCCTCCAACACGCCAGCACCGCGACAACCCACGCCAGCACATTGAACAGCCGCAAGCGGGGAGCGATCATTCCAGTCCAGATTTGAGTTTGAAGTCTTCAACAGGCTCGAACCGGATCATGTCCACTCGCGCAGGGGGAACGACGGCGCGTCGAGCATGTCGGAGACTCAATCGTGGATTTTCCCGATCGAACTGTCGCATCATTACGCGAAACATGCCCCATGGATGACGTGTCCGACAAAAGTAGCAGGCACACTCCGTGTGCCGTCCGCGAGACCGTGATTCGCCGAGGAATTCGGTGAACGGCACATGGAATGTGCCTA
>JAYTGQ010000389.1:0-5730 GCA_043733345.1 Schlesneria sp.
GTCGCCCATGAAGACCGCCGTGAACCGCGGCAACAACGCGACCGAGGTCGGCTCCGCCGCCACGAGTTCCTTCCACGCCTCGCCCAAAACCTCCCGCAGGAAATCGACCAACGGTGGCGGGAAACGCTTCTCGACCGCCGTCGCCGAGACCGGCACGTCCCACTGCGCCGCCGTGAACGCCAGGTCGCGGAAGGTCGCTTCCGGCTTCTTCAGCAGCGCCAACACCCACCTCTTCAGCAAACTCTCCCCGGTCAACTTTCGCTCCTGCCGGATCACTTGGTGCTCCATCATCCGGTGCTCCTTCGCCAACGCGTTGACGCCCTGCCCCAGCACGCGCTCCATTGCCGCCACCACTTTCGCGACCAGGCCCAGCGGGAAGCTCCTTCTTCCAGAACGTGTCGTGAGATCACCCATTCAGATTGAGGAGCTTCTCGCTTTTTCGACCAGAACAACTTTCCTTAACAGCCTGTTGAAAAACGGTGATCGGGAGGGCGAGGCTCCCGCCGAGCCGCGAGAAACAAGCGACTTCCCTCACGCTCACTCACACACACTCACACACACGGCTCGGCAGGAGCCTCTTTTTCAACAGGCTGTTAAGTTGGTGCCTATGGGGCCTCGAGTCTTCGAGGCCCACCCTACTTCGAAACTGGAAAGAGCCGTGCCAAAACTAGCGCGACGCGCGAGCGCGGGCTTTGCGGCCATCGAACGTCCAGCCCTCGCTGCGCGTCGGACTGGTTTGGAAAGGCGGACTAAGGCAACACCGGGCAAATGATTGACCCATCGAAGCCTGACGCGCCAGCGAAGAAGAACTTCGCTTGCGCGTCAGGCTTCGATGCGCGGGTCCGATATTTCGTCGGGGTTGCCTAATACATCGGACCGGTTCTGAGCAGGGTCGGGAGGCTCGCGCCGAACGGAGATCCTGGTGGCGCGGGGCCTCAGCCTTGAAGGGCTTCACTCAACGAACGCCACCACATCAGAATCAGTGTCTGCGAGCCAGATCGAATCCAGACTCGACCGCGCAGGCCGGGTCGCAACGGCGTGTGCTGCGCGGCGTTGACTTGGCGGCTGAAGCCGGTCAGTTCGATGCGGACGCGGTAGTGCGGCGTGGCGAGTTGTCCTGCGCCGGGACCGAAGGTCACCGCAGGCAACTCACTGCCCGAGACATTCAGCAACTGAGCGGGCGGGTCGGTGACATCTTGGACACTCAACTCACGCACGTTTCCGAGCAGTGTTTCGCCGGGGTACGCATCGAGTTTGATCGCGACCGGCTGGGCGACTCGCACGAATTCAATCTGATTTTGCGGAAGAATGGCCACCGCTTCGCAGGCGGCGGATTCGACGATGCGACACACCGGCGTCCCGGCTTCAAGAACCGCGCCGACGTTTTGCGGGCTCAGCGGCGACCGCGTCCAACGCGGCAGGGTGGTCACGCGCGCCGTTCCGTTCGGCGCGAGTTGCTCTCGCGCTGGCTCGGGGATCACGGCACCCGAGCATGGCGCACGAACGGCGAGGTCATCCAATCGCCGCTGCTGCAACGCCAACTGTGAGTCGATCTCGGTCAGCATGACTTGCAGTTGCCGGCTGCGAGCGGGATCGAGCGATGCTTGGGCCGCGTTCAATTGGACTTGTAGCGATTCGCGTTCTTGCGTGAGCCGGTCGTGGGCGAGTCGCAGTTCGGGGTTGTCCAGTTCGATCAGCAGATCGCCCGTTTGGACGGCTTGGCCCGCGACGACGTGAATCTTCAGAATCTGCCCTGGCACCGCGACGGTCACTTGTTTTGATTGAGTCGGCTCGATCGTTAGCACGGCGTACACACGGCGCGGGAGCGGGGCGACACACATCGCGTACGCGACCGCCGCGACGACTGCTGTCGCCAGCACCGGACGCCACCATTGCTTTGGACGCAGCACGGCTGGGTTCCTTCTCACAGTGATGAGTCCCACGAACAACGGCAGGACGAACATGTTGGTAGCGGCCAACGCGGCCAGCCCCCAACCGAAAATGGTGAGTTTATACGGCTGTAGAAACGTCGTCAGAAACCAGACCATGAAAACCGTCACCATCCAACCGTAGACCGTCGCGGCGATCGCGTACATCGTGAACAACAGCCCCCGCAGCCCAGTCGGTCCCGGTGCGGGCTGGTCCGTTCCCCAGCACCATTTCGTCGCGTAGTGCTTCAGGCTGAGGTACGACTTTTGGCGGAGGTTTGGCACCTCCAAAAAGTCGCTCATCATGTAGTAGCCATCAAACTTCATCAGCGGGTTGGCGTTGATGAGGAACGTTTGTACGGACCCGAACAACATCGCCGAGAACGCGATGCTATGGGCCACGCCCGGCGGAGTGGACCACCACACGAACGTGGCCAGCGAGGCGGTCAGTAATTCGACGTAGACGCCGGCGGCAGCGATCGCGATCCGATGCCACTTGTTCGGCAGCATCCATGAGTCCGACACGTCGCAGTACAAACACGGCGAGAAGCACATGAACAGCAAGCCCATCGCGTGGCATTCGCCGCCAAAATGTTTGCAGGTCAGTGCGTGGCCGAACTCGTGCAACACCTTCACGACGCCAATCGTCAGCCAGAGCCAAAAAATGTTTTGCAAATTGAAAAAGGCGTGGAAGTTTTGTAGTTCGGGACGGCTGGAAAACTGATCGAACCGTCCGATGACCAGCAGCGCGGCCGACAGCATCACCGCCAATGCCGCCGCCACGCCGACCGGGTGAAACAGCCAGCGGACCCAAGGATAGAGGCGGTTCAGGAGTGCATCGGGATCGAAAGCATGCAGTTTCAAATAGAGCACACGTGACAACCAGCCGAACCATTGCGGTCGCTGTTTCTGCGCGTGACGACTCGCGAACGCGCGCGAGGTCGTGGCCGGATCGGCATCTTCCAGTAACCCGACCTGCTGCCAGCGTTGGACCAATTGAGCGACTTCTTCGACCGTCACTTTTTGCGGCCCTGGCTCGTCGAGGAAGGCGGTGTGCAACTCGGTGGCATTGCGGCGACCGTCGAGAAGTTCAAACAGGCGATACTCGGGAGCCGCGAATCGAAAGTAGCGGAGCGTCAGTGGATCCTTCACAAAGAACGCCGTTCGCCCCTGAAACCGCTGTTCTTGCACGATCAAATCGGCACGGCGAGCGGGCAGCGGGCGAGTGGTCTTCGTGGTGGGTGCCGCAGTGGACAAGGGTCTCGTTTCTCCGAGGTTCGTCGAGTAGGCACTTTCGTGCCAAGAACGTGGTCAGTCACACCAACCCGAAGCGTGAGCGAGGCCGAGTGTCGAACGACCTCGCTCACGCTTCGGGTTGGTGTTGTCGGGACACCCGCAGTTCGTCTCTTCAATACCACAAGTACGTGTACATGACTTCAATCAATTCCCGGAACAGCACGAATCCGATGGGGCGTGGGCCGCAGTTCAGTCGCACGTTGACTTCCGCTCCATCGCGTAAAGGCGGTGAATTTGAGGGGTCGAGATCAATGATGGCCCGCACGATGTGGCCTGCCGCCGTGAGGTCGGTGCGGGACGCCAGTTCGCGGACGGTGCCGGTGAATCGCGTTTCGGGGTCGGTCGCGAGGACGAAGTCCACCGTGAGCTGCTCGCCGTCAGCCAGCTCGCTCATCCGTCGCGCGACGTATCCCGAACGATCTTCCACGATATTCACTTCGATGGCCCAGCGACCGGTCGGATCGATCTGCTGGAATAAGGCGTCTCCTTGGCGCACTGGCCGGTGCAGCAACGTTTGGTCGAGGTTCCAACTCGTGACTACACCCGCTTGCGGCGCGGCGACCACCAGCCGGTCAATCCGCTCCTGCATTCGTTGAAGTTGCAGTTCGAGGTGTGTGATCGCGACGGCCGCTTCTCCCAGTCCTGTTTGCAGAACAGTTTGCTCGCGTTCGGTGAGTCGTTGCCCTGAACGCGAGGCTTCCAGTGACCGCTGTCGTTCGCGCGTCTGTAACAACTGGCCACTCAACTCACGCTGGCGCGAAGTCAGTTCGAGGTTGTCGAGTACCAGCACCTTTTGACCCGCATCGAGCGTGTCGCCGTGACGCACGAGAATTTCGCGCACGATTCCATCTTCGGCAGCGAAGACGGTGCGGCGAGACTCGCACAACAACTCTCCGTCAGCAGACAATCGCAACTCGATCGGCACCGTCACCAGAGCCACGACTCCCGCGGCGAACAGGAGCAACAGCGCCAATCGTCCGGCGCGGCGCAACCAGGTGGTCTCCGTCGTCCGCTTCCAGAACGCGAGGAACGGGATCGACTCCAACAACTCCGTCCGCTGCAAGGCCACGCGAACCTGTTCCGCCACAACGACCGCTCGTTGAACATCGGCGTCACTCAGTGAATCGGAGCGAAACTGCTCGACGATCAACGCACCGCGCCGTTTCGCCTCGCCCAACTTGGGATTGGAACGATCGCCCATCGGCACGACGAGCAATCGCTGCGGTCGTTCACCCAGTGGATAGGCTTCGATCGCCGCGCGGTAGATCTCCGGAGGAACCTGCTGCGGAGGTGAACCGCTCGCCGCGGCATTGGGGTTTGAGTTTGTGAGGGGATCGTTCGCCGTCCCTGCTTCAGGCTTCGGCGGTGGGAAACGATAGTTCAACGCCTCGCCCGATTGGATCGCCACCTTTGTTAGCCGAATCAAGGCTTGGACCACGTTGGAGCGTTCATTGATCGCCTCGTGACCACTTGCGGCCAGCAGCTTCGTCCGCTTGCCGACGGCCCAGCCGAGGGAAACACGTTCGCAACCAATGGCCTGCCGTCCTTCATTGACGGCCACGAGTGCAGCCTCGTGTTTCACCTGCACCCCATGCAATCGCATGGCAAAAGTGCGCAAGGCCGCCTCGTTCAGGGTCAGCGTCGCTTGGACGGCCAGTTCTCGTGATCGAAGGTAATCTTGGAGGAACTCGCACCAACTTCTTAGATCACCCAGTTCGAGAGCCGTGGCTTCGTTCTCGTCCGGCGAGGTGTTGGGTGCGTTGTCCGTGTCAGGACTCATCACATTGGCCGAGACCGCGCGAAACAGTTCCACCAAACCCAGCACCGACGCACCCGAAATGAGCGGCACCAGCAGCAACTCGAAGTCGAGCGGGTTCGCGCCCAAGACCGTACTCTCACCGGGAGCCACCCTGAGGGGACCACCTCGCAGCGCGACGGCTTCCAACAATTGCTCGTGAGGTCTCCAACAGTCGGCGTTCGGAGCGAGGCCCGTAATGTCGAGCATGGCGGCCTTCGTGAGCCGAAGCTTGCCTGACTGAGCCGTCCAAACGCAGACGGCATCCGCCCGAAACACCTCGACGAGTACGCCCACAAACGCCTGATAAAACTGCTGCGGCCCCACCTGCGATCGCGAGTGCCGGAACATGTACTGGAACACGGCCAGTCGCCGTTCTGAATCCGGAGTCGAAACTGTCGTGTCGGAGTCCATGAAATCCAATCGGTAGCAAATAGAGCCAGATGTCGCCGCTGGGTGCCTTCCAACACGACGTTACCCACAGGATGTCGTCAGCCGCGCGGTGCCAGCCTCAGGGCACTCGTTTGGTTCGTCTCAAATCGATGCCGAGAGATTACCTTCCGTATTGATTGGAGCGAAGTGAATTCATGACGTTTCCGACAAAAGTCGAAATCAGGTGCGCCGGGCGGCGTCAGCCCAATGGCACTCACTTTCGGAAAATATCCTGAGCGGCACGGCGCTAGCCGCCGGTTTCTAAGTTGGAAAAGAACC
>JAYTGQ010000390.1:0-5723 GCA_043733345.1 Schlesneria sp.
CGCCGGTTGTCGTCTACCGGCGGCTAGCGCCGTGCCGCTCACAGAGTCAGCCCCAGAATCTGGGTTTGACAACGTACTCGCCTCCGGCGGCATGAGTACGGAAGTGCGACAACTTCTGATCCGGCATGGTTCCGGCTTGAAACCGACCCGTGAATCAAATCCATTCGGGCAGGTGAAAATCGGCCCCACGTCAAACCGAGCTTTCGTCGGACACGTCGCCAGCGTTAATTGCAGCACCGTTTCGCGGTCTCAGTCCCCGTGATGTCCGTTGAAACCACTGCTGGGGATTGTGCCATGACCGCGACTTCCACTTCCGGCCCGATCATCATCGCCGGCGGGAGCGGTTTTTTGGGTGTGTCGTTGGCGTCGCATTTGGCCGCTTGGGGGCGGCCGATTGTCGTGTTGTCGCGTCGTCCACCGAAGCCCAGTGGGCCTTGGAGGCACGTTGGTTGGGATGCCCGCTCGTTGGGCGAGTGGCGTCAGGCACTGAATGGAGCGAGCGCGATCATCAACTTGGTGGGACGCAACGTCGATTGCATCAAGACCCCCGCACATCAGGATGAGATTCTTCGATCGCGCATCGAGGCGACTCGGGTGCTGGGCTTGGCCGTGCGGTCGGTTGCTTCGCCACCACCGGTCTGGGTGCAAATGAGTACCGCTCACATTTATGGCGATCCGCCGGAGGTCACTTGCACCGAAGAGTCTCCCTTCGGATACGGCCTCGCACCGTTCGTGGGTCGCGCATGGGAGGCGGAGTTTCAGGCCAGTATTCTTCCGTCGCAGCGCGGAGTCATTCTGCGAACGAGCTTTGTGATCGGACGCGATCGCGGTGCGGGCAACGGCGCACTGGGACGACTCGGATTGCTCGCGCGGCTCGGATTGGGAGGCACCGTCGGCGCGGGCACGCAGGGGATGAGCTGGATTCACGAGACCGATTTGAACCGCCTGTTTGAACGCGCGTTGACTGATCCCACCATGCAAGGCCCGTATATTTCGTCGGCCCCCAACCCCGAGTCGAATCGCGTCTTCATGCGCGAGTTGCGGCGAGCCGTCGGAATGCCTATTGGATTGCGAACGTACTCTTGGATGGTCCGTCTCGGTGCTCCGTTGCTCCTGCGAACGGACCCCGAGCTGGCCCTGTGCGGACGGTACGTCGTTTCCACGCGACTGCGCGAGGAAGGGTTCGAGTTTCAGTTCCCGCAGCTGCGCGAGGCACTCCACGATCTCTTGGGACGCCGCGTCAACCCGTAGCACCGGCGGATCGCCTGTGTTTTCCAACTCGAAATGCGAGCAGGCGAGCCGCCTACTCTACGTAATTCAACAGGCTGCCAACCCTCTCCCCTCCAAGGCGAGGGGCGAGGGGTCAAGAGATGCCTCTCTGGCTCTCGACACTCGACACTCGACCTTCATCTCTCGACTCACTCGGCGGCCACTTTCTCGCGGCCGAGTACAACAACAACTCGATCATTCGCCTGAGTGTGCAGGAGGTCGGGGGCGTCGTGCAGGGGGCGGTCTACCCGTTCAGCAAGCCGACATCGGCCGAGGCTCCTTTGTCGGCGACGCCCAACAGCGGTGGGAAGCCGTTGCCGCAGGACTCGTCGAGTTTCATCGGTCCGATTTGCATCGGCATCAGCCCGACGGGCGACATCTACGTCGGTGGCTTTCAGGATGGAGGCTGGGCGGGCGGGCTGAACATGGGCGACATCGTGAAGCTCACGCCGGAGGGCGATCTCCCGAACGGCCTGCGCGAAATCCGAGCGACCTCGCGCGGCTTCGACCTCGAATTCTTCCACCCCGTCGATGCGGAACTTGCTCGCCAATCGAGCCAATACAAAATCTCGGGCTACATGCGCGTCTGGAAGGGAGACTATGCGACTCCCGACTCAGGTCGCCACACGGGTGAAGTGACGGACGCGAAGCTCGACAACGCGGCGCGAACGGTCTCGCTGACGGTGAAGGGTTTGAAGCCGGGACACGTCTATGATGTCTCGGTCGGCGAAATCGGACGACCTGATCAACGAATCTTGTGGCCCGCGATCGGTCACTACACGCTGCACTGCATTCCGGAGTAAGCATCCGTCAAAAACAATGTCGCCTTTCGCTCCGCGAAAGAACGCCCTTTCGCGGAGCGAAAGGCGACAAACGGCGGAGTTACTCTTGGACAGGTTCTCCGGCGGGCAGCAGGAAATAGTTTGCCCGTAGGATGGACGCCCTCGTCCGTCCGAGCTTGCCCAGAAGAACCAGACGGACGAGGGCGTCCATCCTACGATTCTTCAGCAAGCTGTTACGCCCCCGGTAGCCGACCACTCACCGCTGAAGACTTCGGTGGCCGGTCCCGTCATGAAGACATCGCCGTTGGCGGCCCATTCGAGTTTCAAATCGCCGCCGCGCAGATGGGCCGTGACCGTGCGGTTGGTTCGTCCCGTGAGGGCACCCGCGACCGCACTCGCACATGCGCCGGTGCCGCACGCCAGCGTCTCGCCGCTGCCGCGCTCCCAGACGCGCATGATGAACTCGTCGCGCGAGACGACCTGGATGAACTCGGCGTTCACTCGGCGCGGGAACGCGGGGTGACGTTCGATCTGCGGGCCGACTCGCAAGACCCAATCGTCGTTCACTTCATCGACGAACGTCACGCAGTGCGGGTTGCCCATCGAGATGCACGTCACGTCGATTGTCACTCCTGCAACATCAAGCTTCGCGTTCGTGGGCGGATCGCCGCGGAGCGTCGTTGGGATGCGAGCCGACTCCAGAATCGGTGCCCCCATGTTCACCGTAACCTGCTCGACCTTGCCGCCAGCCCCGGTGAAGAGCTGCATGGTGAGAATGCCTCGCCCGGTCTCGATCTTCAGCTCGGGCTTCCGCGCGATGCCGCGATCGGAGACGTACTTGGCGACGCAGCGAATCGCGTTGCCGCACATCTCCGACTCGCTACCGTCGGCGTTGAACATCCGCATCCGAGCGTCCGCCACTTGGGAGGGACCGATCAGCACGAGTCCATCGCCGCCGACTCCCGTGTGTCGGTCGCTCATCGCGATGGCGGTCGAGGAGATGTCGGCGGGAACCGGCTCATCGAAGCAGTTGATGTAAACGTAGTCATTCCCCGCGCCGTGCATCTTGGTGAATCGCATGAACTGTCTCGTTGAGTTACTTTGAGATTGTGTCAAACCGAAAATGGAAGCGATGCTGCGAACTTCTTGGCAGCGTCTGTCTCCGACAGGTGCGGCGGGATTCTAGCGGCGGTCCCGTCCGATTTCTTCGGCTCGCCATCTGGCTCGCATGCCCCGCAAGAATTCAAGGAACGGTGAATCCCATGGCCGCCAGTGTTTCCGACTTTCAAATTCTCCGCAGCCGTGTGGCCGCATATTCGGCGGCTTCGTGGTGTGCTTTGCTGGCGATTCTGCCGTTGCCGCTCATGGGTTTATTCGCTTGGATGTCCGTTCACGATGCGGGTGCGGACGAACAATTCGATCTGAGACTAGTCCTCATCGTGATGCTGACTTTGGGTGTGATTTCGGCGCTGAGTCTGGCGTGGTGGACCGGCAAGCTCTGGGCGAACGCGCTGCGCTACTGGTTGGATGGAACAACGCTCCGCATCGACTCGGGTATTTTTTTTCTGCAGCGTTCGGCCATTCCGCTGGATCGAGTCACGGATATCAAACTCGTTCAAGGACCACTGATGAGTGCCTGCGGGATTTGGGGGCTGGGCATTCAAACCGCAGGCTCTGGTGGGGAACAGCCCGAAGCAATCCTCTACGGCCTCGAAAACCCGGAGCAAGTGCGTGACCTATTGATCGCGACCAGAGACGCCGCCGCGATCAGACGTTGAAGGCCAGGCGATCGGCGGGAATTGTCCGACAGCATGTAGGATGGGCACTCCTGCCCGTCCCGTCTTCAACGTGGTAGCCGGACGGGCAGGAGTGCCCATCCTACAAATCCGCGTTTTCACGCCGTCCGGCTCACTCCGGCTTCGCATCGAACAGCCGGCTGACCAGCTCGCGCGGCGGTGGTGAGGTGACAAGGCTCACGAGAACGCCAGCCGTCGCAGAGGCCAGCATTCCCCACAGCACGGGATCGACGCCGAGGATGTAGTACGGACGGAGCAGTCCCACCGGACCAATCAATGGGTCGGGGCCGAGGAATCTCAGGACCGACTCATGCAGCGGCAACTTCGGGACGGCTGCCGTCGCCCAGTTTTGGGCGATTCCCGCCAGATAGAGTCCGATGTGAACGACGAAGCCTGCGGCCATTGAAGCCAGAACTCCCATCGCCGTCGCGCGTCGCCAGTAGCACGCCATGATGACCGGCGTCATCAACGTCGCTGCGCCGAGCGAACTGCTGAGCACCACGAGCGTCTGCAAATACTGGGGCGGCCTCAGCGCGACGAGCACTCCAAACAGGCCGACGCTCACCATCGAGATCGTCGTCGCGCGGCGTACCTGAAGTTCGGTTGCCTTCGGATTCCAGAGCTTCACGTAGATGTCCTCAACCAACCCCGAGGCGATCACCAGCACGAAGCAACTCACCGACGCCATGATCGCGCCGAACGGAGCCGCCAGAATCAGACCGCTGAGGAACTGACCGAACGGCAGGCCCTGCGTCACAAACAGCGACATGCGCGGGATGACTTCATCCGACTGCTTCAGCGTCAAATCGGGCAGCAGCGTGTGAGCCGCGATGCAGACCATGACCAGCGGGATGTAGATGCAGCAGTTGTAGCAGGCGAGTAAAAAAATCGACTTCCGCATCACCCCCGTGTCGTGCGCCGCCATGACTCGCACCATGCTGGCCGGTGACGAGAAGCCCGAGAAGACCCACATGCAGAACATCGACACGGCGAGACTCGGCGGGAGAAACTGCCTTCCCGCCGGGTTGGTTCCGGGACCGAAGGCGATGTGATGCGGTTCGTGTTCCACCACGCTTTGGCCCGCCAGTGCCGGAACTCCGGTGGGCGTCTTGTGGACCATCGCGTAGCGCGTCGCCTGTTCGAGACCTCCCGCCATCGGCACGGCCAGACAGACCAGCAGCAGCACGCCGAAGAACATCATCACGCTCTGAAACAGGTCGGTCCACACGCTCGCCAGAAACCCGCCGATCAGCGTGTAGCCGACGACTGTCACCGCGAACACGATCAGCCCCGTGTAGTACTTCGGGCCGAGTTGCACCGTCACATCCTCGGCGAACGCGAGGATACCCTCGCCCGGCCAAGCGTGCTTCATGATCATCGCCCCCGCTTTGAACTGGGCGAACATCGTGAACGACAGACACAAAATGATGAGCAGTGACGCGGCGAGGCCCACGCGCCAGTCGTCGAACCGCGATCGCATCAGGTCGGGCACCGTGAGGGCGTTCGTCTGCCGACTGAGATGCGACAGCCGTTTGCCGACGATGGCGAAGCCGGTCAGCGGAACCATCATGTACGCGCCGATCCACAGCAGCACGATCCACCCGAAGCTGAACACCAGCGACGGAAAACCCATGAACGTTCCGCCACTCTGCACGGTCGCGGTCAAAGCCAGCGCCCACGCCCCAAGGCCCCGGTTGCCAAGAAAATATCCCTCCATGAACTTTTTCTTGTCGATCGCCTTCTGTGCCAGCGTCCCCAACCACACCGAGGCGGCGATGAACAGGATCAGCGCCAACAGAACGGCGAATCCGGGCTTGGGGTCACTCGTCGCAACAGCGGCCAACAGCATCGAGAAGCTCCTCACGAAAACAACCGA
>JAYTGQ010000391.1:0-64818 GCA_043733345.1 Schlesneria sp.
CAACGACCTCATCAGCACCAGTGCCGCTCGCGGACTGGACATCCTGGTGGACGGAGTCACCGGCCTGCCGAACATCACGGTCACCGGCACGACGAGTACCACGACCACGAATGGACGCGGCGTGTCGATTGACGGCAGCGGCAGCGCGGCCAACCCCATGCGGCTGGGGACCATCACACTGACGAATGTCACGGCGACCGGCAGCGGCGGCGCGACGGGCGCTGGCGTTGTGGTGGACCTCGATGCCAACGTGGTGGCCAACGCGACCGTCGGCTCGATCGCCCTGAACAACGTCTCGGCCTTCAACAACAGCTTGGACGGCATCCGCGTCAACCTGAACACGCTGGCCATGACGGCCGGTTCGTCGATCACGGTGGATGGTCTGGGCACGGCGCAGTCGAACGGCAATGGTTTGTTGGGAGCGGGCTTGGGTGACGGGATCGAAGTCAATCTGAACGCGATCACGGGCACGCCAGACGTGAGCGTCGTCAACTACGCCACGGTGGACACCAACAGCAGCCGTGGCATCGTCCTGCTGACGAACGCCGGTGGCGGAGTGGTCGGCTCACCGGTGGGTGAGGTCAATGTGTCGGGTAACACCTTCGTCAATCTCAGTAACGGCGGCGATGGCGTGCTGATCAACCTCACAAACAGCGTCGTCCGCCATCTGCTGGCGGACTCCAACAACATCTCCAACAGTGCCGATCGTGGCTTGAACGTGATCCTCAATGGTGTCAGCGGCGGTGCCAATCCGGCTCCGGTGATTGATATCAGCAACCTCGTGGTCAACAACAGCGGCACGCGTGCCGTCCCGGTCACGGGCCGTGGTGTGTCGGTCTCGGGGACTGGCACGGCACTCAACCCGCTGCTCTTGGGCGATATCAATCTGACATTCGTGGCTTCCGACACCAACAGTGTGGAAGAGGCCGTGGCGGTCGTCTTCAGTGCGAATGCCGCCGCCAACGGCACTGTCGGCTCGATCCTGCTCAACGACGTTTCTGCCAGAAACGGCAATCTCGCCGGCCCCGCCAACACCGTTGCTGGCCTCTTCGTGAGCCTGAACACAGTCAACGTCGGCCCGGCCATCACACTGAATGGCCAAAGCAACGCCCAAGTCACCGGCAACAACGGCGACGGCATCTGGATCACCTTGAACGCGGTGAACGGGACACCCAACCTGAGTGTCTCGGACTACGCCCTAATCGGCACGAACCAGGGTGACGGTGTGATCATCCAACAGGTGAATCTCGCCAACGTGGGGACGGTGGGCATCGCCAACAACATCATCAACGCCAACAACAATAACGGTGTCTTGTTCCTGTCGGGCTTCAACAACGTCAACAACAGCAACACGGGGGTGGTCACGCTGACCGAGAACCAGATCACCGGCCAAGTCACCGGCGATGGCGTTCACATCGGTCCCGTTGGCGACCTAGATAACTCTCTCGACTTCGCCTTCTTGCGGAACACGATCACGACCAACGCGGGCGACGGCGTGAACGTCGTGCTGCCCGTCGTCGGCTTGTTGGCTCCCACATTGAACCTGTCGTTCACCAACGACACGATTTCGTCGAACACGGGCAACGGCATCCTGGTCGATCTGACCGCCGCTGCGGGTTCTGCGGTGAACGCCAACGTCTCGATCCTCAGCAGCAATGCGGTGGGAGGGGCGAATCCGATTAGCGGCAACAACTTCTCGGACATTAGCAACAACGGTACCGTCGCCAACGGTGGGATGGGCTTGTTCATCGACTCGTCGCTGGTCAATGTCGCGAATGCCAACAACATCGTGCTGACGACCGGTGGGACCGGTGGCCTGAACCTGTTCAACCTGAATCACGACGCCGGGATCGGTATTGAACTCGGCAGCTTCTCGACCTTGCGGACGAACGTGGCCGGTTCGTCCTTTACGAACACGATCAACGGTGGCCTGCCGATCTACAACGGCGACGGTGTGTCGATCGTGATGACCGACAACTCTCGGTACACGAACTCCACGTTCAACAACATGACCTTCACCGGCAACGCCGGTTCCGGGTTCTCGTTGCAGACGACGAACGCGGCCTTCGCCAACTCGCTGACGTTCTCGAACTCGACGTTCTCGAACAACACCACCAACGGGCTGCTGTTCTCACGAAACTCGACGGTGCCGAACAACGGCTTCATCCAGAACATCAGCCTCGCCACCAACCAGATCAACGACAACAACGTCGGGATCAACATCCTGTCTCAATTCGCACCGACCACCGACACGTTCTCGATCACGAACAACACGATCAACTCCAACAACAGCCACGGAATTCAGTTGAACCTGACAGCCGACGCCAACATTGGCTTGGTGCTCAACACGAACTTCATCACGAACAACGGGGGCGACGGCATCAACGCCCGAGCCAACTACGGCCCGACGGACGCCGGCCAGTATGCCATCCAGAGTACGAATGACACGATCACCGGCAACACCGGCGACGGTGTCGATGTGGTCGCCATCCACAACGTCTCCTTCAATAATGCCACGATCTCGAGAAACGTCACGGGTAACGGCGTGACGCTCACCGGCACGAACACGCTGGCAGCTAACCCATTCTCGGTGACACCGTTCGGTAGCCCCCCCGCGCCCATCGTGGCCTTGTTGGGGAACTCCATCACGAACAGCTTCGTGGATGACAACGGCGCGGCCGGTATCGTCATGACGAATCAAGGCGCGATGTTCATCACCATCGGAACGACCCAAATCAACCGGAACGCGGCCGACGGTATCGACCTGCTGAACAGCGGCAGCATGAACGCGCAGGTGATGACAGCCACGGTCAATCAGAACTTCATCGGAGCCAACGGCGGCGATGGCATCCAGTACAGCGGTGTCGGGACCGGTGCCAACAGTGTGGGCAATGCCGGCACGTTCAACGCGACCAACTCGTATGTGAATCAGTTTACAACCAACGCCCTGACGTTCACGAACAACACGCTTCAGGCGAACCGAGCCCGCGGGATCAACGTGCTCAACGGCGGCAACATCTCCACCAACCTGAACATTGCTGGCAACATCATCGACCGGAGCCAACTCGAAGGTGTCTACATCGTGAACACGGCCGCCACGACGCAGAACGTCGATGCGAATGCCAATGCTGCGATGGCTACGGGTGACGCGCTGGCCGATCCAAGGCTCGGTTTGAGAGTCTTTAACAACCAGATCACCTCCAACGGCCAGATTTCTAACGTCGCGTCCGTCTTCGATACGACGGGCCTCGTGATTCGCGTGGGGACCAGCGATGCCTCGAACAGTGTTCGAGACAACGGTGGCTTCGCGTCGGCAACGGGTGTGACCAATGCCAACGTCTTGGCCAACGGTGGTCTCGTCGCCCAAATGGGGCGCGGTGGTGTGCAGGCGCTCGTTCGCAACAACACCTTGGGCGGTAACTACGCTGCGGACGTGACGTTCCAAGGCTTCGTCTCGACCACAAACCCCGCGACTTCCGCCGGGCAGTGGACCGACAACAACGACGGCACCAACCCCCCTCCAGGGCCGCCGACCGCTCCGCGAAACAATGGAAACGACATTTTCAGAGTCGACAGCTATACCTCCGACCCGCTGTCTCGATTGGACTTGGTCTTCAGCAACAACACCGGCAATGCGCTGCGAGCCACCCGAGGCGATGCCGCGAGCATCCTCTACAACAATGCGGAAGATGTCTTCAAGTCGCGAACCTTGGCTCAAGACGGTGCCGATTTCCCCGTGGGCGGCTTCGACGCTTCAAACCAGAACAATGGCGACGATGGCGGGCCGTTTAACAGTGGCACGCGAGCCCGCAACGCCACGCGGCTGGCCGACAACACGGGTATTTTCAACGCCCCACGGAACGTCGGGTCGATCGTCGATGTTCAGAACGCCGGGAACGGCTTCCTCTTCTCGGGTGTCAGCGGTTTCTCGACGTTCCGCCAATCTCAGCCAGTGGCCAACACGTTCACGCTGCTGTCGGCTGGCTTCGGTGCCCAAGTCAACCAAGGTGCTGGAGTCGGTGAAAACACCTTCAAGTGGGATGCGTTCCCCTGATCCACGGCTAGAAGCAGAGTGCCGGTTTTACCGGCCTCTACCTGACCGAATGAACACAAATGCCCGACGCCCCGGTGACTTCACCGGGGCGTTTTCGTTGAGTTGTGTAGGGCCGGTTCCACCGGCCTTCGGTTTCCCTCGCGGGGTGGCCCAGCTTGCTTCAAGCTGGGTGCGTAGCACAAGAAACCTCAGGGCGAACATTGATGCAGGGCGACGGCACCATTTCGTTCAAACATCCACTCTCAGTTTCTTGGGCCTGCGGCGGGGTGGCCGGGGTGGGAGCCGCTGTGGGCGAAACCCCGGGGCTTCGCGAAGACGCTCCAGCCCCGGCCACCCCGCCGCCGCTGATGGCCCAGCACTTCGACGCCGCCCAAGATGACCATTGGCGAGCGTGACACCGTGTGGCTGGGTTCGATCACGCGATTGGGCGAGACGGGGCCGTCAGCGCAGCACTTCAAACAGGTTGCTGCGGCCGTCGGTCCAGACGAGGGGCTGTTTGCGCGGCGGAGCGAAGGGCAGGACTTCGCTCGGCTCCAACTGGATGGCGGCGAGCTTCGAGGCGTCTTGGCAAAGGAACGTCCAGAAGGCGGCTTGTGTGGCGGACTCGTGACGTTGGCGGTTGACGAGCGTGACGACACCGAGGTTTGTCTCTTGGGCCAGCCCGTTCAGCAGAGGTCTGAGATCGAAGTGCAGGTTGGAAATGTGGCAGGCCAAAATGCCGTTCGGCTTGAGATGCCGCTGATAAACGGCGAAGGCTTCCAGCGTGAGCAGATGCGCGGGGATGGCGTCGCCCGAGAAGGCATCGACCACGAGGACATCGAACTGCTGGTCGTCTTCCAGTTCGAGCATCAGCCGCGCGTCGCCCGACACGATGTCCGTCTCGCCACGGCACGCGCTGAGAAACGTGAAGTGCTTTTTCGCGAGTCCGATCACGTCGGGATTGATCTCATAGAAACGGAAGCGGTCGCCGGGACGGGCATACGTGGCGAGCGTGCCGATGCCGAGTCCGATCACGCCGACATGACGCGGCTGATCGACGGAGCCGCCGCGCAGCAGCCGTCCGATCCCGGTGGACTCACCGTAGTACGAGGTCGGGACGAGTCGCCGGTCGTCCGCTTGAAACTGCGTGCCGTGAACGATCCGCCCGTGAACCATGTCCTGCACCTGTTCGCCCTGCGTGGTCTCTCGCGCTTCGACCTTCAGTACGCCGTAGAAGTTGCGACTGACGGCGATCGCACCGTCGGCGAAGCGATCCACTTGAGAGAGGACGGCCATCGCCACTCCCAGCACGATCACCGTTCCCCAACCGCGCGTCAGTGACGGCGGAGCGACGGCGGCATTCGGCGCACGCAGCATCAAGAGCTTCATCGAGAGCAGCGCGAACGCCAACAGTCCCAATTGCAGCTCGTAGTAAGACGCAAACAGGAACGGGCACGCGAGACAGACAAACAGACCTCCACCCGCTCCGCCCGCTGAGATTGTCAGGTAGTACGTCGTCAGGTGTCGCGGATGTGGCTTCAAGGAAACCAACTCACCGTGACAGACCATGCAGATGCAGAACATCGTCGCGAAGTAGACGACAACTTGCGTGAAGATTCCCGTCATCGAGCCTTGCCCCAACACATACAACACGGCCAGGCAACCGATCCCCGCCGCGATGGCGAACGGACGACGGACGTACCAGCGGTCACTGTCGAAGCAGAGGATGAACGTCAGCAAGTACAGCGCGAGCGGCAGCACCCACAGGAACGGGATCACGGCGACATCGAGACAGACTTGGTTCGTCGTGGCGAGCAGCATCACGGACGCGGTCATCGACAGACCGAACCACAGCCCCAACGATTGTCGCGTGGGAACTTCGTCTCGCTCGGCTTGAGTCTCGGGCACAGACAGCGCGAGGCTGGCGAGCGTCACGGGAGTCGCTCGCTGCCACATCCAGACGGCTGCCGTCGCACAGAGCAGCGCGAAGCCACAGAACAGCAGCGACCACAGCGTCGATTGCGTTGTCGTGGCGAAGCTCGGTTCGACAATGAACGGGTACGAGACCAAGGCCAACAACGAACCGATGTTCGAGAGTGCATAGAGGCGGTACGGGGAATGATGTTCGTGAGTACGACTGAACCAGCCCTGCACGAGCGGTCCCGTCGAGGAGAGGATGAAGTACGGCAGCCCGACGCTGGAGATCGTCAGCAGCATGATGCGCCACGCGGCCCCGTCGCCGCTCGTCGGCTTCCACGACGGATCGGGCGTGATCGGCAGCGAGATCAAGGCCAGCACGAGCAGGGTCAGATGGAGATAGCCCTGCTGGCGCGGTGTCAGATAGCGCGTCGTCAGGTGGGCATAGGCATAGCCACCAAACAGCAGCACCTGAAACACCAACATGCACGTCGTCCACACGGCCGGACTCCCGCCGAACCACGGCAGGATGTACTTGCCGATCAACGGCTGGACCTGAAACAGCAGAAAGGCGCTCGTGAAGATCGTCGCCGCGTAAACGGTGGCCAAGCTGCGCGAACCGGTGGTCATCGACATGCCTTCCCTTTGACGGACTGGAACGAAACGCGAGCTGTCGGGCGCGTGAGTGTTTCACCAAGAGTGGCTCGGTTGGCTGTTCTTTTGATCGGATACCGCAGGCCCAAGAAACGTCAGTTCGACGTTCGCTGGAGTCCCTGGCAAAGTTCTCGATCACGGTTCGTCAAGAAGTTTCTTGGGCTTTGCACTCAGCTCACAGCACGCCTGCCACCTGCACTTCGCTGGCCGAGACCGGATGACAACGCCTATGCCGATCTCGGACCTTGCCCCGTACGTGAGTTCCCCCAGCGAGAGGAAACGTAGCTCGCAATCACAGCTTCGGCGGAACAATGTTGTGAAAAGGCAACATTGACGTGACCGACAGAAGTGGACTCTCGATATTTCAGCTAAGAATCCGGGGGCTTACGCCCAATGGCACTCACTTTGGGAAAATATCCTGAGCGGCATGGCGCTAGCCGCCGGTTTCTTCGTTGGAAAAGAACCGGCGGCTAGCGCCGTGCCGCTCACAAAATGCCAAAGTGAGTGCCATTGGGCTGGCGCCGCCCGGCTCACCCAATTCGGACTTCTGTCGGTCAGGTCAACATTGCCATTGCCGACAGAAGTTGGCGAGCCGCGTGATTTCGACTTTTGTCGGTCACGTCAGCATTACCCACGCTGGTTGAGAAGGGGAGCGGTCAAAGACGCCAAAGCCACTCGTTGCCGGCCGTGCTCGTTGAAGTTGGCCGGGTCGAGCCAACGCGCGAAGGCGTTCTGGAGAGCCAGCCATTCTTGGTCGATGGCGGCGTACCAGGCGGTGTCGCGGCTTCTCCCCTTGTAGATGGCGGCCTGGCGGAAGACTCCTTCAAACGACAGGCCGAGTCGCTGTGCGGCGCGGCGAGACGGCTCGTTCAGCGCGTTGCACTTCCACTCGTACCGGCGGTAGCCGAGACCGAACGCGCGGTCCATCATCAAAAACATGGCCTCGGTGGCGGCGGGTTTTTGTTGGAGCAGTGGCGAGAAATTCAGATGCCCGACCTCAATCGAACCATGCCGCGGATCGATCCGCAGATAGCTGGCCACTCCCACCGCCTTGCCGTGCGCCTTGTCGATGATGGCGAAGAACAAGGGGTCACTCTTGGCAGCCGACTCGCTCAGCCAGACGAAAAAGTCTTCCAACGTGGCAAACGGCCCGTAGGGCAGATACGTCCAGTTCCGGCCGTCCGCATCAAGGCTGTTGGCCTCGTAGAGTTCGCGAGCGTGACGCTCCGGGTCGAGCGCCTCCAACCGGCAAAAGACACCTTCCATCGTGTCACGAGACGGAAGCGCTGGCGGCTTCCAATCGGGAACCAACAGTCCCACCGGCTGCCCTAATTGATTCGTCTCGTGCTGCATCCTCAATATCCAGTCTTGTAGGGACGGTCGGAGCGCTTGGAGGCGGCTACCTCACGCCGATCAGGAGCAGGACAATGAGAAGCAACCAAACAGCAGCAAGCACGAACAGCATCCGGCCTGTGGAGAACGCGAAATAGAACCACCCCTCCCCGAGTTTGCCAGCTAAGGGTGGAAAAGCGGCCGCTTGCCCAGTCCTTTTCCACCAATTCTTGACTTCATGCATTTGCTCGAACGCAATCCGAACGACGTTCAACGCAGTCATGCTTGAAGCGATCCCCAGCAACCCAATAGCCACGAGACCGATCGTGACGCAAGCGGAAGTCCACGGCCGACACTTTGCCTTGTCATAAAGGTCGATTCCCTTCACGAATGCTGTGAACAAAAACCCTTGTAACACTAGCAACCATGTTACGCGGTTGTTGACGAGTCCGTCCTCGTGGCGGATCAGTTCCCTCGCTACGTCGAACTTCTCTTTGTTGGTCAAGGCACCCTCCGGCACTGATACTTCTTCCGCCACCTACAGAACAGTTAAGCGTCCTACGTGCGGCCAAGTATGAGTCGGTCGTCGAAGTGGCATAAATGTTCCGAAGAGAGAATGCCGCTGTTTTTTGGGCACGTCAACAAACGTTTGTGGTTTCCGCCTCGTTCCCAAGCTGCGGCTTGGAAACGAGACCAAATGATCAAAACGATGTTGGCTCGTTAGGGATGGTACGAAAACCAGTGGATCGGGCCATGATCCTTCGGGCACAGCACTCGGACCAAACGCGGTCCGCGACGAAAACAGGAGCCAGCCGATGATTCGTCTGAAGGGACTTTGGAAACTGTCGTCACTCCATCTGGAACAGCCGCTGTCGCTGCCCGAGGGAACCGAGGTCGTCGTCGAAATCCGGACGATCGACGAAGCGACGGACGCCGAGTGGCGGGAGTTGGGCATGCAGCGTCTCGAAGCGGAATGGGACAATCCCGCCGATGCCGTCTACGACAACTGGAAAGAGTTGTATGGCGTTTGAACCCGGTGATGTCGTCCTCGTGCCGTTTCCCTACCGCGATGCGGCCGCCGTGAAGACCCGCTCTGCGGTTGTGGTTGAGAGTTCTTCTTCAGCCCGGAGGGCGCCGGAGTGTAGCCCACGGCGCGAGCCGTGGGGACGGGTGCAACAGGCTCCAACAGCCCGGAGGGCGACACTTCGTTGAGACTGGCACCCACGCGCGGAGAGTATCGCCCTCCGGGCTAAAACAGGCACTTGCTCACCCATCCCACGGCTCGCGCCGTGGGCTACCCTCTGACGCCCTCCGGGCTGAAGAGCAAACCATTTGCGAGAAACCGGGGTCACACCGTCACGCTGCAATGGACTCGGGCAACCCTCCCTGGCGGTGGCGGGTGGTCAGGAGGTGGATCGCGGCGGTCAGGCCGTGCAGGGCGTCGTCGATCTGAGCCGTTTGGTGCAGCACGCGGAGGTTGTCACTGAGGGACTGTTGCAACTCGGTCAGCTTTCCTTCGCCGTGCGAGATGGCTTGCAGCGTCCGGCCGATCTCCTTGAAGTCGTCTCGTAACAGACCGACGCCTTGGAGTGTCTTTTCGATGTGCGTCAAGTGGTGGCTTTGTCGAGTCTCGACCTGAGTCAGCATGTTGAGCAGTCGATTGTCGGTCTTGGTGTCGAGTGATTCGTGTCGCTGTTCGAGGACATTCAGCGCGGTGGTCCACGCGGCCGCTTCCTGTTTCTGGCGGTCGTCGAACCGTTGGAAGAGGCTCTCCATGCTTTGAGTCCAGACGGCGACTTGACGATCGAACGTCGTAGCCATGATGCGCAGCGCGTCATCATTGGCCGATTGAACCATGTTCAGGAACGGCGTGAGATTGGCGTGTTTCACCTCGAAGCGATTGAGCAGTTCGCGTTCGATGAAGCGGTCGATAAAGCCGTCGAAACTGTGTTCGATCCGTTCGCAGACAAACAACGCGAACATCATCGTCATGGCCGTGGCCAGCGCGACGGTGGTCGTGTTGAACGCTTCGCCCATCTCGGACACGACGACGGGCAGCCGATCGGCCATCTCATCAAACGAAATACCGCTGAGTGCCGTGCCGAAGTGAACGACCGTCCCGAGGAACCCGAGGACCGGGCTGATGGCGATGATGAATCGCACCAGCGAATAGCGGGCGTGAGTCGTGTCCTCGCCCCGGTTGGACAGGTAGTTCAGATGCTCGCGGTAGTCTTCGGCGGAACCGTTCTCAATCACGTAGCCCAGCGCCTGCGCGACGCGCTGTCCGATCTTCGATTCGATCAGCCAGAGCGGCTTGGCTTGAACTGTCTTCAGCAGCTCGTGCGCGTGAGCCACCGGTTCGCGGCCGTTCCTCGGCGGCAACCACGTCTCGCGCAGAGCCATGCTTTCACGCGGGAATGAAAACGTCTTCAGGACGATGTCGGCGATCCCCCAGAAGAACAGCGCCACGATGACGTAATCTACGGGATGCTCGGTGGCATAACGTGCCAACAGCGTGTCGTGAAACGACGGCTGAAGCACGATCCCGTAGAAGATCGTCGTGCTGGCCGCGCCGAGAATCAGCGACAAGTCCAGCGTCTTGAGAATGGTCGGTTTGAATTTATTGAGCATGGTTGTCTCGATTCGTGGTGGGACGGTGACTGGGAATTGTGAGGAGAGAGAAGTGACGAGAGACAAGAGCCAGAAAAAAGACGAGAGTGGAGAGACGAGCGTCGAGAGCCAGCAAAGAAGTCGATAGCGGAGAGTTGAAAGCCTGCGGCAGCATCTTCTCTGGCTCTAGACTCTCGTCTCTCCACTCTCGTCTTTTTTCTGGCTCTCAACTCTCCGCTCTTAACTCTCGACTTTTCCTGTTCCTCGTTCCAAATGTGCTTTGAGTCCACTGAGCATTCTCGCGACTTCATCTGCTTGCTGATAAATCCGGTCAAAGGTCTGTTTGGGGATGAAATCACGGCGTAGAGCAATGAATTGTTGCGAGACAACTTCCATGAGCGACCCATAGGCGATCTCGACAAATCTCCCGAAATCTCGATCCGAGGCTCTGCCCGATCCTTCGGCGATATTGGAGGACACTGAGACGGCCGCCCGGCGCATTTGACTCGTGAGACCAAACCGTTCATCCGATGGAAAGTGACTCGTGGCGTCGTAAACAGCATCTGCAAACTCAACGGCGCGATGCCACACGTCCAGCTTCTCGAACCGAAATCCACTCATGGCAAGTGCCCTTTGCTAGCAGGAATCGAGCGAGAAGAGTGGAGCGTCATGAGTCAGAAACGAGAGGGCACGCATCCTCGCACAGTCTCGCTTTAATTCCCCAACTCCATCTCGGACTCTGGTCTCATTGAATTCCACTCCCGACCTCTTCTCTGGCTCTTGTCTCTAATCTCTCTTCTCTCGACCCTCCCCTTACTGACTGGCCGATTTCGTGCCGCTGGGTGAACCCGCGATGGGGACGCCGTTCGGAAGCGGACGGGCTGCGACGGGGAAACCTTGTTCGTGGGCGAAGGCTTGGAGTTTGCGATAGATCGGGAAGCTGTCGGGATAGACCCAGAAGGTCAGCGTCGTGTCGGGGTCTGCACCGAGCAGTGATTCGTAAAAACGGGAGCCTTGTGAGAGGGCGACTTGCTCGGACTCGCCCTTCAAATCCGGCTCAGGAACGACTTCCCAAGAAGAGACACTGACGCGGTAGCCCCCCTGCCCGGCACGCAAGTCTTCGAGTCCACTCAACATTTCAACTCGCACGAGGTAGCTCATGTTGAACCCGGCGAACGGGCCGACCTGCCCCTGATGCGAGCGGGTGCGAGTCAGCCAGTCCTTGCGGCGTTCAATCTGGTCCTTCAGCTTCACAACCAAGACTTCGATCGGGACTTCGGCCACGCGGTTCTTGTCGAGCCGGTAATGCTTCTCTTTCCCGGAAACGGTGCGGCTGATGGGCGTGATGTGATGCTTCAACGCTTCGACCGGCGGCGTCTTTTCTTCCAGAGCCTTCACCTGTGCCAAGAGCCGCGCCAAGGTTTGTTTTGCCAACCGGAGGTCGGACAACTGTTCGGATGTTTGCTGTTTGGAAGCGTTCAGATCGAGCTGCCTCGTGGCGAGCAGATCACGCGCGGTTTGGACTCGCTCGTTCAGTTCCGTCTGCTGTCGATGCTGGGCCGTCAATGTGTTGGCGAGATTCGCGTGGTCTCGTCGCAGGGCGGCAAGTTCGGCGTCGAGCTGCCGCGCCCGCTCGACCATCTCCTGTGGCGGAGCCAACTCGGGGAGTCGTAAAGGTTCGAGTTCCGGTTCCGGCTCCAGTTCGAGCAGTGGTGGCGTTAAGTCGGGTTCGATCGCGGCCAACTCGGGTGCGGTCGCTGCCTCCGGTGAAGCGACCTCAGCCAGAACCGGCGGTAAATCCAAGGGTGAATCCAACGACGCGGCAACGCTCTCGGGCGCTGGGTTCGGTTTCAGCGGCGGGCGTGTGCGGACTCCCGCAATCACGATCAGGACGATCAAAATGCCGACGACATTACAGATCACGTCCAAGAACGAACTGGAACTGAACTCTTCTTCTTCACGATGACGACGGCTCATGGTGCCCCTCCCCGTGAAACGCGCAAGGGCTTTGATGCGGGAGGAGTCGTGGCCGAACCGGTCGTGGCCGCAGTGCCGGTCTTGTCAGCGGTGTCCGGCGCGTACTCTTTCGACGTGGAGAGTCCTGACCGTTCGGTGAGCGCGCGGGCTTGCTCGTAGTTCGGGTTTCCGTCTTTGGCGACGACGAATCGCAGGCTGGGCTTCCAGAAGAAACCTTGCGGCGGCTGCCCCCAGTCGCGCGCTTGCAGGTCGAGGACCGTCACCAGTCGCTCCAGCGTTTCCTGCTTGGACTCGCCGTCGCCCATGTGGATGGCGTGCTTGCCGCCCACGACGAGCCGCTTCGATTCCACGTCGATGCGCACTTCGCGTTCGAGGCCGATGGCGGCGTCAGCGGCCGAAAGTCCCCACCGTTTGTGCGAGAGCATTTCGGGTTCAATTGGCTTGTTGAGAGCAGACTTCTTCGAGCGGCGGTCGATCACGGGGACCGCCATTGGTCCCGTCGAACCCAGTCCAATGTCTAGGGGTGCTTCGCCGCGATCAGCTCCGACAGCAGCACCGGTCGCGGAGTCGGCGTCGCTCTCCTCCGCGAGCCGTTCGATGCCGGAGTCGCCGGGCGGGGGCGAGTTGCCAGATGCTTCTTTGCCGGACGCTTGGCGATTTGGTTCGGACGCACCCCGTCGTCCCACATTGCCGTCGCCCGAAACAGACCGCCGAACACCCGAATCAGAACCGTTTGCAGCAGACTCATACTCATCTCCTTCTGTAATGCGTTGCCCGGGAGCCAGCCCGTTCATTCCCTTGGCAACGGACTGTGGACCGCCCTGTCCTGTTGAACGCGGATTCCTGCCCGCGAAATTCTCGATCCGTTCCCAACTGCGTGACCCGACATCGTGGTCGTCGCCAGTCACGTCGGTGAGTTCAAAGCGATTTGTCGAAGCACTACGAACGGTGGCTTCACCCGGACCTCCGGCGCTTCCGGTGGCTCCCGATCCGCCCTGACTCACCGACCCACCGGTGCCGCGCGATCCATTGCGGAAAGCATCGCTGCCGGAGCCGCCGCCTCGCAGAAAACTGCCCACACCAGATCGCTTCGACGCGAACTCCTTGATCTGCGCCCGCTCGGCAAGCAGACGTTTGATAGCCGCTTCACACGCGGCTTTGGCGGCGAGATCGACCGGTGGTTGTTGAAGCTGTGTGTCCTCTTCGATCAATTCGTAACCGTGCGGTTGCTGGAGTGTCGCCAACATTTTGATGGCGATGTAGTACGCGACCGTGCCACTCGGGCGAACGAGCATCAGCACGTAAGGCTCGGGTTGGCGGGCCGGTTGAGGTTGCTTGAGGTTCCACGCGGTCCAGTAACTGACGAGCGCGTTCGATCCCGCCAACAACGGGTTGACGCGCGCCGTGAAGCCTTCGAGATCGTCCGGTCGAATCACGATGTCTTCGGGAAGAAACCGCAGTCCGTCCGCCGTGCATTCAATCAGGATCGGACGCCGCGACGTTCCCGACTGCGCATCGAACGGGACCACCATGAACTTGCTCTCGCCCCCGGCGGCGGTGGCCTGCGCCGCCTTGAGCCGCCTTTGAACTGCGGCAATCTGTTGTTCGATCGCCTGGCGTTCCTGCGAGGTCGAATCGCCTCCAGTCGAATTCAAAAGCTCGCGAGTCAGCCCGCCGAGCTTCGCCTCCAGTCCCTGCGCTTCGTCTTGCAACGTGGCAACCTGCCGTGCAGCGACTTCCTTTAAGCGGCGGCGTTGTTCGAGTGACTTCGCGTGTTGATCGCGTGCTTGAGTGAGTGCGCCCGTTTTCTGATGCCACTCCGCCAACAACTCATGGAGTTCCTGTTCGCGCTGAGCCAGTGCGGCCGCACGTTCGGCGAGCACTCTGTCGCGCGGATTGATCGCCGGTTCGGAAGATTCGAGGGCGAGCGGCTCCGGTTCTGCTTCAGGCTGCGCGGGAATCATGATCGAAGTGACTGACGGTGGCGCGGCCAATCGTGGAGGCTCAACAGACATGCGCGGAGGAGGAGGATTCTTCAGTTCTGCGAGAACCTGCGCGAGCGAATCTTTGCGGAGCTGCCGTGTTGTGACCACCATCAACATCAGGATCAGCGCGCCCATCGTGCAAATGAGGATGTCCAGAAAGGCAAACAGATTGACCGACGGCGAACTCTGGGATCTGTGACGCATCGGCGGATATCGCTTCCTAACAATTCACCGGCACCATCGGCCGAAAGGTTGGCGTCGTTTCATCCGGATTGCGCACTATGACTGACTAGCCCGACGCGCAAGCGAGGGCTTCGCATTGATTTCACGCGAAGCCCTCGCTTGCGCGTCGGGCTAGTTGCATGACACGCTGTTCCGAAACGGTCGGGGCGTTGCCCACGCGGTGATACGAACCAACGGGTCCGATCACGAGACGACATCGCCTCGCACAGACTTTCCGACCGACATGACCGTTACAATCGTCACAGTTTGCCATCTGAGTTGAGACGAAATCCGCTTCAACGGGGGATGGCCGCATTCGCGATCACTGTTTCACAGAAGTCTCGGCAGAAGTCTGGTTTGCGAACCCCTGTCTCAGTCACGTATCCTCTTCGCCGCCCGAGACCTCGCAGCGGTGAAACGTTGTGACTACTGGTTCTGCATGACGGGCTAATGCCGGACAGCGAGTTCTTTTCCCGCGAGCGAACTCGCCCCACAGGAGGGTTGGTCCTTTGAATCTCAATCCGAACGATGCTGCGATTGCCCAAGAGATCCTCGGCTATCTGAACTTTTCAGGCGGCCGATCCGACCCGAAGTTTCAAAAGAATCTCGACCTGCTGCGGCAGAGTTTGCCGTTTGCAGACTTCGTGTCCGGCTTGCGTCAAATGCTGGCGAATCTGCACCAGACCTCAGCCGCGTTCTCTGACATTTCTCAGGCCGAGCAAGTCCTTTCGTTGGCTCTCGACAAGACGCTGCCTCAATATCGCGAGCATCACCGCGACCTGCTGTTCCACTTGCAGCCCGAAGAGCTTCAACAGCCGTTCTTCTTGGCGAAGGTGTTTGAAGCGGTTCTCGAACAGGGCGGGCCGTGGGACGAAGCCGACCGGATCGTGGCGGGGGCGATCGACCGACTGAACGATTTCGTGGGCTATCGTCCGATCGCCATTTTGGAAAACGGTCGCAAATGTGAACCGTACGCGCACGAGCGGTTTCGTCCGCTGCCGATCTATCTGCGCGGAGCGGGCGTGGTGAGCGGCAAGTATCACGCACTCATCACGCGCGTGTTGGAACTGCTGCGTGAGATGCCGCGCGAGATGCTCGCCGATGCGTATTTCGATCTCGACAATCTCGATGAACTGGCGATCGATCTGCGTGCCCACGATCACATTCATCCGGCGAACAAGCGAACCAATTATTTGTTCGGTGAGTGGGATCCGCATCAGATCGACTTGAAGGGAAACTATCGCCGCTTCGTCGTTCGCAAAGTGATTCTCGACGCACTGCTCGATTGGGCCGCCTCGCAAAAGCGGGTCGATCCGGACGAGACGCTGTTCGATATCTCCGCCGTTTTGTGCGGAACGATTCTGATGGCGTCGGCCATCAGCGGGTACGGTCCCGAATGTCACGACTCCAGCGTCACGCTGACCTCGCTACTGCCGAAGGTCGCCCGCCAGCGCGACGAGTTCTATTCGCAGCTCTCCAACTCGGCGTCGGGGGCGCGAGCCAAACGACTCGCCCGACATGCCAAAACGACGCGGCAACCCTTCGGCCATGTGCGGCAATCGTTGAACATGTTTCTCGCGCAGTACGGCGCCCAGCAAGTGCAACGGCGTCAGTTGGCGTACCTGTTCGCACGCATGGGCTATGCCGAAGCGAGCCTTCGCCAGGCCGAAGTCATTCCGTGCGCCTCGGCTCGGTTCGAGTGCGAAGTTCTCTGCCGTGTTCACTCTGCGCGGCGCATCGTCGAGCAGAAGCAGATCGCGGAAGCCTTCGTGTTGCTGCAAGAGGCGGAAGACTTTTTGCATCGCGGCATCAATTGCGGGGCGCTGGTTGATCCGTGGAACGTACTCGGTTTTCAGGGCCTCTTCCCACTGTTCATCTCGCGTGAAGACAGTGTTCCCGATCAACGAATCGAGATGCTGTACCACATCATGGAAGCGTTGCTCGACGCTTATTCGCGCGCGTTGGAGGAATCGGCCGCGCGCGGTGAAAAGGCTCTCGAACTGGCGATCTCGCAACGATACGAAAAGCTTGCCGAATTCTGGGACCGGTTCGGAACCTTGACCGTCCATGACTTGCCGCGCGTCGCCGCGCGCGAACACCTCGATTCGGCCGAACACGTCGCCAAAGCCCTTGCCGACTGGCGGGCCGCCGGTGAATCGGCCGGTGACATGCTGTTCTGGCGCGCTCACGTCGATCAGTTCCAATCGGCGAAGGCGTACGCGCAGGTCGTGTCGGCATTACTGGAACGGCACGATCGCATCGCCGCGTTGGGGCTGCTCATGCAGTGGCTCAGTCAGCATGAAACGGTGGGCCTCGAGTCGGGGCATCTGTCGTTCGAGGATCTGCTGTTGTGGTGGATGGGTCAGGCAGTGGAAGACGGTTCGACGGCCAAGGACGATCCGTGGCCGCTGGTGCGCCGCATGTTCGATTACCTCGAAGCGAACGCCGGTGAAATGTGGTCGGCACCGGTTTACCGGGCGGGAACGGTCGATGGCGAATTGGGCACGGCATCCGACTGGCCTGAAGCAGATGGCGGTCGTCCGGATGCGATGGATGACGAGGAAGATGAACAGGGACTCTTCGGCGCGGCCTACGACAACATGGTCTTCCACGACAGTTCGGACGACGGTCAGGAAGGGGCGACGATGGATGACGGCCCCAAACTCGATGGCGACACGCAGTTCGAGCTGGTTGAAAAGCAATTGGAGCCACGACTGAAGTTCCTCCGCGTGCTGGCTCAACTGTGGCAGATGGCCGCGACGCTGGCGGTCGAACGCGAAGATCGAGCGGCGCTCGATGATTCCAAGGAAGGCCGTGCGGCACGGCTCGCGCAGACCGAGTCTCTCAAACACTGGCTCGAACACTCGGTGCATCTCCAAACCGATCTCATGCGACTGACGGACGATCTCTGGAAGGGAGACATCGGCGAATCGAGTGGAGAACACGATGCGAACGTCGAGTACGACAGCCAGTTGCAGACGAAGCTCTTTCTCGTCCAGATGTCACTGACGACTTGGCTCAGTTTCCGCTCGGCGCAGTGGTGCTTGGCCTGTGCGCTGTCGCCGGAAGATCAGTCGGTGCGTAATTCGGCTGAGGAAGTCCGGATCATCGACATGTATCGCGGCATCATGCGTCGCGATGAGGAAGAAGTGCGTCGAGTCCTCCCCGGTTTGCTGCGATCGCTGCAAAGCAAGCCGCTGCTCTACGTGCCGCTCGAACATGGGGGCGAGCCGAAACAGATTCTCACTGCCCGCTCGATGCAAATGCTGGTGAAGTTCCTGCTCGCACATCTACCCCAATTGGGCCTCTTGCGTGAGACGTGGCATCTGCTGCGAACCGCTCAGAAAATGGAGCGAGGTTCGCGACCGCGCGGCATGGCCGTCACCGAGTTCGATCGCCTGTTCCGCATCGCGCTCCGCAATACGCTCGAATGTGTTGTGCGGGCGTCGGAGGATTGGAAGGGGGGCCGCTTCAGCGACGAAGACCTGATCGAAATCGTCGGTGAGATCGTCGAGCTGTATCTGGACCAATGGCTCGAACACAGCAGCACGATGCGGTTGTCGTCGGTCGAGGCACTGAAGGTCGATGAGGTCTGGGATGACACCGCCAAGTTCGTGAAGAAGTATGGCTCTGACATTCTGAACGCCCGAGTTCTGACGCTCGGCAACGTGCGCGCGATCCTGCACAGCGGCGTCTCGAAATTCCTGGAGTACCTCGAACAGAACGAAGACCCGTTCCGACCGATCCGCCTGCTGAATGACCTACGCAACGGCACGGTGGATCGCGATGAGGCGGCGGAACAACTGCATTTGATCTACCAAGTCGTCGTCGAAAAATTCGACCGTTTCCTCGAATACAACACGACCACCACGCAGTCCGATTACGGCGAGCAGTTCTTCAGTCTGCTCGACTTTCTCAGGCTGGAGACCGCCTACGATCGCGATGCGTGGAACCTGTTGCCGGTCGCCGTCGCGCATGAAGTTCTCGCGCGGCAGGGCAAGCCCGAAGCAGCCGTCATCTGGGAAGATGTCTTCGCGGTGAAGACCGAAGACATGGCCGACTCACACCTCGAAGGCTTGGAGTCGCTGCAAAAGAAGTACGGGATGAAGCTGCTCTCCATCTCGAACCATTTGCAGGAGCGGTTCGTCAAACCACTGGCCGTCAATCACATGCTCGCGCGGATTCGCCCGGCCTGTGAAGATGCAGATCAGGGTCGAGGCAATTCGCCGTCGTTCCTCGCGCTGCAGGCGGGTGTCGAGGAATACCTCCGCACGACCTCGGGGTCGGGGCTGGATGTCCCCGTCTGGCTCAAGACGCTGGAAGACGAACTGAATCGAGTCCACGAATCGGGCGACCAACCGAACCCCGATGCCGAGCCACAACTGCGACTCCCCGTCCCGTCGATCACACTCAAGGACATCCGCCAGCAACTGAAGCAATGGAAGGAACCGCCCGGCAACCGCAAAGGCAAGGCGTGACTGCGATCACATTAGGGAACGCGGCCGCAATACTTCCCGAAGTGAAGCAGGCTGCTATCAGCCGCAGGGCGCTAGCAGCCTGTTGAAAAACGGCTGTCGGGAGGGCGAGGCTCCTGCCGAGCCGCGAGTAACAAGCGACTTTCCTCACGCACACGGCTCGGCGGGAGCCTCGCCCTCCCTTTTTCAACAGGCTGTTAGCCCCGGTTTGTGTCATCCAAACCGGGGCTAGCGCCCTGCGGCTGATCGGGAAGGGAAGTTATTGTGCCGATCCCTACACGTTGGCTTGGTCGCGGTTTTCGGGCAATGCGATCTGCGATGGCCGTGTCCATCACCAGCTGTACGGCGTGGAAGAGCAGGATCGGAAACGTGATGAACGGCAGCGAGCGGCCTCCCGTCACGGCGGGCATGGCGGCGAGCAGCAGTCCGACCGGCAACGTCTTCTGACTGCCAGCGAACAGTGTCGCGATGGTGTCCTCGCGCGAGAGGCCAAGCCAGCGGCTCCCTCGATGCGCGATCAGCATCGCCAGTGCATGCAGTCCCGCGCACTCGATGGCCAACCGCGCGAAGTCGATCGCCGTCGGCCAGACTGCTTGAGCTTGCAGCCGCCCTCCCGCTTCAATCGCCGTCTTGGTGACGATCAGCAGGACCAAGCATTGCGCGACGATGCCAATTCCAAACTTGTGCGACACCGCGAAACGAAAAAGTTGCGGTACGAATCGCGCGAGCTGACCGAGGAGCGTCGGCAACAGCACCGTCAGCGCAAGGTTGCGGATGATCGGCACGGTATCGATTTGAGCAGCTTCGATCTCACCGCCAGCCGAGATCGCCCAGCGCAGCCACAGCGGCGTCAGGATGACTCCCACGAGATTTGTCAGCAGTGTGATGAGCAGCGATACCGCATCGTTGCCGCCGGCCTGCCGCGTGGAAACGGAAGCGGTCGCCAACGTGCAGGGGACCGCAGCGGCGATCATCAGTCCCAGCGACAGGTCGGCCAACGAATGAGTTCTCGCCAGCGGCCACGCCATCAATGGCAACAGCACAATATTGACGACGGTTCCCCAAACGACCGGCCTCGGCGCGCGAAACGACTCGCGCAGCTTGCCGCTGTCCAGACTGAACGACATCAGAAACAGAATGGCCACCGTCGTGAGGGCCGGTTGCACGCGACCGGCCGTCGCCAGTCGCCAGCTCTCGGACGTGGACCAGCCCCACGTCATTCCGCCCGGCAGCAGCACGAGCAGCGCGACGAGAAACCACGACTTGGCCAGCCATCGTCCCATGAAAGTCTTTCGTAGGGTAAGCGTCTCGCTTGCCCGTCTTTGGCCTCTTCGGTCACATCTGTCCGTCACGACCACATCCGTCCGGCAGCCGGGCAAGCGAGACGCTTACCCTACGACTTCAATCCACCAAGACCGCTCGCATCCGCAAACTGGTCGCGGATCGCATCGACTGTCTGCGCGAACGACTCGATGCGATCGCGTTCACGGGCGAAGTCTCCCACCTGTTGTTCGAGGTCGGGGAACAAGCCGCCTCCCACTTGGAGCGATGCCAGTTCGCGCGCCAATTCGTTAACGTGCTGCGTCAGCCCGCGACGCAATCGGCCGGTGAACGACATCACCAGCAGGCCCGCCCATAGGACGAGGAACATCGCGGCCGGAATGTAGAAGTTCGTGTCGAGGTATGGCAGCGGTGGCGTTCGGAGAAATGTGTCGTAGAAAAAGTTTCGACCGATGCGGTACAGCAGGAACAGCGGTAGCTCGGCGAACATCACTTCGTAGACAGCTCGCACCAGCCAGTGCGAGTGGCGTGTGGCGGCTTGAAGGATGATTTCGTCGATGCGGCGGGCGGCATCGGTGAGGAACTCGTGCTGCACGCTGGACGCAGCGTGGCGAAGCGCGTCGAGCGTCGAGGCCGATGATGTTGGCCGGTCGAGCTGCGCCGCATGGGCATGTCCCGCGATCACGAGCTGCGCCTCACGCAGTTCCACATCGGAGAGGCCAAGCGACGTGAGACCCTCCAACCGGCGTTCGGCCGCGTGTTCCTGTTGTGACGACGCCAGCCAGCGCGAGCCGTGGACGAGACCGACCAGTGCCATCTGCGCCGTCGTGCGTGCCCGCGTCAGCGCGAACGACGCCAGCAAACTCGACTGACTGTGCCACAGTCGCAGCACCGACGCGAACGGGCTGTACCCCCAAAGCTGCGTCACCTGGCCAAGCAACCGCTGCTCCCACAACCCGCGACTGACAAGCAACTCGTCCCGCAGTCGGCTCGCCATCCGTTCGGTCGCGCGGTGACGTTGGTCGGCCAGCGCCTGTTCGAGCTTGGCGACGAGCGGTGCATGTTGCGCGAGCGATCCCTTCGCGTGACCGAGAACCTCGTGAACCAACCCGAGCAGGTTGGCCTTGCGGATGCGAACTCGCTGCGCGGCGGAAAGCTCTCGTTGCAAGAGGTCGATGAGGCGACCGAACTCACCCGTTGGCCGGACGCTCGATTGCTGTTCGGCCAACGCTCGTTTGGAATCGACGAAGAAGAGGTCGCTCACTTCAAAGCGACCGGTCAATTGCTTCCGCCAGTCGTCGCGAACGTCTTCGTCGAGATCGGCGTGTGTCTGGACGAAGACGATCCGGCACCCTTTCGCCGCCTCCAGCAACTCATCGCTCACGCGGGCCGAACGGTATTTCTGTTGCGTGCTGACGTAGAGCAGCACATCGCAAAACGGCAGCAACCGATGCAGCCGCGCGAGGTTGCTTTCGGCAGTCTCAGTTTCGTTCGTATCCGGATCGGGGCAGTCGATCAACACGATGTCCCGCAGCAATGGCGTCTCTTTGCGGACGACATGCAGATCGTCGAGTGGCAGGTCAAACGAGGAGAGGTCGGTCTGCGGATGAGCGATCAAGTACGGGACCGTCGTCGTCGGTCGTTGTCGTCCCGCTGCCGTGACTTCAGCTCCCACGAGCGCGTTCACCAGCGAACTTTTGCCGACACCGGTCCCGCCGAACGTGGCGACGACCAGCGGTGCTTCGACCCGCGCCCGCATCGGCTCGAGCCGTTCGAGTGTTCGCCGCACGAGCCGTTTCTCGCGCTGCACTGGCTCCCACGCGGAGGACTCCACCGACCAAGCCGACAGCCGCGCGATGAGGTCATCCACGTTCGATAACAGTTCGAGTTGAGCGAGTTCGGTCGTCATGAGTTCGTGCCTCCGTTGCTCTGTCTTCGTTTCACCGCGTGGGCAACGCCCCGCGTGTTGAGTGACGTTCGGCGTTGTTCCGCCACTCGACGCGCGGGGCGTTGCCCACGCGGTTAAACGAGTTTGGTGTGATTCAACGTGTTCGCCAACTCTGCGACGACGGCTTTGACTTCGCCGAACGACGGTGATTCGGGGACGTTCGCGCCCGCTTGCAGTTCGTCGAGGAGTTCGCCCAGCAGATGCTCGCGCAGTTGGGCGAGCAACCAAGCTTCGCGTTCCGCTTTGAATTTGGTGTGGAGTTGCAGCAGCCACGCTTTGGCTTGTCCCAGCACACCGCCAGCCGTTTCGACGACGGCTTCGCCCGCGACCGTGGTGGCCGCTGCGCCGGTCGTGTCGATGGCGACGTGTGTCAGCGTTTGTGTGGCCGCTTCTGCGATGAGATGGTCTGCACCGAAGCCGCCGCCCATCGCGAGCAAGAGCGTGAGCGCGGGGCGGAAGACGGCGGCGGCGCGGTCGGCCTGACGCAGCATCGTGAACAACTGCTGGCGATCCGTCTTCAGTACGGACATCTCCTCGTGGACGAGGCGTTTGGCCAGTGCGGCGAAGTCAAACTGATCGTGTTCGCGGTGGAGTTGAGCCAGCACGGCCTCGCACGAGGTCCCCGAGAGAAGTCGCTCCAAACGTGAGGTCAGCAGTTCGTTGCCGAGTGTTGTGATGACCTGCAACTGTCCGTAGACCTGTTCGAGGACGCGGACGATCGCGTCCCATTCGGCCTTGCGGTACTCATCGAGCGGCGGCGGTGGAGCACCCCACACGTGATCGCGCACGAGCCGCACTCCCCCCGTCAGCCAACGGCCGAGATGCGCGTAGAAGCCATGCACGCTGGCCGTCCACGCCTCACGATGCCCGTCCCACCACGACCACATCTCATCGACCAGCAGCCCGTTCGGCGGAGCGGGCCAGTCCGCTTGCTTGACCATCGCGCGGGAGGCAAACACATCGGAGGCGTCTCGAAACTGGCGACTCCTCGTGGCGACTTCACGCAGGTACGCGGGGACGCCGGAGTCCACATCGACCAGCCGTGTCAGCGACCCTCGCAACGTCCGCAGCTTGATCTCGGCGAAGCGGAGCTGCGACAAGACTGTGCTGAGTGCTGAGTGCTGAGTGTCGAGTGCCAGAGGGGAAGCAACGACATCACGCGCAGTCATCGCCTGCTCTGGCACTCGACACTCGACGCTCGTCACTCGACGCTCTTCAAACTTCAACGCAATCGCTTCCGCTGCCTTGCGGTTGTTCTCGGCGAGATAGACGTATTCGGGCTTCAGCCCGGTTTCGCCACAAAACGTGTTGAGCCAGATCGGCCAGTACGGTTCGTCGTCGGGAAGCTCGACTTGGTTGAAGACGATGATGGCCGCTTTGTCTTCGCTGGCCGCCTTGCGGAAGAATTGTTTGACCGCCGCGTCGTTGTATTTCTGCTGCGTGAGGACCGCGACGAGGACATCGGCCGCTTGGCGCACGGCGTCGGCCCGCTGCCAGTTCACCGGCGCATCGCTGTCCACGTCGGGCGTGTCGAGGATCACGAGATTCTTCGGCACGCTGTCGTGAGTCCGCCAGAAGAGGCAATGCGCGTCGCTGCTCTGCAACGCCTCATCGCCGCTCGTCCACGAGCGGAGCTCAAACGCGGGGAACATCGCGTGCAGATCGTGCTGCTCGGCAAAGTCCGTCGGGACAAGACAGACAGGATGCTTCGTGCCCGATGCCAGTGGACTGCTCGCACTGGCGCGAAAGCCCGCGATGTGATTGAAGACAACGCTCTTGCCGATGTTCGTCCCGCCCACGACCGCGACGATCAAGTAGGCTCCGTCGGCCAGTTGAGGCACCAGCTTGCGAGTCAGCAAATCGAACCAGTCTCGCCCGGCCAGCGGTTTTAAACGGAGCGGCTTTGCAGCGCGTTCGAGGGAAGTCAGTGAGCCACTTAGCCGCTGCACGAGACTTGAGAACCGAGTCAGTCCGGCGGACGCGCGATCCGCATTCGGCGAGTCCCCTGCGATCGCGATTGAACCGAACTCCCGTAGACTGTCGGTCACCGGTGACTCTCCCTTGCAGCAGATTAGACGAGAGAAAGCCGCCCCGTGACAAAGTTGATCGACAAGTGATGGCCTCGAAAGAAATCGAGCCCGAGCAGTCCATCCACCTTGGTATCCCCCGGAATGGAATGGACGATGACATCCAATCCGAGGCGATGTTGACCCAATGCGCTGAGACGGTTCAAGGTGATGATGGGCCGAGTGACCGGACCACCCGTCGTTGTGAACTCGATCGTTTTTGATTCGAGTGCGGGGCCGTAACCGAGATAGCGGACGACATCCTCACTGAGCATGGTCGTCGTTGCGCCGGTGTCGAGGATCAGTTGGAGGTCCATGCTGTCCGCAGGCCCACTGGCGGATGCTTCGACGAGGATCGGTCCCCTCCGTGCCGTGAACGAAAACTCACTCATAGCACCAGCACCACGTCTTCCAACCACGGCCCCAATTTCCGAATGGCGATATGGTGCAGTCCCAACTCCTTGGCTCTTTGGAAGAGCTGACTTCGATCCGCAGAATGGGCGACGACACGCCCGCCCAACAACCGTTGCGAGTCATCTTTCTGCGGTTCGTCGATGAGTACCCATTCTGGTGAGAAGCGGGCTTCGATCTCGTCGAGTGTGAGATAGTCATCCATCGTTTGTTCCTTGGCGGCAGGAGTTGGTTGCCATCATCCTGCGATCACGGGCGGAGTCAATTGGCCCCAGCTTCATCCGATGTTCACGAAGACCTTCAACGCCTCTTTGTCTTCGACCAGCAGACGCATCATTTCCTGGTAGTTGTCCAAACCCGCGACGGGGTTGGTGAGGATGCGTTGGGTGACACCGGGGAACATCGCTTCGCCGTGGGACAAGGCTTGCAGGCCGAGTTCAAAGTGGTGACGGTTGCCGTTCACGCTCGACACAAGCAGCTTGTTGCCGAGTACCCATTCGAGGTTGATCTTGGCGGCGTCGATCGTCACTTCGTGCGTGCCGCCGGTGATGCTCGTCCAGATCAGCGCGCCGTTCAGATTGAGCACCTCCATCGAGCGGAAGCACTGCTCGGCGTTGCCGGTGGCTTCAAAGATGATGTCCGGTCTGCCAACGCGCTTGACGAGATCGTGCATCGACTCTTGCTTCGTGCTGACGTAGGTGGCTCCATACGCCGTGGCGATCTCGGACTTCCGATGCGGTCCCGGTTTGGTGGCCAGCGTGTAAACATCCAGCCCACGCAGCTTGAGCATCATCGTGGCGAGCAGCCCGATCTGACCGGCTCCCAGCACGAAGGCGCGCCGGGGTCTCCAGACTTGCAGCCGCTGCTGGGCCAGATACGCCTGCTCGATCGCCTTCGCGCAGACGCTGGCCGGTTCCGATAACACGCCGAGATGCTTCAGTTGCGGCGGAACTTTCACCATGTACTCGGCATCGTCCACGAACAGCTCGGTCAGGTAGCCGTGACAGAGATTGATGCCGCGCTCGTAGTAAGTCTCTTCGCTGGTGATGTCGTTGCGACCGATCACGTCATAGACCGAACCGCCCGGTCGGCGGACGGTGCAGGAGACCAGATCGCCCGGCTTCAGCTCCGTGACCTTCGCACCCACCTCGACCACCTGTCCAAAGCTCTCGTGCCCGATGACGAGATGTTCGCCACCGGGTGGAGCGTTGCCGTAGAGGGCCTCGTTGATCTCGCGATCAGTCGCATCGACGCCGATTTGCAGCGTCTTCACCAATACCGCGCGGCCATCGGGGATCTGGCAGACATGTGCATGAGGCTGATCGGTCAGCTTCGGCTGCGGGATGTCTCGCAGGTGGACACTGTTGGTCTGTCCGGGAAGTACGGCTACGGCTTTCATGAGGGACCACTCGTCGAAGGGAGGCGGGAACGGAGGCGTGACCCACGACCGGGCCAACGCGCGGCGGAGTGTATCGGACGGCGATGCGTCGTTCCACGAATGGCTTGCGATCCCATTCGGCCGGAGTCTGTGTCGGATCGACTTGCCGAAACGGGTGGCTCACACTGGAGAACCTTTCAAAGCCGGTTCGACTCGCGAAACGAGCCTGACGCGCGAGTTTTGAAGTTGCGCTATCAGCCTGTTGAAAAACGGCTGCCGGGAGGGCGAGGCTCCTGCCGAGCCGCGAGAAACAAGCGACTTTCCTGACGCACATGGCTCGGCGGGAGCCTCGCCCTCCCTTTTTCAACAGGCTGCTATTCGTCGAAGAATCTCCTCAAACTCAAGTTTGTACCTGACCTGGCTGTCAGAAGGGCATTGTGCCATTCGCGGTCTCTCTTCATTCGCTGTCGATCTTGAAAAGTGGGAGTCCTTCGACAGCGAATGAAGAGAGACCGCGAATCACGACCGTCCTTACCCGACGTTTCCCCCGAATCCCATGGGGAAAGGCGGAGAACGACGCCCACAAAATCAAAAGTGTGCAACTTCAAAACGCGCGAGCGAGGGCTGGGCATTCGATGACCCCGAATCGCGCGCGTCGGGCGAGTACCTTGTCATGACTCGGTTTGGGAGTTGGTAGTTACGCTTCCAAGAACTGTCGGTCTTGGAGGCGGCAGCCGGTCTGGATCGCCTTGTGGAATTCTTCGATCAGCCAGCGGCGCTCGTAGTACTCGACGGGACCGCTTGTCGGCGGAGCGACAGGGCTACCGCAAAAGCAGGTGCGTTCCGAAGTCTCCACGTACCCGACGTGTGCCAGGACTCTCAAGAACTCTCGGACAGAGCGGATGCACAGCCCCTTGGAGATGGACTGTCGTCGGGGTGATATACCGCGCACGGATGAGGATGGCACATTTCACACTAACCCGAAGCGTAAGCGAGAACGTGTGTTGCATCCTCGCTTACGCTTCGGGTTAGTGTCAGCGTGTACCGCGTGAGGTAGAGCGTCTTCACGAAACAAAAAAACGGGGCAGGTTTGCCACCTGCCCCGTCTCGATATTCGTCGAATCAGGGCCGATTCAAGCCACCCCGGTGCTTCGTACCTCAGCGTGTCAGTTGACGGTCTGCTCCAGCATCTGCTCGAGTAGTTTCGCGTACTGATGCAGCGTTCGCCCGTTGCCTTGGATGACGGCCGCTCCAGAATTGAAGGCGTCGTCCCAGTTGCGTTGCCCCTGTGCGAGCGACGCGAGCGTCTCCACGTTCAGTCGGCACGTTGCCAGACGGTCTTCGTGCAGTCCGGTTTCCACGCCGACGATCTCTTCGCCACGGACGATGACCTGCCATTGACCGCCGCCGTGGCCGCAGACATCCAAGCCGAGCAACCGTTCGTCGGACGACTTGGGTGGATGCACGTCCGTCTGCTCCAGCAACGGAGTCAACAGCGAGACCACATCGAACTCGGGAACCACCGGGCGTTTGCTCGGTTCTGGGAATCCGTCATCAATGACGATGCGCGACAGCTTTGTCAGCAGGTCTCGACTGACATGCGGACAGGCCAGATGAGGCGCGGCGGCTTCGGTGTTGGTCCGATCGAAGATCGGGTCCATCTTCCAATACGAGTTGTAAATGCGGATGTGCTCGTAGAAGAGTCGCTCCGCTTCGGTGGGATCACCCGGTTGCTGGTTCGGGCCGACGAGAGTTGACCCGTAAGTGCCGGTCGTCTGTTCGAGGACATCGCGGATGAGCCGGGTCGTGACCGGGTGCTTTGGCGTGAGATGGTACGTCTGGCCATGCAGTCTCGGGTGAGTCAGCACGTGAGCCATGAACGCGGAAACCCAATCCACAGGGACCAAGTGCTTGGTTTCAGTGCCGTTCAGTGTCAGTCGCACTGGCTGGTCGCCGACCAACCCCGTGAGGTCTTTCGGGAACGCTTGAATGATGGTGTGAGTCAACTTGAGCGCGGCGTAAAAGCCGTGGTAAGTTGTGGTCCGTCCGGTCATCGAATCACCGATGATGATCGCCGGACGGAAGATCGTGGGCGTGTCGATGAAGTCGCAGTTGCGAACCATTGTCTCCGACTCCAGCTTGCTCCGCTCGTAGTCGTTTGAGAATTCCTGTCCGACGTTCAGTTCGGACTCCAGCACGCGGCCCTGACGCAGCCCAGCCACGTACGCGGTAGAGACGTGATGAAATTGGCGGAGGCCCGTTGTGCGGCAGAAGTCCAGCACGTTGCGAGTTCCGCCGACGTTCGACCGCCACGGCTCGCCTTCTTTGCTGGTCGAATGAAACGTCAAGCTGGCGGCGTTGTTGATGATGGCCGAGCAATACTCCGCCACCCAGCGCACATCGTTCGCGTTCAAGCCCAAGTCGGGCTGGCTGATGTCACCTTCCATCACGACGGGGCGAGGCAATGCTCGTCCTGCCTCGGCGTCCCAGCCGCACATGGCGACTTCGATTCTCTGTCGAGCGGACTGTCGCCGATTGGATCGGCCAATCACCGCCACGGGCACGTCGGCGAGCAACAGGTCACGGAGCAGGTAGTTCCCGAGCAGACCGGTCGCACCGGTAAGCAAGAAATAACTCATAAGGCAGGTTTCCGCTGGAGATATCGGTGGAGATCGAGCCTCATGCACGTTCCAAATCGCTCGGCATCCTGAGCGAGCGGCCAAGTCTAACCGGCTGGATTCGACCAATGCAATCGACGGAATCCCCGCGCGTCGCTTAGTTCTCTTGGCCCGTCGTCAAAATTGCGCTGAGTGAAACGACTCGCGAAACGTGCAGCATTTCCCGGACAGTGAGCCTCTTCCATGCGCTGGCGGCAGAGCGAATCACCCGCCACGAGAACGATTTGCGTTCGACGAACAGGGGTTGTAATGATTGCATCGCGCGATCACGGTGCGACCTATCGGAATGCTCTGGTTCGGCGGATTCCACCGATGAGACGGTTCTCAGTCGGACGCAAGGTGATCTGTTACGTAGGCGAGTTCCGTTGGCTGGCAGCAACGATTGTCCGTGTCGCAGCGATAAGGCATCGCTTGGCGGCCTCAAGATTATTGAGACGACGTAACGGCTTTATGACGACCAGGCGCGGATTGATGCTACGAACGCCATCTTCCACTTTCACGCTCCTCTAAACGGTCACCGGAGATTCAATCCGCAGACGGTGACTAAACGGTCACCGGAGATTCAATCCGCAGACGGTGACTTCGGGATCAGTTCCAGGCGTTCCAATTCCGTGACTCGTTGCATCACTCTGTCTCGACATTCCTTCAACGATGGGCCGTCTGCGAACACGGTACAAACGGGCCACTCTGCTTCGATGATTGTGCCCGGTGTGGGGATGTCTGCCAGAAACGGCGTTTGCCACGGCGACCTTCCGAGCAACAGGTGGCTTAGGTCCGGAGCGGTGAATCGTCGTGGGGCGTAGAGAATGACCTTGGCCACGAACGAGTCGGCCGCGTTGACCGTGAGTTCACCATTTCCGTGGCAGACGTGGCCACGGCACGTCGGTAGTAACGGTCGGCCGTTCGACAGTTCGAGGACCTCCACCGAGGCCGTGTAACGCGGGTTGATCTCGGTCGGACAAATCTGCTCTCCGTCGAGCAGGAAGTCGATGCTGAAGAGGCCTCGCAGGGAACTGGCTTGAGCGACCGTCTCCGCCATTCGAGTCAATGTGTGGCGAGCGGCCTTGGTGATCGATCCCGATTCATTCGGCCGGTCGATCGGCCCGATGGAACCGCAGTACGCGAACGGCATCGCCGCGTGAGACGATGCGAGATTGATGAACTGCCGCGATGCTCCGAGCCACTCGACCCCGTGGCTCTTCACACGGAACACGGCTGAGCAGGACTCGCCCACCGCACGCCGTTGAAAGTAATGTGGTTCCGCGAATTGCTGCTCGACAGCAAACTTGTCCCACACGCGGATTGCTCGACCGCCGGCGCTGGCGAACGGCTTCTGCATCCAAGTGCCGTCCGTAGGAGGCGTCACCGTTTCCGGTTCGACATCCAGCGCGGGAAGGCCCGCGTCGCGCAGTGTCGCCGTCAGCCAAAAGGGATCTCGCACGAGTCGTAATCCAGCGGCGGCCGTTCCCCAGAGAGGCCCATACGAAGCATTGGGCTGAGACAGTCGCTCGATGATCTCGGGCTGATTTTCCAAGGCTCCCGTGTAGAACCAGCCCTCCGCCTGAACGCTCGCAACATCCTCGGGCAGGCTCCGCGGATAGTCTCGCACGGGGATGACCTCGGCCACTTGATGCGTGTCCAAGTCGGCAAACAAGTCCGCGCAGATCGGCTGCCAGCCCGCACGAACAGCCGACCACGCGGCCGCGCGCGTGCTGCCCCCAACGATGAGCACTCGCCCACGCCGCTGCGACGGGACAGACCGTGAATCCATCGGAGTTGTCACCACAGTGTGTAGCCGCCGTCGATCACGAGCGACGCGCCGGTCATGTAGCGCGAGGCATCACTCGCGAGGTAAACCGCCAGCGGGCCGAGGTCTTCGGGTTGACCGAAGTCTCCCTGCGGAATCTGCTCGCGAAACTTCGTGATGACATCGGGATGCTCGCTCGCCCAGCGGACGTTCGGTGCGGTCATGAAGCCACCGGGACAGATCGCATTCACGGTGACTCCGTGAGGTGCCCAATCGGCCGCTGCCGCGCGAGTCAATTGAATCACGCCGGCCTTGGACACTTCGTAGCTGCGCCCGCCGATGCCGCGATTGGCGATCAGCCCCGAAATCGACGCCACGTTGATGACGCGACCACCCTTCCCGCGCGAGACCATCGCGCCGCCAATCACCTTCGTGCAAAGAAACGTGCTGGTCAGATTCAGGTCGAGAATCTGCTGCCACTGCTCCAACGTCTGCTCCTCCAGTGGCACGTTGACGCGCCGACCGCCGACGTTATTGATGAGAATGTCGATCGGCCCGCACTCGTCCAACACGCGACGACATAGGGCCTCGCACTCGTCCGCCCGCCCGACATCACCAATGATCGGTGTCGCAATTCGGCCCAACTTCCGAATGTCACCCGCCGTCGCGTTCAGACTCTCCTCATCGCGACCGACCAGCACCACATCCGCCCCAACGTCGGCAATGGCCAACGCCATCTCGCGCCCCAGCCCGCGACTCCCCCCCGTAATAAACAACCGCTTGCCATCAAGTCGAAACCGGTCGAGAACACTCATCACGAAACTCCTCACTTGATCAGACGCTTAATTCAGAGAGCGGTCCTAACAGCCTGTGGAAGAACGTAGAGTAGGCGGCTCGCCTGCTGCATTTCCAGGCGTTGTCGGAAAACTGCCGAACGAGTGTCCCGGACGCTCAAAGCTTCCGGGGCACTGCAAGCAGCCGCTGGTCCCCGACAGAGTTTTCCGACAGAGCCTAGTTGGAAAACACAGGCGAGCCGTCTGTGCGACGACTTTTCAGCAGGCTGCTAAGCGACGATTGTCACTGCGATTTGAGTCTGTTTCGTCTTGAATTTGCGATGCATCGAAAGCATCACGCACTGAACGCCTTCCTGAGCAGAGCGAGGCTCTTTGGGATCGCCGTGGCCGGGGCTTCCTTGCCTTCCATTTCGAGCGACACATAGCCGCGATAGTTGTGCTGGCGGAGCAGCTTGGCCACTCGATCATAATCAATGTCGAGCGAGTACCACTCACCACCGCCGTGGTAGGTCTTGGCTTGGACCAGAACGGCTCGCGGGGCGAGGGCGTCCATTTGCTCGTACATGTTTTCGAGGAAATTGCCCGTGTCGAGTGTCGCCTGCAACCACGGGGACTTGATCGCGTCGAGCACTTTCAACACGCCAGTCGCCTCGCGCCCCAGGCCCCAATGATTTTCGAGCCCCATCACCACGCCACACTCTTCGGCTTTCGGGAGGAGTTCCTCGAAGCTGCGGTTCACCCATTCAAACCCCTGCTCGTCGGAGTAACCCGGCAGACGCGGCTCGATCCCCTTGTTGGCCATCAACTCGTCGAAGCTTTTGCTCGTGCCCCAGCGACCGGTGTTGACTCGAATTGTGGGGATGCCGAGTTCGTAAGCCAACTCCAAACAGCGGGCGGTGTGCGCGACGTTCTTTTTCCGCTTCTCTTCGTCCGGTGTGACGAAGCCCTGATGCGTTGAAAAGCCCATCAGGTCGAGGCCCAGCGAAAAGGCGAGCCGCTTCAGTTTGCGCAGGTACGGCTTATCGACTTGGCCGCCCGCCGCCTTGGCCGCCTCTTCCATGTGGACGTGCAGAATTTCGACGCCATCAAAACCCATTTCGGCCGCTTGTTCGAGACAACTCTCGATGGGTGTCGGCTCCCCTTGGAAGTGCCAGAACGAATACGTCGAGGCCCCGATCCGGTTGGCTCTCCGCCGCTCGGCCCCCGGTGATTCCGCTGCCCGCCCCACTGAGGCCGCTCCCCCAACAAGCCCCAGCGCGGCGAGACTCACCATTTCGCGACGAGTAATCTGCACGATGTCCATTCCTAACGAGGCTTCGCCTCAGTTCGACGAGATGTGTGACTCAGGCAAACCGTGCCACTGATTCGGAGTCTGCGGAGAAGCCGTGTTCTTCGCGAGGTCCTTCCCCAACCGGCACTGCTTCTCCGCAGTAGTGGCACGTCCTGTATTTCAGTAATCGCGATCAAGCAAAGACACCCCGCCAGTTGACCACGCTGGTTTCCACTGGCGATCCAACTCCTGAGAGATGCGGGGGCCAATGTTGGTTTCCACTGGCGGCTGCTTTGAGCCGCCAGTGGCTTTGAAGAACACTGGCGAGCGAAGCCCATCGCCAATGGCACCCGAGTGTCCGTAGGCTTGCGACTGAATTAGTTGTCCCACTCGCAGATGTACGGCAGACGCTCGCTTCCGCTAACGTCATTTAACACGTTTCGGTTTCCATCCAATGTCAAAAAATGCTGCGGTCCCAGCGAGCCGGAACCGCCGTTGTCGGTCTCCCAAGTATTTGGCATCCACAACGTTCCATCGTGCCACCGCCATAGGCCTTCGCGCTCCTCGTCTGTCGCCCCAAGATAGATCGAGTTCTTGCCGCTCATTTTATAGAGAAACGCGTACTCCTTACCGCTCTTACAGTACGCCAAATGCCCACCCATCTCCTCACATCGTCGTTTCGCCACATACCATGTCGCCGGCTCTGTGATGAGCGCGTACGTGTGGCCGTCGAACTTCACGAGATCCTTCGGTTGCGGTCGAGAAAAATCTAACCCGCTCGATTCGAGCGCAGCCTTGCAAGCCATCGCCTTGTCGAAGTCCCCTGCCTTGGTAAACGCCTTGAGCTGCGCTCGATAAACGGCGAGTCGCTTTTCGGTCGCCTTGCGCTTCGCCGTAAAATAGACCGATTCGACCAACTTCATTTCGGCCTCAAACGCAGCGTTCGCCTTCTTGACCACGGGATCGGCGTCGAATGCAGCCAGTTGTTCAGCAGACACACTGGTCTTTGTTGACGGAGGATCGTCGCCCGACACCAATGAACCAACAAGGACGCAAATGACTGTTGGCCAAAATAGTAAGCGGGACACGGACTTGAGCGTCATGGTCAGTTTGCTCCTCTGAAAAGATCGCGGAGTGGCCCAGCTTGCTTCAAGCTAGTTGCCGCAGGCACAAGAAACTCAGGATCGGGCTGGAATTGGATACGGTCGCGTCTTCTCAATCAACGTCGGTCAGAGATTTCTTGTACTGTCCCCACCCAGCTTGAAGAAAGTTGGCTCACCCAGGCAAGGAACCGACTCTTCTCACGACCGGACGGCCTGTCGCCAGTCGTCTTGGCGGAGGTCGTTGTTGCGGTAGAGTTCGATCAGGCGTTCGAGCAGGGTGATGTCGCAGCGGAACTGGTCGCCTCGTTCGGTGTCGGCCATGCGGCGCGGGCGGTCCCATTCGCGGACGGCGGTGATGCTGGGGACGATGTCCACGCCGTCTCGCACCGCCGCGTCGACCGACTCGAAGTGATGATGCTTGGCGAGGACCGTGCGGACCGCTTCGAGGACCAGCGTGAAGCCGTGGTCGCCGTAGGCTTCGGAAAACGCTCCGTCGATGGTGATTGCCTTGCCGCTGCGCTTGATCGGCGATTCGCCCGCTTCGATCTTCACCGGGACGTGGCCGTTGACGATCAGGCCGCGGGCGGGATCGACTCCGAACTCGGCGAATACCTTTTTGCAGAACCACGGTTCGTGGATCAGCGCGAAGGCCGTCGGGTGCGTGGAGTCTTCGGAACGCACCGTGACTGTCGTCCCGTCGTTCCGCCGACGGGACCGCTTGTCGGCGGAGCGACAAGGCGACCGTAACAGCCGGTGCGTTCCGAAGTCTCCACGCACCCGACGTGTGTCATCACCCCCAAAACTCTCGGACGTAGTAAATGCACCGCCCCTGAGTTTTTGTTATACCTCGCGCGGTCAGTGATGATACCTCTGAGGCGTCAGCCCAATGGCACTCACTTTGTCACCTCGCTTGTGAGCGGCACGGCGCTAGCTGCCGGCTTTTGCAGGGGAAATCGACACCACGACACCGGTGGCTAGCGCCATTCCGCTCAAAGTGAGTGCCATTGGGCGTCAGCCCCCCGGTTCTTGGGCGTCAGCCCGCTGTGGAAGAACCAGGGAGCTGACGCCCAATGGCACTTACTTTACTAACCCGCAGCGTGAGCGAGGGCGATGACATGAGGCGTTTCCCCTTGTTTCCCTGCCTACGCTGCGGGTTACTGAGGTAAAGCAAGTGCCATTGGGCTGACGCCGCCCCGCTCGGAAACCTCTCACTTTGTGCCGCGTGAGGGATAGTTCTTGGCCATTGAAGGTTTGGTCAAGGATTGCGGGGAGCATGACCTCAAGCTCGCATCTGAGATCATTACGGACAACCTGAGAAGCGGAAAGCCTCTCTCGGAGCTCGGCCACATGTGACAGCATTAGCTGCTTGTCATCTCGCGAGGGAATGATGACGGGAAACGGGTTCATCGGACTCAGATGACGCCAACCCTAACCGGATGACTTGTTCGACTTATAGCCAGACAGTTGCGGCCTGAAACAGGAAACAACACGAACGAGATTGTCACTTTTTTCAAAATAGTAGGAACAACCTCCTCGCTATTCTCAATTGGTGCTTGTAGCATACTGCCGTGGATGGTCGGTGAGCGTTGAGATCACAAGCTTCGACATTATTCGGATGACAAGATAAGTAGCAGCCCCGAGTTTACTCAGGGAGGCTAATTAGAAGGTAAGCCGACTCAGCAGAAAACCTCAAAGGTACTCTGCTGAGTCGGCTTTTTTGTTTTGTCAGTAGATTCGGACGACTACATAAAGAGCAGCCCGGCCCACTCCGGGAGGCTCGTTAATGGGTAGGCCGACGCGGTGGAACATCTCAGGGTGTTCTGCGGCGTCGGCCTTTTTCGTTTCGTCACTTCCCCCAGTGGCGAGCGGTCACCGGTGGATTGTCCGCTTGGTGTGTCTTGAACCTTTAAGGATGGAGATGATCACGATGAATCGCTTAATGACAGTTGTTTGTGGCTTGCGGTCCAGTGGAGCAATGACTCGGTATCGCCTGAATTTCAAGCGGGCTTCGAGCCTGCTGGCGATCGCCAGCGCCATGGCTATTACGTCGGCATTCGCACGGGAACCCGCCGTGCCGGAAGCCAAGCCGATCAACAAGGGGCAGGCGGTACGTGTCCAAGGGCAGCCAGAGCCAGCCGCAACGGAGACGAGATCAGTCAACAGAGGCCCGGCAACTCAAGCCCATTCCGAGTCCGCCGTGATTCCCGAATGTCTGGAAAAGCTGAACCTCTCGGCTCAGCAGCAAGATCAAGTCAAGGGGATCGTTCACAATTACGACGGCTCGCTCCGCGTCGTCTGGACGCAATTTAGCGACCGCTACATGCAGGCGATCTGCATGGAGACCGCGTTGATGGCTGCCATTGAGGACAACCTGACCGAAGCGCAACGGCAGCAAGTGCGCAATCAGCGTCGCGTGACTGCTCAGCATGAGAAGGCCATGGCGGCAACGAGTACCAAGGTGAATCAGGCAAAGGTCAAGCCGAATGAGGAAACCACCAAGCCTGTCGATGCTGCCGAGGAAGGGATTGCTGCTGCTGGCATATCGCTCACCGACGAGCAGGAAACTGCGGCCGACAGGGTTCAAGAAAAGTATCGCTCTCAACTGCGGTCACTGAACCGTGACATTCAAGGTCTCCATACTCGGTTGGTTTCACTGGAAGCCGACAAACTGACGGAGATCGAAAAGGTTCTCACGAAGGATCAGCTTTCGCAGCTGCGTATAAACCGACAGAACGCTCCTGTCGCACCAAAAGTGGCGAGCAGCCAAGCCGAGCCGACGAAGGCCGAGTAACACTTTCCCGCTCTCGTGGCACGGGCCACCGCAAGGTGCCCGTGCCACTTTGAGAGTGTTCGACCAACTTCAACCGTGATGGATTCACAAGGAACAAATAATGACACGTATACTTGGCTTGTCGGCACTCGTCATTGGCCTGCTCGCGGCGGCGGTGCCGCAGAATAATGCTCATGCCCAAACAATCTCCATCGGTCGGGGTGGGGTGCAATACAATGGGTATGGACAAGGCTACTACGGTGGATACGGACGAGGATATCGCGGTTACGGGCAAGACTACGGCGGCTGGCACAGCCCCCGAATTCAATCTTATTCTGGTTACGGAAACGGCCCTTATGGATACGGTTCGGGAAATATGTATCAGCAGTATAACGGTGGATACAGTTACGGAAATGGAACCTACTACGACGGGTACGGTAACTCAGGATATTACACTCAGCCTTACGCGCCCGTTTACCGTCCGTATGGATTCGGAGTTTACATCCAGTAGCCCAAGAAACATCTGCTGCAGCGATGATCGGCTGGGGCAAGTCGCGTGGCGAGACAACGCAGCCAGAAAGTGACTTTGAAATGTCATGCACGTCGTCGCTCGTTCCACATTTAATGAAAGATCGACGTGGGCGATTGCTGGATGCGCCTGCCGTCCACGGAATTGACTTTGGCCCACGATCACGAATTGGTTCAGCGAGTCGTGGTTCGACTGCGATGTCGGCTGGAGAGTTCGGTTCGTAACTTTATAAATGTCGGCGAGCGAAGACGGTTTGGTTCTGCAATGTGTGATCGAAATCTATTACGGCAAGCAAATGGCCCAAGAGGTCGTGATGGAAGTGTCGCCACTGTCGATCCTCGCAAATGATATCGAAGTCCAATGCTTTGCGTTGACACGCCACGTAGTCTCTTAAGAGCGATGTTTATGAATAACATAACGCTGAAAATGGCGCAGCAGATTGCCAATGCGACCAGTGCTTTAGAAGAGAAGCGAACGGGGCACCAGCCTCATGCCGTGACGGTCGTTCTGAGCGAAGACATTTTGGTGGTCACACTGCACGAGGCTTTTTCTCCCGCCGAAAAGGAACTGGCCAAGACGGTGGTTGGTGCCGTTCAAGTGGAGGATTATCACAAACAACTCTTCGCCAATTCCTCCGACCCGTTGCGACTCGAGATCAATCGTCTCAGTGGTCGGGTGGTGATGGAAGCCGATGCGGTCGTCGAGCCGGCGACGGGATCAGTCATACATGCCTTCTCGACCGGCCGCTTGATGCAGGTGTACCTGCTCACCAAGAACATTTTTATGGAACCCGAAAGCGGGAATGAATTGCGTCCGCAGTCTTAAGAAAGGATTCTCAGACATGTTGGTCTTAACGCGAAAGATTGAACAGGCCGTCGTTGTCGGTGACGCGGCGGACGTGGGGCGTTTGCTCAAAATCACGGTGCTTGAGATCGCGCGAGGGAGCGTGAGGCTGGGCTTTGAGGTCGATGCCAGCGTGCCCGTTCATCGTTGGGAAGTGTGGCAGCGAATCCGCGACGAGGATCCGACCGAGGGTTCGCCGGAAACTTTGGCGTCATTGGTTGTGCAGTAATGCTGGGGGCTGGTGCCTCTCAGGTGTTGTGGCTTGATGGCTCGTGCATTGCCACCGTTTGAACGCGGCACTCACGGTCATCCGAACAGAAGGGGAGAGCAATCATGTTGAATTGGGCACTGACATTCTTAGTTGTGGCGCTGGTCGCCGCCGTATTTGGTTTTGGCGGCATCGCCGGTGAAGCCGCTTGGATCGCGAAGGTTTTGTTTGTCGTGTTCCTCGTCATGTTTCTCGTTTCGGCACTGACGGGACGCCGAACGCCGCTGGCATGACGAAGACCGCTGGCGTGATCGCGGATTGGCCGTCTCTCCGCGACCACATCGAACTCGCGAGCTGTCGAATGATTCTTGGAGGTCTGTTCCTCGCAGGAGTCTTGGCCCGCTGGGCCGTGTTTGAGTTTGCTCTAAAAGGAGTTTTGAAAATGACTCGGAAAATGATCTCTCTGGCTGGTGTGGTGATTGCGGCGCTGAGTTTCGCCGTGGGCGGTTCCGATGTGGAAGCGCGACATTGCCGCACCCACAGAAATCACTGCTGTCGGCAGTCCGTTAACAACGGGTGTCAGCAGAATTCCAACATTGGCTTCCGCAACAACGGCACGAATGGCAACTGCTGTCAGCAGTCTGGCAACAACGGCTACCAACAGACCAGCAATTATGCATCTGGGCAGATGACCTACGGCACGACGGAAGCTGCTGTGGGCGTGAGCCAGCCGGCTCCTCCTGTTGAATCCGCAGCCCCGGTTCCCGTCAATTGATTTGAAGGCCGTCACGTCCAGACACCGACCGCCTACGGGCGGTCGGTGAGGAGGAGATTCACATGCGACGCATTGCGTTTTTATCGACATCCACGCTGGCACTGGTCGCGCTCTGTTTTGGTGCGAGCGAGGAGCCGGCGGCACTTAAACCGGCCTCCCCCAAACCAGCCGTCAAGGCGGGCACTCCACCAGCAGCCAGTGCCGTGGTGAAGCCGTCCGAAAAGCCGGCGGCTCCACCAACCGATACGGCGAGAATAAAACCGAGCGCCAATGTTGCTGAGCAGAAGCCATCAACACGGCTGCCCACCAACGAACGCTCGAACGACGAAGTAGCCATCCGTCAAACCGGCGAGTCGTTCGTCAAGGCGTATTGCGCTGCGGACGCCAAGGCGATCGCGGCTCATTTCACGCCAGACGCCGAATATATTGACGAGCGGGGGAATGTCTATCAGGGCCGCGCAGAGATTGAAGCGGCGTTGACCGCTTGCTTCTCCAAAAACGTCGGTTGCCAGATCGAGATGGAGATTGACTCGATTCGTTTCATCAGTCCCGGCGTGGCAGTCGAGGATGGAACGACGACGGTCACGCCGACAGACGGTGAGGAGCCTGCCTATAGCCGCTACACCGCCGTCCATGTGAAGACCGATGGCAAGTGGCTCGCCGCCAGCGTGCGCGACCATGCTCCGAAGGGTCGTCGGCAGCATCGCACACAACTCCGGCAACTCGGGTGGCTCGAAGGGGAGTGGGTCGATGAAGGTGACGATTCTGTGGTGTTCTTTTCGTGCGAGTCGATAGACAACGGCAACTTTTTGCTGCGCAAGTTCACGATTCAAGTCGCTGGACGTGAGGCCATGAGCGGCACACAGCGCATCGGCTGGGATTCGCTGACTGGCAAGCTGCGGGCGTGGATCTTCGACTCAGAAGGTGGCTATAGCGACGGCGTCTGGCACCGCGACGACGAACGCTGGGTGCTCAAGTCCACCGGCGTGACGGCCGACGGCCAGACCGCATCGAGTACGAGCATCTATACGTTCGTGAACGACCACACGATGACGTGGCAGTCCGTGGATCATGAGATCGCCGGCGTGCAGCTTCCCGACAGTGGACTGGTGACGATCGTGCGCCGGGCACCGATGCCGGAGTTGAACGACAACCCTGTGTCGAGTTTGAAATGAACCTCTCTCGCCCCGCGCACACGGCGCTTCGCGACAACTCGTTGGAGAACTGAATCATGAACCGGAATCTTTGGAAAACGCTGTTCGCTTGCGGCCTCGCCGCATCACTTGGCTCGGCCGATCTGTTCGCTCGCGGCGGTACTGGAGGCGGTGGCGGTGGACATGCAGGTGGCGGCGGCGGAAATGCTGGCGGAGGAAATGCTGGCGGAGGACAAGGGGGCGGGCGGCAAGGTGGGGGCGGCGGAGCCAATGTTGGCGGTGGCGGCGGTGGTGGGAATGCTGGTGGTGGCGGTGAGGGACGAGGTGCTGGTGGCGGGCAACAACCTGGCGGAGGTGGCCGTGGTGGTTCGCCCTCCAATCCGGGTGGCGGAAACCAGCCGTCGATCAATCGTACTCCGTCGTTCAGTCAGCCAAGCCCCGGCGGCGGTCAGCCGCGAATTGCTCGTCCGCAGCAGGAGACACGTCCTCCACAATCGACGATTCGCCCCGGAGCGGGTGCAACGTTGGAACCGAATGCGGGACGAGTTCAACCGGGCGGCGGGAGAATTGGTACCGATCCTCCCGGCGTGTCGGGCAGAGTCAATGGGGGAGGCTCTGGCGCAGCCGGTCAACCTCGGGCAAACAATGGCCGAGTTCCGAACGGCAACCTCGGAGCCGGGGCACAACTGACCGGAGCAAACCAAGTACGGGTCGGCGGTCAGTCGCTCGGCGGCAATACCATCAATCTCAATAATCACACTGTCAATCTGGGCCATAACAATTATCAACCCGCTTTCCAGCGTCACACGCAATATCGCGGTTACTGGAACGGCAATTACGGTCGTGGATATGGCAGCGGCTTCGGTGGTGGATTTGGTTCCGGCTTGGGATTCGGACTTGGTTCGAGCCTAGGTTACGGCCTCGGCGGATATGGATTCGGCGGTGGTTATGGAGGCTATGGCTGGGGAAATGGGTACGGCGGATATGGTGGCTACGGTGGCTATGGATATCGCCCGCTCGGTTGGGGACTGGGGGCTTGGGGACTGGGATCGCTGGCGTACAACAGCGGCTATCTGGGGTACTCGAATCCGTACTACAATAACAGCTACGGCTCCTACGGGAACTACAACTATTCGCAGCCAATTCCAGTCGTCTATTACAACGCTCCGACGGTGACTGCGGCCAACACGACGACGTGCGAGCAAAGTTTGGACGACGCCATCGCGGCTTTCAAGCAGAACGATTACGACGTGGCGCTGGATCTCGTCAACAAGGGGCTGAACCAGTGTCCCGACGATTCGGTGATGCACGAGTTCCGAGCATTGACTTTGTTTGCGAAGGGCGACTATCAGCAGGCGGCATCGACCGTTCACTCGGTACTGGCTGTCGGTCCAGGCTGGAACTGGACCACGCTCAGCAGCCTGTATCCGAGCGTCTCGATCTACACGACACAGCTCCGATCACTTGAAGCGTTCACAAACGCGCATCCGCAGGACGGAGCCGCGCGGTTCCTGCTGGCTTACCATTATATGGCCGACGGATATCCCGACGCTTCCGAGCGACAGTTGCAGCAGGTTGTGAAGCTCGTTCCCAGCGACCGCGTGGCGGCAGATGTATTGAAGATGGTCTCGAAGCCACCGGCCGATCAACCCGCGGACACCGGGCAACTTCCGACTCCGCAACCTCCGACCGATACGACGCCAACTGCCGCGCCCACAGCTAAGCCGATCGACCCCGCAATGCTCATCGGCACATGGCAGGCCGTGCGTGATGACGGTTCGCAGTTCGAGTTGATCCTCAAGCAAGATGCGACCTTCCATTGGAAGTTCACTCAGAAGGGGACCGTTCAGGAGTTCGGCGGCACCTATACCGTCGAGGCGAATGTTCTGGCGCTGGAACGCAAGGACGGCGGCTCATTAATCGCGGGAGTGATCCCCAAGGATGCACAAGCATTCAACTTCAAACTGCTGGGTGCTCCCGAAGAAGACCCGGGCCTCAGCTTCAGCAAATAAACCAGCGGCCAAGCCGCATCTGGAAGGAGCCTTTCGACATGTTGAACATCAGTCTGCTGTCCCTGATCTGTGCTCTGGCGAGCGGCGTCTTCGGCTTCGGAGCCGATGCGCCGCCCGACTGGACCTGGGAGAAAGGCTCATTCTTTTTCTTCCTGCTGCTGGCGGCGGTCGCCTTCGTCGGAAGCACGATTCGCAGGCCGTCGCTCTTGTGGGAATTGCTGGAAGAATTCCAAGGCAAACGCATTCAACACCCTCATCAGGGCCAGCTCACGGATTGACTGACGAATCAACCGCATGGAGGACACCGCATGAAAAGTATTTAGCGTTTTGACTGTTTAGAACGATCGATCAATAACTCAAAAGGAACGCCCCATGAAATATCTCCTGTTCGGAACACTCTGCGGAATGGCTTTGGGATGCAATCAAAACAATCCCCCGGCGTCCTCCACTACTTCGACGACAGTACCAGCAACCAAGATCACGGCGAACCGTCCCACAACAACGGAACCGATGGACCGGACCAACACCGGGGTCAACGTCCGCGACCGTGACAGCACGGCGAAGACGCCATTGGACCAAAACGAGAACAAGGCTGACATCGAAATCACCGCTGAAATCCGCAAGCGCGTCGTTGAAACGAAAATGTCCGTCAATGCGCACAACGTCAAGATCATCACCCAAAACGGGATGGTCACGCTGCGCGGGCCGGTGAAGACGGAAGAGGAGAAGCGGACGATCGAACAAATCGCTCTCACCGCTGCGGGTACCGACAAGGTTGATAATCAATTGGAAGTCAATAACGACTAAACGCAGTTGAAGCATCGTTTAAGTCAATTTCAAACCACGTTCATAACCACTTTCACAGGATTATAAACATGTCCACTTCAGTTTTTTGCGCGGCGACATCCGCTCAGGCCAACACGATCATTGCCGATTTGAAAGCGGCCGGATTCTCGGGGAACGACATCTCCGTATTGATGGCGGACAAGAGCGGGACGCGAGACTTCGCGCATGACAACAGCACCAAGGCTCCGGAAGGTGCCGCAGCCGGAGTTGGAACCGGCGCATTAGTTGGCGGAGCCTTGGGCTGGCTGGCTGGCATCGGCGCGTTGGCCATTCCCGGACTTGGCCCCTTTATTGCTGCTGGTCCAATTATGGCCGCCCTAAGTGGTGCGGCGATCGTCGGTACGGTCGGCGGTCTGACGGGCGCTCTCGTCGGCATGGGCATCCCGGAATACGAAGCCAAGCAGTACGAGGGCAAAGTGAAATCCGGAAGCTCGCTCATTTCCGTTCACTCCGAGGACAGTGCCGAGACGACGCGTGCCAAAGAAATCTTTCAGCGTGCCGGGGGCCAGGACATCAGCACGGGAGGCGAATGCGCGGTCCCGGCAACCGATCGTAAAAGCGCCGGTGCGTGCGCAGTGCCATCGACCAACCGTGTGTGAAACACAGAAATGCGTTTCCGCGACGAACGGCAACTCTTGGTGACATCTGTGCCACGAATGTCGGGAACAAGCAGCCACGTCAGCGTGCTGATCCTCGGATCGCTGGCGTGGTCCTTACTGAACTGGAACAACGGAACATCACATGAAACTTAAAACGCTGCACGACCTGTACGTGGACGAACTGAAGGATCTTTATAACGCAGAGAACCAGCTTCTCAAGGCGCTGCCGAAGATGGCGAAAGCCGCTTCCGATCCTCAATTGGCCCAAGCGTTCACCGACCACCTAGAAGAAACGACGGGGCACGTCGATCGGTTGGAGAAGATATTCAAGAAGCTTGACACCAGCCCCAAGGGAAAGAAGTGCAAGGCGATGGAGGGACTGCTCGAAGAGGGTAAAAATCTCATGGCCGAAGACGCCGCTCCCTCGGTGATGGACGCCGCCCTGATTTCGGCGGCGCAGCGGGTCGAACACTACGAAATGGCCGGTTACGGATGTGTGCGAACCTACGCGAGATTGCTCGGCTACGAGGAGGCGGCCGACCTGTTGCAGGAGACGCTGGATGAAGAGGGAACCGCCGACAAGAAGTTAACCGACTTGGCCGAGACGGTCATCAACGCCGAGGCCGTTGCACCGATGGCCAGCGTCTAGGCCGTGATTGCATCAACTCAAGAAAAAGCGACAGTCCGATGTTCTATCAGCAGTACGCCAGTTCGCTCCCCTTGGGAGGCAGTGGTCCGGAAAGCAGACGCTTTATCGACTTGACGATCGACGCTGTCGCGATATTGTCTCAGACCAAGACTCGCGCGATGAATTGTTTTGATCGCGTACCAAGCGGCTCGAAGCTCGATCGATTTCGCGATCCAAAAGACCAATGCTGAGACGCACGCCAAGGCGACAGTTTTCTAAAGAATACAAATGGACATTCTCACACAAACGGTCTTTCCACTGGCGGCGGCCGGTTATTCGCTGGCTTGGCTGCTAGCCGGCGGAGGCTTCTTTGGAGCGGTTGTTATCTTCGTCGTCATGAAGATGGTCGGAAATTAACGAAACTTATAATGCCACACAGGAGATCAGCATGATGGAAACGACACACGTGCATCACGAAGCTCCGGCTGTGACGCGGGAAGACTTGGTAGCTCTGCTGAACGAAGATCTCGCGGGCGAGTATCAGGCGATTATCTCGTATGTGATTTATTCACAGGTACTGAAGGGGGCGCAGTACATGAATATCGCCGCCGAGCTGGAACGGCACGCGGCGGAGGAGCTGGCGCACGCACTGATTATCGCCGGACAGATCGACTATCTGGGGGGGATGCCACTGGCGATTCCCGATCCGGTCGAAACGTCAGACAGGGCGGAGGACATGCTGTGGTTCGATTTGAAAAACGAAAACGCGACGATCGCCCGCTACCGGCAGCGAGTCCGCCAGTGTGAAGCCTTGGGTGAGTATGCCATCGCCGAACAGATTCGCGGCATTCTCGTTCAAGAACAGGATCATCAAGTCGCATTGGCGACGGCTCTCAGCGTGAAGGTTCCGAATGTCACACAACTCGAAAATACTTCTTCACTCAAGCAAAGTCCGGCGAACTGAAACGTGTCGATTGCGGATTGTGGCCAGCTTCTGATGGAAGCGGATACACCGTGCCGCAGGTTCTCAAATAAAGGTCTTAAAGATGAGGCGACTTATTGCAGCAGCTTTGATTGTCGGTATGGCTTCGATCGGCATGGCTGGATGCACGGAGAAGAAGTCATCGACCAAGCAGGAGGTGAAGATCACGACGCCCGGCGGGACGACGACGATTACGACCGAGAAGGAAGTCAAGAAGACCGGCGACAACCCACCGGCCACAACCCCTTGAATCGGGTGCATTCTGACCGGCGCGTGTTGCGTGCGTGAGATGGCCCGAACACCTCTTCACAAAAAGGAATTGAGCAATGTCGAATACAACTACGATGCCATGCAGCAATAAGCAAGAGTGGGCTCCGACAGTCGATAAGGCCAAGGAGGTCGCGGACAAAGCTAAAGAGACGGCTGCGTCTGTAGGTGAGCTGGCCAGTGATGCGGCTAGCGCAGTCGGCGCGATGGCGAGCAAGGCGGCCTGCGATGCCGGTTCGATGGCGAGTCAGGCAGCTTGTGATGTCGGCAAGAGGGCGGACAACCTGACCGCCAGCGCGGGTGCTGGCATTCAGCAGTGGGGTGACAGACTCGGCAAGAACGCCCCGCACGAGGGTGTGCTGGGGAGTGCGTCTCAAGCGGTTGCCAAGGCCGTCAAGGATGGCGGCGAATATTTGGAGGATGCCAAGCTCAGTGGACTCACCGAGGACATCGTCAAGTTGGTGCGGAAGAACCCCATTCAGGCGCTTCTCATCGCGGTCGGTCTAGGGTGGTTCGCGGCCAGCAAACTGAAGAGTTGAGCCATTTCCACTGAAGTTGATTATCCGTCGGAACAAACCGCCGCATCGCTGTTGAATGGCATCCTCGGCTATCTCCAGCACCTCGTCGAACAGCAGTTCCAATTGACGCGGCGGGAGGTTGAAACTGAACCACCTGAGGTGGCTCAACGTCCTTTGTCGTGTAACGGCGATTCGCACCGTTATCTGGTTCGTCGCGATTGGACGGTTCTGGATGCGACACTTTTACTGAAGGAGATTAAAGGTGAAGAATTCATTCGCAAGTTTGGCAGTGATGATGATGGCAGCTTTGGTTGGCTGCACGCAGGGGACTCCCGGCGGGCCGGGAACGACCAACACGAACGCTCCGAAGCCGACATACGGGCAGGCCGACGACACGTTCAATCTGAGCGTTCCCGTGATGTCGTCCTCACTCCAACAGGGAGCGCAGGCGGAAGCCACCATCGGCATCAAGCGGGCCAAAAACTTCGACGAAGATGTCACACTCCTCTTCGCCGACGTGCCCCAGGGAGTGACGATCGAACCCGCCAGCCCGGTGATCAAACACGGCGACAAGGATGCGAAGATCACGTTCAAGGCTGAGGATGAAACTCCACTCGGAGATTTCAAAATCAAGGTCACAGGCCACCCGACAAAGGGGGGCGACGCCCAGATCGACTTCAAACTCACTCTGGCCGCGAAGGACACCTTTACGTTGAGCGTGCCGCTACTATCGACTTCGCTCAAACAGGGCGAGACGCAGACCGTCTCGATCGGCATCAAGCGAGATAAGAGCTTCAGTCAGGATGTGGCACTGACGTTCGGTGACCTGCCCACCGGCGTGGTGATCGAGCCTTCTGCCCCGGTCATTAACCGCGGCGATGAGGAAGTACAGGTCACGCTCACAGCCGCGAACGACGCATCATTGGGGAACTTCACGATCAAGGTGACCGGCCATCCTGCGAAGGGAGCGGATGCCTTGAATGAACTCAAGCTCACCGTCACCAAAGAGTGACAGGCCACGCGCCCATAACTCTGAATCAATAGTGGAATAATGTGGAGGGCTCTCCGTTCTGACGGCACGTTTCCAGTTCGCTCCCTCTGGGAGACCGTGGTTCCATCGCCCATACATGAGCGACACCACAACAGTCACTGCTGCGACACACGTCAACAACGGATCTCTCGCCCAACAGTTTCGAGGGCGTGCCGAACGCATGGAGCCTGAATCGCAAACACGATCCAGCAGCACGCAGCGCGGACCAGATGCTCCGTCAGCCCGAGTGGGTCGGCGGACGACGAACGCATGTTGCTTCCGTTGGAAGGTCCAAACGCATTTGCAATGAAAGGCAAAGCTATGTCTTACCGTATGTTCTCAATGGCGGCAGTGGCCGTGACGATGTTTGTGAGTTCACCCGCGTGGGCGGCCAAGGATGCCAAGGCCGAGAAGGATGTCACGCACGACGGCAAGGTCGTCAGTGTGAATGGCAATCAGTTGGTGATGAAGGGGAAGGCCGGCAAGGAACACACGCACACGCTGGCGGCGGATGCCAAAGTGACTTGCGACGGCGACGCCTGCAAAGCGGCCGACTTGAAGGCCGGGATGAAGATTCGCGTGACCACCAAGCACGATGACAAGAAGGTCGCCACGCACGTCGAAGCGCTCGACAAGCACGAGACATTTGCGAACTCGCACGACGGCAAATTCGTCAGCATCGTCGATCACAAGCTGACGATGACAAATCACAAGGGGAAGGAACACACCCACATGCTGGCCGCCGACGCGACCATGACCTGCGACGGCAAGGCCTGCAAGATCGACCAGCTCAAGGCGGGGATGAAAATCCGCGTGACCACCGAGAAGGGCGAAGCGGGTAAGGCGACTCATGTGGAAGCCATCGACAAAGATGCCGAGTTCTCACAAGGGAACTGAAGACACACGGGTGCCTAACGCGTGTTACTAATGCAACGCGGGGCGCGGGTTCAAAGCCAGCGTCCCGCGTGCTTCGCCGACGAACTAAAACTGCGACATCGAAGCTTTCACCGTTGCGAACTGTTGTTCGCAACGACACAACGGACCTTCCCAGGAAAGGGAACAACCATGGGCTTAATACTGCTGATCGTTCTGATATTGCTCCTCGCAGGCGGGTTGCCACGTTGGAATCACTCGCGCGATTGGGGCTATGGCCCGAGCGGCGGCTTGGGACTCGTGCTGGTGATCGTGCTGGTTCTGATTCTGCTGGGACACATTCCTCGCGGCTTCTGACGAGCTGCGTGGCCACCAGGGCCAATGCCTGTTTGAAGCTGGGCAAGCTGTAGGGTGGGACCAGCGGCGCTTCGCCGCGCCAGCCCACCCTGATTTCCAGTGATTGCATGATGGTGGGCCGGCGCTCGAAGCGAGCTTGTCCCACCCTACTTTGAAAAAGGCGCTGGCCCTGCGTGGCCGCATCGAGCCCTTGATTTTTCCGGTATCCACGGCGTTAACCGCTGGTGTTAGCCGGAGACGCCCGACCCCAACCATGCCGCTCATGAAAAACTTCAAGCTTCCCATTTCTCGATCAATCAGGAATCCAACCATGTCCAACACACACACGGTGGTTGCGGTCTTTCATACGCATGAACATGCCGAAGAGGCGATCCGTGACCTTCAAAAGGAGGGCTTCGATATGAAAACACTTTCAATCATGGGGAAGGATTACCACACGGAAGAGCATGTCGTCGGCTACTACAACACGGGCGACCGAATGCAGAGTTGGGGGCAGAACGGGGCCTTCTGGGGAGCGCTCTGGGGGACGCTGTTCGGTTCCGCGTTCTTCGTGCTGCCGGGCATTGGTCCGATGCTCATGGCCGGGCCATTCGTCGCCGTGATCGTCTCGGCATTGCAAGGTGCCACCGTGGTGGGAGGCATCGGTGTACTTGGCGGAGCACTGGCCAGCATCGGCATTCCCGAGAACAGCGTCGTGCAATACGAGGCCGAATTAAAGGTCGGCAAGTTCCTGCTGATCGTCCACGGGACACAAGAAGAAGTGGCTCGCGCACAACGATATTTCGATGCCGCAGCCTCGACCGTCACGACGCTGCACACCGTACCAGTCACGATGTCCGCGTAGCCTACTGCGACTCGGTTAATTTCAACGAACGGTAGCTGTTGGCGACATGCAGGTCGTCGCTCCAGCACAAACAGTTTTCACCTGCGCGAGCAGAAATCATGATTACGAAGGCCGCCTATATCGAGCGACGACACACGTCGTTGAAGGCTTTGGATGTGGAGATCGCCAAGCTGACGGACTACGCGGAGGGGGCCACTCCGAATGCCGTCCGCCGGTACGACATGGCGATCCGTCGCCTACAGCGCACACGCAACAAAGCTGCTCTCAGACTTCGAGAACTGCGCTCACTTCGAGGAGCAACGTGGGCGACGGAAGAGGCGACCGCGGGCGCAGAACATGCCTGGCGAGACCTGAGACACGCCGTACTCGTCGCGATTTCCGCGACCTACGATGAAGAGCGTGATTCGTCAATACAGTGACTTCAAAGCAAGCGAGGATGTCGTCTCATGTCCATAAACGCAATTTCAGATGATGCTCAACAAGTGCCGGTCCTGAAAGGCCACACCATTGGCTTCGCCGATACACCAGCGGTCTGCGTGGCGATGGAGCAAGCACTCAACAAGGCGGGTTTTCCAGACGCTCGGATCTTGATGCTGCACGGTGCTGCCGAGATCCCTGCGCTGGAACGATTGATGGGAGGTTCTTCGTGGGGCGAAAGCGCAGAGAAGCTTTTAACGCAGGGAACGGCTGAGTTGCGCAGCGACCATTCGGTGGTCTGCGTTGAAGTTCAAAATGTAGAGCAGGCGGCGACCGTCGCTGCGATATCGACACAATGCGGCGTGCGGAGCATTTATCACTTTGGAGATTTCGTTGATACGCAACTGACGCCATGAAGCAACCAACGGGTGCGGCAGATGGTCCCGTGTCGGCACACGGGACACCGCACTTTCCGCTGTTGACCACGAAAGAAATAAATCATGAAGAAGCTATGCACCGTGCTGATCGTACTGGCGATTCTCGTCGTGGGCGTCGGCTTCTATCGAGGCTGGTTCGTTCTGTCGAGCAAGGGAAACTCCGCGAGTCACAAGGTCAACGTCAATCTGACGGTGGACCAAGACAAAATGAAAGAGGATGGCGCGAAGCTGAAGGAAAAGACAAAGAAGCTAACGGGACAAACCCATGACTGACACCCTACGCCGATCGCCTTCTTGAAGTCCGGCTCACAAAGCGAATCCGGACTTCGGTAATGAAGAAAGACTTTATAATCATGACTGACTCGCAAGATTGTGGAATGGCAACGGACAAGGCACGCAAGCTGAAAAGCTTTTACATTCATCTCTTGGTGTTCGTGCTGGTGAACGCGGGGTTGCTCGCCATGAACAGTATCCGACAACCGGACAAAATGTGGTCTTATTGGGTGTTCCTCGGATGGGGTGCCGGGATTTTGCTTCATGCGACCAAAGTATTCTCCTGCAGTGTCTGCAATAAATGGTGGAGACGCAAAAACAACACGTTGGTAAAGGGGGCGAATTCCGAAGTGAGCACGCAGCCACAACCGTCCTCGATAACGAAGTAGAGGCCGTTTATAAAACGGAGCCGCAGTCACTTCTCGATTTACGGTGGAGTAGTCTGGCCCCCTTGGTCCGGACGAAATGCTCAACGGCGATTGCGAAGGGATACGTCTGGACCAAGGGTCCAGACTACGAGCGCCGGAAAGTGATTGCGGCCCCGTCCCTGCGAGTACTGTCGGAAGAACGCGGTGACCTCGGTGGCGAGTCTCATAGCCGGGCACAAAATCACGGGATTGAAGATCTGATTGAAAGCGAGCGGACAAATGTTGTGGACCATTTTTGTAGTGCTGTTGATCCTGTGGGTATTGGGAGTGGTCACCTCCACCACGCTCGGGGGATTCATCCACCTGCTGCTCGTCATCGCCATCGCGGTGGTGTTGATCCGCATCATTCAGGGACGGCCACCGATGTAATCGCGGCCGCCTCACACAACGCAACTCAACCAAGACAAGCCAGGCGTTTCTGGCGAAAGGCAAGCTCATGTCGATCAAAGCGGGGGTGTGGATTGACCATCATAAAGCGGTCGTGGTCCTGATAAATGGGGGCGGGGAAGAGATCAAACAGATCGACTCCCACGTTGACAAGGTCTTTGCGTCGGCGGGTGGTCCGGAAATGCGGCACCCGAACCGGCCTGAAGGATTTATGCCCGAGGACAAGCAGGAAAATAAGTTCATGAACGAACTCAACACGTACTACGACGAGGTTCTCGCGTCCCTGGGTGACGTGGATTCGCTGCTGATCCTCGGGCCTGGCGAAGCGAAGGGCGAGTTTCAGAAGCGTCTGAAGAGCAAGAAGTTTCCGGCGGAGCTCGTTGAGCTTGAGACGACAGACAAGCTGTCGGATCGTCAGCTTGCGGCCAGAGTGCGTCAGCACTTTTGTGAGACGCCGAGCATCTCATGAAGTGAGCGACAGCAACGAATCGACCCGTCGGAATGCAGCAACGAGAGGACGCGGGACTTCCCCAGTCTTGGTTCGCTGTTCGATAAACAGGGGCGCGTCCATTGCGGCTTGGCCAATAGTGACCTCGCCTCGATCCGCGCGGTTTGAGGACTGAATTCGCTTCGCTCAGCAACGGGGCCGCAATCGCTTCCTAATTTTCAGTGACGTAATCTGGACCCCTTGGTCCGGACGAAATGCTCGACAATAACGACGACTGCGAAGGGAAACGTCCGGATCAAGGGATCCAGACTACGAGTGGAAAATGATTGCGGCCACGAAGTCTTACCTCTGACAAGTCCAATGTCTGAGACAAGGATTGGTTGACTCCAAGGACAGGCATGGGTGACTTGCCTCCCAAAATATCCCGCAGTGCCCAAGGCAACATCGTGCAGATCGAGCAGGAGTTCGCACGGCAGCGTTCCAAGGTGGACCGCCTGGGTGAAACGATCAGCCGTTGCGCCGGAAGCCTTGGCTTTGCGATCACTCACATTTGTAGTGTTGTCGGTTGGCTGACGATCAATGCGGAACTGACCACACTTCGTCCGTTCGCCCCCTATTCATTTGGGTGTAACCGGCGTTCCGGGATGTGGTTTTGAGATGGCGGTGGGTGTGAGTGGCCAGTGGATGGATTGAAAGTGGATGGATTGCCGTTGAAGAGTGGTTGGGTGGAGGCGTTGGGTTTCGTGTTGGATGCGGAAGTCTTGGAAAGTTTCCCAATCGCCGTTGGCTCGGATGGCGCGCAGGGTGAGCATGGCTTGGGTGCCGGGGATTTTCCAACGCATGCCGCTGCGTTCCATGCGGTCGCAGTGTTTCATTCTGTGTTTGGCCAGATGGCGGCAGGCGCCTTCGATCACGCCGGTGGCGAGGTATTCGTCGTACTGCAGGCGGTGCAGGTTGGATTCCAGGAACCCGGTCAGCGTGCGGAGCTTGACCTTGGCCGAGCAGGTGAGTCCGCGCTGCGTGCCCTGGCTGCGCAGATCGGCGATGACCGACTTGGCCTGTCCTTGCAAGCCGCGCAGCAGGCGGCGTCTGACGAACGCGATCGCTGCGGGGCTGGCTTCCTTGTGGAACAGATGCGCCGCGTCGGGGATGGGAGACTCGGGAAGGACAGCCGCTTCGGCGAGCATCTCCTTCGGTGCGCCCAGCGCGTCGTGACGGTTCACCGGACTGGGCCTGACACGGGTTCGATGGCCATGAAGACGTTTCCGACAGAAGTCGATTCCCACGCCGGTCGTAGCTGAATTCGCAAGAATTCAGACTCAAATGAACGAGCGTCTGAACTCTTGCGAGTTCAACTACGACTTTTGTCGGAAACGTCAATGAACTCGTAGAGATGGTCCCGCTCAAGCTGAGAGCGCAGTGTGTGGTACAGACGCTCCGCGATCACAACCGCCTCTTGATCTTCGCCCAGCTTCACCATGAGTCGCCTCCGTGGCTTTCGCCATTGGTTCGCACTCTTGCGGACGCGATCTGTTCAATCTGCATTCCGACCATCTTGATCGCACAGTCATGGCCGATGCGCAGCGTGAATGTCACCCGATCAGGATGGGCATGTCTCGCCGAGCGAATGGCGTCACGAAAACTCTTGCCGAGGAAATACGTTGCTAACTCCGGTTCCATCGCGGCGAACTCAGGCAGAGGATCTCGTTCCAACTCGGCCCGCCAGCAGGCTTCGTAGAGTTCTTTGGCCCTCTTGGCGATCTCGCGAGAATCGGCTCGGTCAACCTTGATCGCTCCAACCTTGTTCTCGAAGACATCCGACAACCGTGCTGGCTGGGCGCGCCTTGCGCCCGCAGGTATCAGCCTCAGCGTCCAAGCCGCGAATTGGGCCGCACGGGCTACGATTTGGTGGCGCAACGGCAAAGTGGATGGCCGCCCGGTTTACCAACCAGTCGATCAACTCCGCTTTCGTGGTCCTTCAGCCGATGAATCGTGACCGCGTCCGGCCGGATTTCGGCGATCACCGTACCAGCACATGCGAGGTTCCGAGGTTTGCCACTCGTGGTGACATCGCGACGGCGTAGCGAACGGCAAGGCTCATCGGGCGTTCGCACACCAGGCCGAAGTGATTCGACATCATCCGAACACTGCTTCGTGACCTGCGTGCATAAAACTTGGAACTGCTGCTGGACGAGTTTTTCAATGACTCGTTGTCGGGGATGTCCATCGCCATTGCTTGTCCCAACGGAGACCACGGCAAACTTCGGTCGTAAAGCTGACTCGTACAGGAAGGCGAGATCAGCGGCTTCGGATTTGTCTGAATCAGCGACTTTGCCACCGTGATGAGGAACAGCACATACATCACATGAAATGGGCGCTCCACCATTTCGGAGATTGACTTGTCTCCACTGTTTGACCGTCGAGTCTCCCGGAAAAACGATGCGTCGTTCACCACAATCCAGAGACAGGATTCCACTCGTCGCGTTCGGTTTTCGTCCAGCCTGTGCCGACCAGTTCTCGATGAGAGTTGGCGAATACAAGCGAAGGCGAATGCCCGTGGTGCCATCGGCGAACAACTCACGAACCGTGCCATCGCATTCCAAGCGAACTGGTGGCGCGGATAATCTCTTTGACCGTAGCTCCGACTCGATCAAGGAATACAACGGCGACTCACCGATGGGGCGATCTTGAAGGACGTAAAGTTGATCGATCGCATTGGGATATGCGGAAAGGACACCTGTGGCACCGCCCAAATGGTCTGAGTCATTATGGGAGATGACAAGGGCGACGATCCGATCGACGTACCGTTTGAGCAGTTTTAGCGGCACGAACGAGCCGGCCTTGGGGCCGCAATCGATGACGATCGCACGCCGGTTCCCCAACAAGACAACCTGTGATGTCCCTTGTCCAACGTCGAGGAAAAAGCATTCGCTGACCGGTGGAAGCATTGGCTAGTCCCAGGTTGCCTCGGGAAGACTGCTCGTTGTCGCCCAGCCATCAAACGCACTTTGAATCTGACTCTCAGACAGTCGGTCGAATTGGGGAAGACGTTGAACGGTTCGGATCTTCAATAACCGCCCGGTTTCCTTATCGAGATCGGCAAATGCCTCGAACCACTGCCCCGGCTGGAACCCGGCCATTTCGGGAGGCACGTTCTCAGGAGACCACGTTTCGGTGGCTCCAGAGACCCACCGAATCTTCTGATGACGATTCCGCATGTCGATGGCTTGACCAATGCGGCGAACGGTCAATGGTCGGGCGTTCTCGTAAACGTCCACGTCGATCACCGACTTGAGGACATCCCATTTCAGACGATCGCCCTCATTCATCTCGAACAGCCGCTGGCCAAACAGTTGTTGGAAGGCAATGTGGACTTGGTTAGACCAATCCTGCATTGCCGCCGAGAGTGTTGGTCCGCGCCCGACGAAACAGTTGCCCGTTGCATCAACGACAAATTCACCATCACGGAATTGGGCACATCGCGGTGGAAGAAAACGCCCCGTTGCGCTTTCGCGAAACGGGTACGTCGCTTCACCGACAGTGACTTCTCGGATTGTCCGCTGAAGCACGCTGTAATCGGTCTGGAATTGTCGCCATTCCTGAACGGACGGCGTGAATTCATTGTCTATCGTCGGCCGCACGTATGCGGGCGGAGCAAGCAGCATGATTTATTTCCTCTATTCAACATTTGGCTCGAACAACGTCCACCCAGCGGGAGTAAAACAGGCATTGAAGCAGGTAAACAGGTTGGTGTGTGCTTCATTCAAGCGAAGGACTATTGTCTCCGCACCACTGTTTTCAATCTCTTGACAGTCTGAGTGCCATTCCAAGCGAAACCGATACGGCTCGTGGTTGGGAGCATCGGAACGTCCGCCAAGTTCGCTTCCAAAATGCATACTGACTCGATCTCTCGGGTCTCCTCCTCGAAACGCTAGCCGGATCGCGAACTTTTCAACGGGTTCAAATGGAGCCCCCGGCAGTTGAGGATGGACTCGGAAGTAATCTTCGACTCGGAGTTGCCCGTTTGTTGCAACAGGCACCTCTACGAGATCAACATAATGCAGCCCTGCCTGCTGAACCTCTCGCCGACCAAACTGGTCGTTGTGCCGATCTAGGAAGCTAAACGCAGCGTCACGCAACGACGTGAATCCGGGATAATCTGCTTCGCGTCTCGTAAATCCAAACCGCAAAACATTTCTGCCGACTTCAAGCCACCTTCGTCCGTTGCCGTCACGAATTCGAACTCGTTCAACCGTTGTTTGACCACGAATTTCTTTGGGGACTCCCGTCGAAGATCGGCTCACGATCTGAATCGTGTCGGTTTGGACAAACTCAAACTCGGGGTCAACGAACTCGGATACCAAATTCTCCAGAAAACTAAGCGCAACCTTGTGATCCCAACTCGTCGAATCACCATCACCGAATGAAAAGCCAATCCACGCTTCCGTGATTGGTGGCCGTTTCAACTCTCCCATTTTCGTCCTCAACAGTCTGAATGCAGTTCCGAGAGACTATTTGTCGGCTGTTTCCAGAATTCTACCCTACCGAAATCTGTACAAGTTCGCCGCGTTTCTCTTGAAGCTCGCCGGGTGCCACGGGCGGCAGCTCGGGGCCGCCCGTGTTTAGCTCAGTCAGCATCGCCCATTCTCGGTCACTCCGCCAGCGTTTCCACGGGTTGAAATCGCAGGCGCGCTGGCAGGAGAGGGTGAGATCGACCAAGGTGCTGAGGCCGGGTTCGACTTTCCCATTCGACTGTGGGGAGCGGCTCGGTGGCCGACCAGTCCCGACTGCGGAAGCGTCGGCGGCCGGGCGGGGTAGCATGCGCACCGCTGCCCCCGAATCCTGTCGTGCCATGCCGCCCGAGTCGGCTTGAGCCGAATCTCCATTTGTCACCCCAGCCAAGCTGTTCCGCGACCGTTGCTCAACTGTGGTTCTGAAGTGCGAGCAGATCCCTCGCCTTCTGAATGCCGAGGTACTCGTCGATCTCGCCGCGCAGGTGTTCGATCACGTCCATCGGGCCTTCCAACCGCAAGGCCAACTGCGACGGGTGCATCGTCTCCGCCTGTCGCAGCAAGTCGGCGACGAACTCTTCCATGTTTCGCAATTGTTGCCGGGCCTGAGTCAGCGCGGCGGCGTCTTCGATCATGGTCGCACCCTGACAAGCCCCTTGGTCCGTTGAGGCTGATTGCGGACCTGACTGAAAAAATCCACGAACCGATCCTATTCCAGAGAGTGTGGCATCACCACGAACAAGTCCAAGCCGAATGTGCGCTGGATGCGCCTCCGCGACCGCAGGTTGTACTCGAATGGCGAAACACTTTGGCTCACATCGTAACCGTCAGGCAGCACCAGGACGACATCCATGTCATTCGGCTCCGGCTCATCGGTCACGAAGCTGCCATCCACCAGGACGGCTTGCGCCAACGGCCAGCAACATGGACCGGGTGACTCCACAATGGATCGCGAGGATGAGTTCCCTTGAACAAAGCTCCGGCTTGGGAACGAGACTCCACGCACCCTACTTGCTGTTACGGCACAGTCAACTCGACTAAGTCGCCGCGTTTCTCTTGAAGCTGCCGGGCCGTTTCGGGGTCGACGTAATCGCTGTGGCAGGAGGCTTTGGCTTCTGCTTCGGCGGTCATCGTCTTCTTGGTCTTGGTCTTGGCGGCGAGGCGGTGGATTTCGTCGGGGCTGAAGACGCCGCGTTTGCTCAGGATGTCTTGCTGTTCGGGGGTGAGAGCGGCGGAGACTTTGGCCTTTTCCCATTGGTAGTTCTCGTCCTTGCCCGAGGTGAATTCGACGATCTCCTTGCTGATGCGGACGCTGCACCAGTCGTGGCCGCACATGGCGCAGATGTCGGTTCGGACTCTTGAGATTGCAGCTCAGGGGCTGTGCAGAATCAATCTCCGAGAGTTGGTAGATGGCGATCAGGCCCCCAACCGCAGGACGGCACGAACGCCCATCTTTCTACCGCTCATCTTTTTGCCGTACTCTTTGAGGAAGCGGCAGAAAGATGAGTGGTAGAAAGATGTCTCGGAACCGTGGCTCCGTGACGCGGCAATCCTTGGGAACGACACAATCACTTCTGAAATTCTCGGACGTAATAAATGCACAGCCCCTAAGAATCCGGGGGCTGACGCCCAATGGCACTCACTTTGTCATTCTGTGAGCGGCACGGCGCTAGCCGCCGGTTCTTTTCCAACTTAGAAACCGGCGGCTAGCGCCGTGCCGCTCAGGTTATGTTCCCAAAGTGAGTGCCATTGGGCGTCAGCCCCCGGATTCTGAGCTGCAATCACAAGAGTCCGGAGGAGGCTGACGCCGCCCGGCTCACCACTTCTGTCGGAAACGTCAGTCATGACACAAACTCGGTTTTTATGGACGATCAATTCTCGGTCGTGGCGCTAGCGCCCTGCCGCTCACGAGAAGTTGTTTCAAACCAGTCCCCTATTTTTTCCGCTCGTACTGAAAGTCCAGAGTTCCTTCGGCGAGCGTGATGTCTTTGATCGCTTCGAGCAGCTTGGCTCGATTAGCCTTGTCGGGAGTGAGTTTGAGTTCCGACGACAACGCGTAGACCGTGATGTGGTACTGCTTCACGCCGGGGCCTTTGGATTTCATCGGGTCGTACTCGCGGCGGTTCTTGTCGTTGAGGCCCACGGTGCCGGAGGACTTATCGTTCTTGGCGAGCTTCGTGATGTTCGCCGGGATGTTGTAAACGACCCAGTACGACTTGATGTCGCCGGGGCCGGGGATATGCCAGACGTTGACCGCGAACGACTTCGTTCCTTGTGGAGCGTCCTTCCATTCGATCGGCGGCGAGGTACTGGCTCCGTCGCCGGTGAACTCGATGGGAATGCTGCCGCCCGCTTCAAACGCGGGACTGGCCACGACCAACTGCGGCAGGTTGCTCTTCGGTTTGGGGTTCGAGGTCGTTTGCTCATCGCGTCGCGGCGGCGGGTTTTCGCCCGGGCGCGGCGGTCGATTTTCTCCGGGACGGGGTGGCGGAGGTGGCCGACGGTCGTTGCCCCCTCCTCCACCGGGGCCGCGCCGTCGGGGTGAGTACGTTTCATTGGTCGTGCTGCCATTCGTATCGACGAACGTGAACTTCGCCGTGCCATCCTCAGTGAGGACGTAGCTCACCGAGCCTGTCTTGCCGCGCACGTGATACGTCAGGACGTAGCTGCCGGGCTTGGTCTCTTGGAAGTCGGTGATCTTCGCATCACGGAGAGGCCGCAGGTCGGGACGGATCGGTTCGGCTCGCGGCTGCGGATCGACTTGGCTGTCGCGCTCGACGACTTCGCCGTGAAAGCCGCCGTTGAGGTACGGGTACTTCTTCGTCGCGTGATAGTGATAGTTGCCCTGCTTGTCCTTGTGGCCGTTGAAGGCGTCGAGGCCGACGACCTTGGAACTGTCCGGCTCGTCGTACCCGTAGATCGGATAGCCATCGAGGGCGTACGCGATCGGCAATCCTTTGCCGACGGTCTTCTCCAGATGCACTGGTGCGATGTGATAGTGATAGTCGTCAGCTCGACCGCAGTGGCCGCCGAACTCGTCGAGTTCCCCGAAGAGATACGCGTCGTCGCCGCGATTGTTGAGCGGGTTGAAGATGGGGACGCCGTTCGCCGCGAGCGCAATCGCTCCGCGCAGGAATCGACCTTTGGTTGATTGTGGATTCTTGGCCGGCACCGGATGCAGCGGGATCTGCCAGGAGTTCTCACCGAAATACTTCTGCGGCAACGGCACCTGCTGCTGCCACGCGGTGATGCCGACCATCATTCGGTGATCGGGGATGCCGTTCGATTCGACGTAGAAGTAATTGTCATCCCAGCGGGTCCGGATCGCTTTTGTTTTCACAAACGCCTCGAAGGCGGCGGCCATTTCGGGGGCCTGCACATTGCGATCCGGCTTCGCCTGATCGGCCTGAGCCAGCAGCAGGGGCAATTCATTGGCGACGAGCAGATTCATGGCAGCGTCGTCCTCGCCGTCGGCGGTTTGAACGACGTGAAGCAGTGTGGGCCTCGGGAACCGTCCCAACACTTCGTTGGCTCGTTCAATCTGTGAGAGTCGCTGCTCAACCCACGTTTGATCGGTCTCGACAAGTTGCGACAGTTTCACACTGACGAGTGAATCATCAGGCCGTCGAATCTGCACCTGCCCGTCCTTCGCCGCGACGAACGAGCCGCGTAGTGGAAGCGTCCCCGAAACATCGGTCCACGTTCGGTCCTGGTTTGCAGCAGCGGACTCCTGCCTCCCCCGCGCGTGACCGGGATGGGCGAGTGCCGGTGAACTCGCACACAGCAAGGCCAGCAAGGCGGCGAGAGACATCGTGATTCGAGACATGTGAAACTCCTGCATGAGGTATTCGTGATCGGGGTTGGCTGGCATCGTTTGGCGGTATATCGGCTGATTGGCTGATTCACGAATAGTGCCCGTTCGCCCGCGCTTTGGCGAGCGTGGCTACGTCGAGGTCGCGCTACTCCTCCACCGCTCGACCCAATTTGTGCGATCCCCAACACTCAACTGATGAACGGGCGCGACGGGGTCGTACCGATCGAATGATTCGAGTACCGCGACCGCGACCTCTTGCAGCACATCGTCCCGAGCTGTGAAGTCCCGCACGACCGACGTGACAAACGCCGAAACGACCGGCTGGGCCAGCGTCCAAAGTCGAGCAGCCTGTCGCATGTTGTCGTCCATCAATTCCTCGCACCACGTTCGTGTTCACACCGAGACTTATCCGGTGAACGTAAATCGTGACCGCGAAAATGATCCGAATCTGCAGCTGCGGACGAGCAAAAAACGTTGGCCCGGCAGCTTGAAGCTGCCGGGCCAACGTTCGTCTTGAGGATCGCGCACGATTCTCCGAACAGGGATGACTCAGGAAAGGATTCCTGTCACGGCATCGGCACCCACCATCTCGCGCGGTTGATTGAGGTGATTGAAGACCATGCGGCGCGGATTCATGCCGACGCTGTGGTAGATCGTGGCGAGCAGTTCGATCGGATGAACGGGGTTCTCAACAGGTGCCGAAGCGGTTTGATCCGACTTGCCCCAGACGAGGCCGCGCTTCACGCCAGCTCCCGCGATCAGGCCCGTATAGCAGTAAGGCCAGTGATCGCGACCGTCGTCCGAGTTGCCGTTCCCCGACGTACTGACTCCACGTTTGGGGCTGCGTCCGAATTCGCCGATGGCCAGTACGAGCGTGTCTTTCAACAAGCCGCGCTGGTCGAGATCGGCGATCAAGCCCGAGAGACCGGCGTCAAGCATCGGGGCCGACTGGTTTTTCATGCGAGTCGAGAGACCGGTGTGGACATCGAACGAATGGTTGTCCGAGTTGGCGACCTTCGGCCAATTGACCTGCACGACGCGCGTCCCCGCTTCGATCAGGCGGCGAGCCAGCAAACAGCTTTGGCCGAACGTGTTGTTGCCGTACATCTCGCGCGTTTCGGGCGATTCCGCAGAGAGATTGAATGCCTCACGTGCTTTGCCCGAGAGGACGAGCGACAGAGCCTTGCCGTAGTACTCATCGAGCGCGTACTTGCTAACGGACTTTTCGAGGTCGTTCAGGCTGGCATTGACGGTGTCACGCAGTTGAGCACGGCGGGCCAATCGTTCCTGAGGAATCTCGGGACGAAGTTGCAGATCGTCCACCTTCAGGCGATCCATCTTGGCCATGTCCATGTCGTCACCGACAGGAAACAACGTGTACGGATCGAAGGCTCGCCCCATGAAACCGGCGTTGCCGCCTTTGCCAATCACGTTGCTCTCTTGCAAAGGCCGCGGCATCGTGACGTGCGGAAGCATCGGCACTGTCGTCGGCTTGGCTTTCACAATGTGACAGCCCCAGTTTGGGAAGTCCTTTGGGCTGGGCGGCTCAAGCTGGCCGGAGGGACTGACCTTGTCAGCCGTGTAGCCAGTCATCATTTGATAGATGGCGGCCGTGTGATTGAACAAGCCGTTGGGCGTGTAGCTGACCGCTCGCAAAAGCGTTGTCTTGTCGATTTGTTGAGCCAACTTCGGCATCAACTCGGTGAACTGGACGCCGGGCAACTTCGTGTCGATTGGCTTGAAGATGCTCCGAACATTGTCAGGGACATCGGTTTTCGGATCCCAAAGATCGAGATGGCTTGGCCCACCTTGCAGGTAGACGAGGATGACATGCTTGGCCTTCCCGAATCCGACACCACCGTAACGAGCGTCTTCCGCCGCGTTGGCTTGCTCCATCTTCAACATTTGCGGGAGAGACAGCCCCAAGAGCGAAGCTCCACCAACTCGGAGAAGTTCGCGGCGACCGAAGCCATCGCAGGTGTCTTTGCCGTACTGACCTTGAATTGAGAACATCGAAACGACCTCCGGAACGAAAGTGTTTTGGCGGGAGCCACAGCCAAGCGATCAGCTTGTCTGGGCGGAAGCGGGCGTCGGCGGGAGCCGGTCTAGCAGTGAATGCACAGGTCTTCATCGGCATTGATGATGAATCGGCATCGGGTTATACAGGCGAAAACTGATGGCTGTCAATTACCGATTGAACGTTCGACTCGGCGCATCCCGTCGTCCCGGCAACACGTTGTGAGAGATACCGCAGACGGTTGAGGATGGCACATTTCACACTAACCCGAAGCGTAAGCGAGGACTGGTGTTGCCTCCTCGCTTACGCTTCGGGTTAGTGTCAGCTTCAACTGCGTGCGGTATAGTGCGAAGGGGCGGAAGGGCTGTGAACAAAGAATGTAGGGTGGGCACTGCCACCACAAACGATGGTGAGAAGGTCGGCAGTGCTCACCTTACAGAAAGTGCATGACCTGATTATTTGTGCAAAGCTTTCGTCACCCTACCTCAACCGTCGGGTCTGGCCACAGTGTGACGGGCCACGGTGAGACTGCGGCAATGCGTCGTGCGGCGGCGTAATTGGGAACGAAGACCAAGCCGTACTCGCGCGGAAGTTGGCTCAGATCGAGGTCGCCAATGTGACGCCATTCGCGTTCGACGGTCCAGTCGATCCGCGCGGACATCTGTTCCTCGGCGGTGACTTCGGCGGACACGCTCGGTTGTGAATGAGCCAGTTGAAAGAACGGCTTGTCGTTCCTATCGAGACTGCTCCAACGAGCTTCATCACCGTAGACGACCGGACGCGTTCCGCGTTCCTCGAGCCAACTTCGGCGAAGACACAACCCGAACGGCTCGAAGTCCCAACGACCGCGATGAGGACGGAACCGCCTCAATTCCGGCAGGTGTGATAGGGGCGAGGCCGTGAAGCTGACGACCCGTACGCCTTCGCGCGCGGTTCGAGCCGACGCAAGCAAACACTGTTGTTGAAGAATCCGTTCGAGAGTCCCGGCTGGCGAATGGTCGGCATTTCGGCGTGATAGCAACAAGCTGTCGAGATAGTCCTCCAGCGACTGTTCTGGCCACGGGCCGGGACAACTGCGTGTCGTATGCGACAGCGAGACCCAACCGTCGGCCGCAGGGAACGGCACAAGTTCGACGATGTCCTCGGAGAGTGTCGCCATGCTGGCGTGAATGCCCGACAACGGCCCAGTCTCCACAGGCGTAGGCTTCCAGACGGCCGCCCCCAGCGACGCCAATTCGTCGCGCACCGTCGCTCCTTCCAAGTTGGGAAGGTCAACGAGTGTCACGCCGCCCGCGCCGGTTCGCAGCCGGTCTCTCAGGAGTCGATGCCAGTGGCCATTGCTCCGCAATCCCAACACCAGCAGTTCGTTCACCGCCGCCAGTGTTCGGTCTCGCTCTGGAATCTCATCTGTCTGGTGGAACGACGAGCGTCGTTCTGAATCGGGCACGCCGCTCAAAGGACTCACACGTTCGTGATTCACATTGAGGAGTTCGGCACCGCGCCGCACGAATTCGCTCCCGGCGGTTCCGTCACCGATGAGCAGTTGTTGCCCGCGATCACGGACTCGACGCAGACAGGCTCGCAGTCCGAGCAACCACGGCGCATCCGGCGTTACCAGACGCGGGAGCCTCGACATCACGATTGCCGCGTGGCTCTTCACACTCATCGAGCGGACTCCCGAAACCATTGATGCCGCGTCACGAGCGATCCGCAACTCGGCATCAATGGCATCCTCGACAACTACTGGGCTATACTGCTCGCGGCCGATTCTGACACTAACCCGAAGCGTGAGCGAGGAACGCAACCCACCTCCTCGTTTACACTTCGGGTTAGTGTGCCGCAGCGGCAAATGTCTCACTTTGGGCCGTGCGAGGTATAACTACTTGGCGGACGCCTTGGGATCGGCCTGCGGCTGGAGCGGTTCGAGGACGATTGGCTTGACGCCCGTCCCTTCGTAACCGGCCATTGGTTTGCCGTCGTCGGTCAACTTGCCGACCGACCAGAGCAGGCCGCGTGAAACGAGATCCAGATAGCGGGCATCGGCGACGGTGTCAGTGTTGTGACCGAGTGTCGTGCTGAAGACGCGCGACTTGCCGAACTCGTTTGTCCACGCGACGACGAAGTCATCGACCTTCTTACCGGTGTCCTGCCGGCCGCGTGCGAGCGGCTTCGCAGTCTCAAACAGCTTGACATTGTTGTAAAGCTCTTCGTTAACCGTCGTCCAATTCTCCAGCCCCTTGGTCACGCCGTGATTGAGCTCGACAAACGTGACATCGATCGGTTTCTGCGGCCCGTGACTTGTCGAATGAATCCCGACGAACTGGAACCATTCATCCGTTCCGACGCGGTAGCAGTGCATCGCACAGTGCAGGTTCACCGCCGCGACACCGTTCTTGTGCGCGTTCAAAATGTTGTCCACATAGGGGCGTTCGGTCACGTCGGACGTGCATTCGTCGTGAATGACGATGTCGTAGCCTTTGGCCCAATCGGGGCTTTCATACATCTCGAACCGCGCCTTCGTCGTCTTGTCGTCGGTGTGAACCAACTTCACTTCGACGTTCGCCCGCTGCTCAATTCCCTGCTTGAGAACTTCCTTCTGCCGCCCATAGTCGTGACAGCAGCCGCCGGTGATGAGCAGTGCCTTAAGCGGTTTTGGTTTGGCGACATCGGCGGCCAAACCGACCGACGAACCGATGAACAACGCAGTCAGAACCCACACAGCCGATCGAACAGTCATGTTGCAATCCTTGGTAATGAAGACAAACAGTTGAGGAAACGAGCAACTCTGGGACAGGGCATTAAGCCGGGCGGGATTCTAACCACGACACTCCGAACTCGAAACTCGCTCGGGTTTCCACAAAGTATCTCTACGGGGTGCAGTCGTTAATTGGTGGTCACATTCCGGTCCCCTCTCCTCCGTCTTCGGGGGAGAGGGTTAGCAGCCTGTTGAAAAACTCGTGGGGTAGGTTT
>JAYTGQ010000392.1:0-1961 GCA_043733345.1 Schlesneria sp.
ATCGGCCCTGCAACGAAAACGACAGCGACGACGCGGTGGAGTCGGCGTCCCAGCCACCGTGAATCGACAGCTCACGCCCCGCGTCTCGTTTTTCGGCCCCGAGGTGGCGGCGGTGCAGCTCGATCAAAGTTTGCGTCGTGATCAGCCGGAACCAAATGAAGGTCGAGTGCGAGGCATCGCGCAGGAAGTAGCTCATCCGATCGACGGCTTTCAACCACGCCTCTTGCAGCACGTCTTCGGGATCAACGCGCCCGCGCAGTTTGGGGTGCAACCGCAGTTCGACGAGCCGCAGTAAGCGCGGCCGATAATGCGTAAACATCTCGGCCAAGCCCTCGCGATCTCCGGCGAGGATGCGATTAATCAGGTCGGGAGAAATGTCGCTCGATGGCACGTCGGGCTCCTTGTTGTTGACCGGGTCGAGTCTACGCTGTTCGAGCGGTCGTCGCGTGCCGCGATCATGTCGTCCCTCGCGCGAGGATGCAAAGCTGCGACAAGTTCACACGGTCGCCTCTTTGCTGGACCGCGTTCGGGGCATCACAATTGAAACAATTGAAGTGGCCGATCACACGGCCTTCCCTTGCCGAATCCAATGGTCAGCGACAACACTCTTCGCGCTCGACTCGTGTCGCGTCAACGTTTGATTTGGGGGCTGCTTGTCGTTCGAGAATCTCAGTCATGGAATGACTGAGCTACGTAGTCCGGTCATTCCATGACCGGAATTCTGACGAGTTAGAATCCCAATTCTGAGTGTTGACGCCGCACTAGTAGCTGACGTGCGCTTCGAGAAGTTCTCAACTTGAGACCGCGATTCCACCCACGTCATCGCCCAAAATACTCGACTCCGTGAGTCCCGCTCCGAAAGACATCATGCAAACTCGACCGCTTGGAAAGACTGGACTCGAACTTCCCATTCTCAGCTTCGGGGCCTCCTCGCTGGGGCAAGAGTTTCGCAGCGTGCAGCTCGATGAGGCGCTCCACAGCGTGCGTGTCGCGCTCGATTGCGGACTCAACTTCATTGATACGTCGCCGTTCTACGGGCGCGGCATGAGCGAGGTGCTGCTGGGGATCGCTCTGCGAGGCGTGCCGCGCGACAGCTACACGCTCTGCACGAAGCTCGGCCGTTACGACCTGCCGCATTTTGATTTCAGCGCGAAGCGGGTTGCCGAGAGCGTCGATGTCAGCCTGCACCGGCTCGGAACCGATCACCTCGACATCATTCTCTGCCACGACATCGAGTTCGTTCCGATGCAGCAAATCGTGGACGAGACCATTCCCGCGTTGAGGAAAATTCAGCAACAGGGCAAAGTTCGGTTCATCGGCTTCAGCGGTTACCCCCAGAAGATTTTTCGATTCATCTGCGACCAGACCGATGTCGATTGCGTCCTCTCGTACAACCAATACACGCTCCAGAACACGCGCTTCGTGGACGAGTCCGTGCCGTACCTCACCGCGAAGGGCGTCGGAGTCATGAACGCCGGGCCGTTCTCGGCTCGGTTGCTGACGAACGCACCGCTCCCCGCGTGGCTGAAGGAACCGGAAGCCGTTAAGGCCGCCGCTCGTCAGGCCGCTGAACTCTGTGCCAAGCACGGCAGCGACATCGCCAAGCTCGCGGTGCAGTTCTCGTGTGCTCACCCCGACATCACGACGACCGTCGCGGGCAGCGCGAATCCCCACAACATCCGCAACTGGGCGAAGTGGCTCGCCGAACCGATCGATGCAGACTTGCTCCGCGAAGTGCAGGCGATCTTCGCTCCGGTGAAGAACATCGGACACGCCGAAGGACTTCCAGAAAACAACTGACGCTCAGTCGAATCACTTTCCGGTGAAGACGCCGCCGAGTTGGTTCTTGGCGTCTCACTTTTGGCAGTCGGGGTGGATGGCTCGTTTCACCGCGTGGCCCGAGCGAAGCGGCCGCGTTCACGCTCTCCACGCTCACGGCGTGGCGCATGCTCGTCAGCCGA
>JAYTGQ010000393.1:0-1960 GCA_043733345.1 Schlesneria sp.
TCGCCCTCGTTCACACTTCGGGTTGGTGTATCGAGTCAATCATTTCTTGCCGCTCGCTTGATCTCCTGAATTATGGGGCGAGCTGTGCCGAGTGACAGAATTTGAACTTGCCGATGCGAAAAGTGGCCGATACCGTTAGACGCCTTGTCTGTGAGTTGACTGTAGGATGGGCACTCTTGCCCGTCCGGCTTGGGTGTGGGAAAGCGGACGGGCAGGAGTGCCCATCCTACGGAGACATGTGATGACTGAGACTCTGCGTTCGAGACTTCAACCGGTACAGCGTCGTCAGGTGTGGCAGACCATTGCGGTCTGGGTGGTGGGCGGGCTGTTGGTTGGCTCGGCAGTGGGACTCGGGTGCGGGGTGGCTCGCGTGGCGACGGGTTGGGCGGACGGGGGCTTCGCGGCGACGATCGCGTTGCTGGCGGGACCGGTTGTCGGAGCCGTGGCCGCGCTGGCTTGGCTGTTGCCCCGACCGAACTGGATCGCGGCGGCTCGGGCGGTGGATCGGCACTATCAATTGAAAGATCGCACCGAGTCGGCACTCGACTTCGCGCGGAAGCAGGTTCACGCCGACAAGGCTGCGTTTGCCGAACTGCAACTGGCCGATGCGATGTCGCATCTCAGTCGTGTCGAACCGCAGGCCGTCGCGCCGTATCAGGCTCCTCGTTTGTTGCCCGGTGCGATTTTGGCGGCTGCGTTGGCGGTGGTCTTGTCGCTGGTGCCACTCAAGCAGGACGAAGCCGCTGCGTCGCCGTCCGCTCCCGATGAGAACATCGTCGCTCAGGCGGAAGACATTGCGGACAGCTTGAAAGAGCTGGAAGAAGAGCTGAACAAGGATGTCGATCCTCAGTTGGAAGCGCTCCTGAAGGAACTCAAGGAGAAGGCCGAGGAGTTGAAGGAGCCGGGCGTCGATGTGAAGGAGGCCCTCGCGAAAATCTCCGAGATGCAGGCGGCGATCCAATCGGCGCAGAGTCAGGCCAGCTTGGAGCAGGTTGACCAGCAGTTGCAGGAGATTGGCGAGGCGATGGCGTCGGCGAAGGCTCTCGAAGGAGCGGGTCAAGCTCTGGCCGAGGGGAAGTACGACAAGGCGATGAAGGAGTTGACCGATCTCGGTGACATCGAACTCGAACGGAATGAGGCGCGCAACACGGCCGAGAAGTTGAAGAAGGCTGCCAAGCGGGCGAAGGGCGATGCGGGCGACGGCTCGATCAGCGACGCGGCCAACGAGATGGCGGAAGGGATCGAAGACGGGGATGCTCAGAAGGTGAAGGGAGCCGCGAAGCAACTCGGTGAGAAGGCGAAGGGACAGGCTCGCAAGAAGAAGATCAACGACTTGCTGAACGCCGAATTGGTGTCGCTCTGTGAGTGCAAAGGGAACTGCCAGAAGAACAGCACCGCGAAAGGGAAGAAGAAGCAGAAGTCCAATTCGCCATCACAGAGTTGGGGCATGAGTGAGAGCGGCAACATCGACGGTGACGCGACGAACCTCGCCGCCAACCTGAACAAGGAACAAGTCACCGGACAGGCGGGTGAGGGCGTGTCCGAGTTTGAAACGAGTTCCTCATCCGAGGGCCGTCAGGAAGCGCAGCGCGGCTACAAAGAGGTCTATCAGAAGTACAAGAAGCTGAGCGACGCGGTCTTGGAGAGCGAGAACATTCCGCTTGGACACCGCCAAACGATCCGCAAATACTTCGAGTCGATCCGGCCTCAGCAGGCGGAAGAGGCTGCGGCGAAGAAGGGCGAGTGAAGTAGCTTGAGTTGGTTGAGCGACGTGGAATCATGGCCTCGGCGGAGTCAGCTCCGACCGAGGCTTTTTTGTGGGGTGGGCGTGGGGCAGACAACTCTGCTCGGTCTCGATGGTACCTCACGCAGTCCGTAGTGAGACATCTGAACGGGGCGGCGTAAGCCCCCCGGTTCTTGGGCGTAAGCCCGCTGTGGAAGAACCGGGGGGGGCTTACGC
>JAYTGQ010000394.1:0-5696 GCA_043733345.1 Schlesneria sp.
ACCAACTCGTCCGCACCGTGACCAAACTTCATTCCCACCTCAACCATGCCGCCAAAATCCAGTCCCGAAAGAAAAAACCCAGCCACTTCCAACTCCTCCCAAACCCAGAACGACTCGACTGGGCCGCTTAAGTTGGTGCCTATGGGTGTCGCGGACGCTCAACCCCCGGCTAATGGCTGCGATCCCTTCGGGATCGAAATCCCACAACCTCATTCGACCGTCGCGATTCATCCGTCTTGAACCAACGATCCTCCCTCAAGACGTTGGATGTCCCAGATTTCGTGTCCCATCACCTCCCTCTTCGGATGGAGACCGTCCGACAAACTCCCCTTCGTGAACTTTGACATGCCACCTAGAATCGGCCGCGATCTGGCGGGATGTCGGGCGGGACACGAACAGGAGTTCAGTCATGCAGGGATGCGACGGGTGGGTGAGCGGGCGTGGGATTCGTTTCGCGGGAGTGTTCCTTGCCGCGTGCGTCTGCTCCGCGATTCCTTTGAGGGGCGCGGACGCTCCCGCGAGTTGGCTCGATGACGCGGCGTTGCATGACGTGCAGTTCGTGGGAGCCAAGACCGGTTTCGCGGTCGGTGGGCACGGCGCGATCTGGAAGACGGACGATGGCGGTCGCGCGTGGAAACTTCAGTCGAGCGGGACGACCGGCTCGTTGCAGAGCGCCTGTTTTCTGACCGATCAAATCGGCTGGGTGGCCGGACGTGAGGCCGTGCCGTTTGCGGGACTCGATGCGGGCGTATTGCTCTTCACGGACAACGGTGGTCAGTCGTGGCGACCACTGGGACCGCAGCAGTTGCCGGGGCTGAGCTTCGTCAAATTCTTTGGACTCGAAGAGGGTGTCGTCGTTGGACAGCCTTCGAGTTCCTCGCCATCGGGCATCTTGAAAACGGGCGATGGCGGGAAGACTTGGCAGCCGGTTGCGGGAACGGTCTCGCACTCGTGGCGCGCGGCGGCGTTTGTTGATCGTGAACTGGGCGTCGTCGCGGGACACGCCGGTCGCTTGTCGTTGATCGGGGGCGAGCAACTGCTCACCTCTAAGCTGCCGCCGCAGGGACTCCGTTCGATTCGTGCTGTCGCGTTGCAACACGATGACACCGGGTGGCTCGCGGGTGACGGTGGTCTGGTACTGAAGACGAGCAGCGGAGGCGTCGTGTGGGAATCTCCCGCGACGCTGCTGCCCGAAGAGCTGCGTCAGGGGATCGACTTCCACGCGGTCGAGATGCGCAATGGGAACGTCTGGTTGGCGGGATCGCCCGGCAGCGTGATCTGGCACAGCCCGAACGGTGGCCAGAGTTGGCAGAAGCAGGCCACGGGACAGACCGCGCCGCTGCACGCCGTTCGATTTGCGAGTGAGACTCAAGGCGTGGCCGTTGGTGACTTGGGCGTGATTCTGCGAACCGACGATGGCGGTCAATCGTGGCACTGCGTGCGCGGGGCCGATCGGCGCGCGGCGGTTTTGTCATTGCAGTCTCGCCCGTCTCAAGCGGCGGCGGCGTGGGTGGCGAAGCTGTCAGGTGAGCAGGGCTATCGGAGTGCCGTCTGGATTGCGAATCGTCAGGACGTGGGTGAGACCTCTCAATCGCTCGACCTCGACGCGAGACTGACGGCGTCCGTCGAACGCTGCGGCGGGAATGCGGCCGAGATTCATTGGCAGCTTCCCGTCTCGATTCCCGGCCTTGAGTTCGCTTCCGACAAGCTCGTTGCCGATTGGCAGAAGCGGACGGAAGGCAAGCTCGGCCCCGCGTTGATCGGGACGTTGGTGAGGCAACTGCGCACCTGGCGACCGACCGTCGTGTTGCTCGATCAACCCGCGCAGGATGACGCGGCGAACCAACTATTGTTCGACGCGGCTTTGCGAGCGATCGAACAAGCGGCCGATGCGACGCGCTTCGTCGAGCAGCGCGAGTTGACCGGTCTCACGCCGTGGAAGGTGGATCGCGTTTACTTACGACTCGCGGCGGGCGGAACCGGTGACGCGGTGGTGGAACTCGACGAGTACCTGCCGACTCGCAAGACGACCGTACGACAAGCGGCGGCGGCGAGTGACTCGTTGGTGCGAGCGCTGGCTTCGGGTGTCAATCGAACCGCCGCGAGCAGTGAGTCGAGTTCGCAACGGCTCGTCTATCGTTGGATCGGACTCGATGGGCGTCCGTCCCCGGAAGCGAGTCTCGCACGCGACTTCTTCGCCGGGCTGTCGCTCGCGCCGGGATCGGCCGCGCGCCGCGTACTCAACCCGATTGATGAGACCGATCTGGAGCGAATGCAGAAGCTGGCGCAGAAGCAACGCAATTTCTTGGCCGTCACAAAGAAGTCGCTCGACGATCCGCGCGTCGCGGGACAGATGCTCGGGCAACTGAATGGTCTGTTGGACGGAATGGACGCGCAGCAGGGGGCCGAAGTGTTGCGCGGTCTCGCGGCGGAGTATCGCGAGCGATCACTGTTTGAGTTGGTCGAATCGACCAACGTCGAACTGGTCCGCCGCTATCCGCAAGAGCCAGTCGCGGTCGATGCGATGCGATGGCTCATCCAATTTTGGACGAGTCAGGAAACGGCGTGGCAACGGATGCGGGCGATGTCGAACGACACGATGCAGGCGAGCAGCGATCCCAAGTCGAACGCGAACCAACTCCAACAAGCGGCAGCGGTCTTGTCGGGCGGACGCGGTGGCGTCACGACGGCTGGGCACGAAGTCGAAGTTCCGTCGGTGAACACGACCTCCAGCCCCGGCAAATTGAATCGCCTCGACGTGAAGCTCGACTTCAACAAACCCAATGATCCGCGCGACAAAAAGAAGGGACCGCGCGGCGCAGCGGCTTCGACACGGATGAACCTCGCCAGCCAAAACAATTGGCGAGGCGAGGCCGTGCGAGACTGGCACTCACGCGCCGCCGATCTGGCCAAGCAATTGGAGGCTCAATCACCGTCGCAGTTCCAGACGCCGGAGATTCAGTTTCCGTTGGGAGCCTTGCGGCGCGTCACCAGTTCGGCGGCACAATCGGACGCGATCTATCGGACGTTCCTCAACAAGGCGACCGATGACGCGACACGCTCGCTCGCGCAACGCGAACTGTGGGCGTTGTTCGCGACGGCGGAGGCTCCGCGCGAGATGACGCTGTGCCGCCGCGCGACCGAGCCACCACGACTGGACGGTGTGTTGTCCGATCCCTGCTGGCAGGTCTCCACCGAGTTGATGCTGACGCGCGAGGCCGTTCGCGATGACGGTCAGTCTGCACCCGAAGCGACCGCCGCGATGGTGATGCTCGCCTACGATGCCGAATTTCTGTACGTCGGGTTGAGCGTGCCGCGACTCGACGGCGCGCCACTCGACCCGCCTCAAACTAAGGGGCGTTCGCACGACGCCGATCTCAGCCGACACGACCGCGTCACGCTGTGCCTCGATGTCGATCGCGACTACACGACGTGGTACGAGCTCCAAGTCGATCAGCGCGGCTGGACGTTCGAGAGCTGCTGGGACGATCGCCGCTGGAACCCCAAGTGGTACGTCGCGACTTCTGCGGAAGACTCACACTGGCGTGTGGAGGCCGCGATCCCGTGGTCAGAGCTGGCCCCGGCCGCTCCTCAACGCGGCTCGCTGTGGAGCGCCGCCGTCTCGCGCACGACACCGACAGTCGGAACGCAGACGTGGGTTCACCCCGCCTCTGCGCGACCGAAGCCGGGATCGTTCGGGCTGGTGAAGTTTGAGTGAGCAGATTTCGTTTAACCGCGTGGGCAACGCCCCGCGCGCCGATGGGCGAGACCGCATTCAACGTCGCTCGACGCGCGGGGCGTTGCCCACGCGGTTAAATGACGGAATTGATCTCGACATCACTCACCGACTCACCCGTCCATCATCCCCTGGAACGTCCCGCCCTCTTCAAACTGGGCGAGGTTCTCGCGGAACATCGTGGCGAGTTTATTTGCAGCAGCATCGTAGGCGGCAGGATCGGGCCAGGTTTGGCGTGGGTTGAGAATCTCAGTCGGCACGCCGGGGCAACTCGTCACAACGTGCAGGCCGAAGATCGGGTCGGTCTGCGTCGGGATGTCTTTGAGTTGTCCCGCATGAATCGCGTCGATGATGGCGCGCGTATAGGCGAGCTTCATGCGCGAACCGACGCCATACGCGCCGCCGCTCCAGCCGGTGTTGACCAGCCAGACGTGGGCGTTGTGAGTCCGGATTCGCTCGGCCAGCAGGTCGGCATACTTGCGCGGATGCCAAACGAGGAACGGGCCGCCGAAGCACGGGCTGAACGTCGCTTGAGGCTCCTTCACTCCCATCTCAGTCCCCGCAACTTTGGCCGTGTAGCCGTTGACGAAGTAGTCCATCGCTTGCTCGGGGGTGAGGCGGCTGACGGGCGGCAGGACTCCAAAAGCATCGCACGTCAGGAAGATGACATCGGTCGGATGACCGGCCACGCACGGGATGCGGGCGTTGGTCACGTATTCGATCGGGTACGCGCCGCGCGTGTTCTGCGAGATGCTCGAATTGTTGAAATCGACGTGATGATGTGCGTCGTCGTACACGACGTTTTCGAGTACCGCGCCGAAGCGCAGGGCTTGGAAGATTTCCGGCTCGGACTCGCGCGAAAGATAGATCGCCTTCGCGTAGCAGCCCCCTTCGATGTTGAAGACTCCCTCGCTCGACCAACCGTGTTCGTCGTCGCCGATCAAGGCGCGTTTGGGATCAGCGGAGAGCGTCGTCTTCCCGGTTCCCGACAGCCCGAACAGCACCGACGATTGCCCCGTCACACGATCGGCCGTCGCCGAGCAGTGCATCGACAGCACGCCCCGCTTGGGCATCAGGTAGTTCATGATCGTGAAGATGCCCTTCTTCATCTCACCGGCGTACTCGGTGCCGAGAATCACGACCTCGCCGCTCTCAAAGCTGACATCGACGCTGGTTTTGGAGGTCATGCCGGTCGTCAAGCGATTCGCGGGGAAGCGGCCCGCGTTGTAGATCACGAAGTCGGGTTCTCCAAAGTCAGCCAACTGTTCGTCGGTCGGACGGATCAACATTTGGTGCATGAACAGTGCGTGGTATGGCCTCGAACAGATGACGCGCACCTTGATCTGATACTGCGGATCCCAACCGGCAAACGCATCGACGACATACAGCCGGTCGCGCGTGTTGAGATAGTCCTTGGCCCGCTCGCGATTGATGGCGAAGGTGAGTTCATCCAACGGAAAATTGACCGGTCCCCACCAAATGTCTTCCTCCGAAGCGGCATGTTTGACGAGCCGCTTGTCCTGCGGTGACCGTCCCGTTTTCTCGCCCGAGTACGCGATGAGTGCCCCGGTGTCGGAGATCGTCGTCCCCGGCTCGAAGCGAATCGCCTCTTCGTACAGCCGCGCGGGATCGGCGTTCCGCAATATCTGCTCCACGGTGATGCCGTGTGACGCAAGACAGAAACTGGCTGAAGTCGGCACGGGTGATGAGGCGGCAGACTGAGGGATCGACATCTGAGACTCCAATCGTGGCGAGGATGTCGCCAATGAAGAAGAAAGTAATGAGCAACTGACCATTTTGGTTGCGGCCGACAGGCTGGTCGTTTAACCGCGTGGGCAACGCCCCGCGCGTCGAGCGACTTTCGGACGTGTTACGTCGAACGACGCGCGGGGCGTTGCCCACGCGGTTAAACGAGTTCGCACTGAACTGCGCGAAGCCACTGGAGTTCAATCACCGCGTT
>JAYTGQ010000395.1:0-5685 GCA_043733345.1 Schlesneria sp.
TCGGGACTCGGGTGCGAAGAGTCCGGGGGCTGACGCCACCCGGCTCACCAGACGGAGTAGAGCGTTCTTCTGCCTTTGCTTCCGGCCTTGTCCCCTCGCCCCGGCCTTGCGGGGAGAGGGCTAGGGTGAGGGGTTCTTCTGCCTTGGTGTTTGGTACTTCCGTCTTCCGCCTTGTCCCCTCGCCCCCCGACTTTGGGGGGAGAGGGTTAGGGTGAGGGGGGCTTGATTCGTCGAACGAGCTGGAACTCAATGAAGACTTTGAGCGGAGGTCTTCACTGCATCGCAGACCGTTCTCAACGCTCGGCCCCCTCACCCTAGCCCTCTCCCCCGAAGACGGGGGCGAGGGGACCGGAGCAGACGCGCGACTCGAAACCGGAGTCCCCATGATGCGGAGGGTGGAACCCTGCCACTCCAATTTTGCGTGAGGGACAACTTGGAACAGCGTTCCTCGTTCACTCGCCGCTTGTTCCGCATCGGCCAGCAGATCGAAGACGCAGCGTTCGGGGTAGAGCATCTGCGCGTCGGAGTACTCGGCCATCCAGCGGTAGCGTTGAGGATCAACAGCGGGACGAGAGTCGAGAGACGAGCGTCGAGAGCCTGAAGAAGCGGCTCTACTGTGGGACTTGTCTGGCTCTTGACTCTCCACTCTCCTCCCTCGACTTCCCGGCAACCCGTCGCCCCACGAGAACAGGTCGTACATCCACAGCCCGATTCGCACGGGCCAATAACCGCGCGGGGCCTTGCGTTCGGAACGGCTGATCAGCCAGCGACCGATTCGCGTCCGAGCCAGCTTGAAGAACCCGAGGACCGAGCGTAGCAACCCCGACCAGCGTTGCGTTGTCGGCACGAAGAGCCTCAACGCATGAACCAGATGCGGCGCGAGTTCCAGCAGCCGCCGCCGTTCGATCAACGACTCACGCACCAGCCGCACATCACCGTATTCGAGATACCTCAGCCCGCCATGAATGAGCCGTGACGATTTGGAGGTCGCTCCCGCCGCGAGGTCGTTCGCGTCAATCAGCACCACCGGCACGCCGTTCAATGCCAACTCGCGAGCGACCGCCGCGCCATGAATCCCGCCCCCGAGGACGAGGACAGGCCGAACGATTTGCTCGGGCGAACCGTCTGTCGATCCCAGTGAGGTCATGGTGGCAGTCCATTTTGAAGGGGAATGAGATTCGGCAATAGAGTCAGGATGGCAAACGGACGAGTTACTCGGCTATGCTGCAAATCAGCGGAAGACAGATTGCCTGAGAGGAAATGTAATGTCTGATGAAACTCATGCGGCGTGGTGGAAGTTTTGGAACTGGCCGTGGTCGGTCTGGGGCTTGCTCGTGGTGGTGCTGCTCGCCCTCACACCGTTCGCGGTGCGAGCGTGCTTCTTAGCGAACGTCCCTGATCTGGGCGAGCCATTCGACGTGGCGACGTTTGTCGGCGACGCGATTCCTCCCGAAGAGAACGCCTTCACCGACTATCGCGCCGCACAGACGATGCGGGTGCAGTTGATCGAAGGCTTGCGTCTCAAGGGAGTGACCGAACCGGCCAATCACGACGAGGTCTACAAGCAAGGTTGGGAGGCGGCGGACGCAGCGATGCGGGCGTGGGTCGATGAGCATCGCGCGGCGCTGGCCATCTGGCGACGCGGGTCGGAAAAAGAGCGGGCGCTCGATGCGTCTCCCGCCACGATGACGTTCTCCACGCAGTTGGCGGCGGCTCAAGAACTACGCAGTTTTGTCCGGATCGCGCTGGTCGATCAGATGCGGTGCCTGCACGAAGGGGATGTCGATGAGGCGTGGAAGCTCGCACGCGCGGGCTATCGCAGCGGCGGTCATGCGTCACATCGCGGCCCGCTAATCGCCGGGTTGATCGGCATCGCCCTCCATGCCATGTCTGCCGGTGGGATGCAGCGGTGGGCCGAGCATCCCGCCGTGACAGCCGATCAACTGCGCGCTGGCCTCACGCAGATCAAAGCCGACTTCGCGCTGTACGAGTCCCAATCGAACCTGCTCAGAACCGAGTACCTCGCGCTCCGAAATTCGCTAAGGGTTCCCGACTGGATGGATAACCTCAATTCTTTTGGTGGCGACATCGATGCGATCCCCGTGCGAGTCCAACTCGGGTTCTTTTGGATGGTCGGTGAACCTGAGCTGACCATCCGCCTGTACCGTCACATCATCGCCAACCAAACTCGTGAGATCGACCAGCCGCTGGCCATGCGCCGCAAGCTGGTCGGTTCCGGATTCGCGATGCTGTTCGACACCGACCCGACCGTGGCTCGCGCACCGGGTGAACTCGACGCGACTCAGATTGACCGCGTGGTGAAGCTGTCGATCGTCAGCAAGATGATCTTGCCTGCCACGAAGCAGATGGACATCTCCATTCAACGCTTCCTTGGACGACAGGCCACGCTGGAAGTGCTGTTCGCCGCGCAGACGTATCGCCGCGACAAAGGCGAGTTCCCCGAGAACCTCGACGCACTGGTCCCGGAGTATTTGGAAGCGGTCCCGCTCGACCCGTGCGATCGCAATGGCGGACGACTCCTCTACCGCCGCGACTCACTCACAAAGGCCGTCGTCTGGAGCGTCGGCGAAGACGGCACCGACAACGACGGCACCATCGAAGCCGAACAAGGCCGCCCCGCCGATGTCGGGTTTGAGCTGAAGTAGTTCCAACGAATCGTGAGAGGTTTTCCGCATGTCTGATCCCGCCGATTCCAGATCGTGGCTACCGTGGCGCTGGCCCGGCTGGTTCTGTCGTTTGTTGTTGCTGATGCTGGTTCTGCTGGCGGTGGCGGCGGCGTTCACCGTGCGAGCATGGTGCTTGTCGCACGTCCCCGATGTGGCCGAGCCGTTCGACGTGAACCGCTTCTATCCCGGCGACCTGCCTCCCAAACAGAACGCCTTCACGCACTACCTCGAAGCGCGGAGCAGGATGATCTCGGTGACGAACGATTGGAGTCGAAAACGGCACGAGGAGTTGATGACTTTTCGCCGGGACTTTCCCCGCGTGTTTGCGGAGGGGTTGTCGTCTCTCAATGAAATTGAATTGGCGTGGCTGTCCGATTGTCGGCCCGCACTCGACGAATGGCGTCGAGGGACAGAGCTAACAGCGGCACAGTCGTTCACACTGGCTCAGTTGAGTGGTCCCATCTCGTTGACCGTGCATGGCAATGCTCATGAATTCATCACAATGGCTCGCATTGAGGCTATGCGCTGCGAAGCGGAAGGTGATTTGAATGGCGCGTGGGAATGGTGTCGCGCCTGCGTGCGATTCACTCGCCATCTGAACGAGGACGCTGGTGCTGCGCAACGTAGTTACGGTTGCTACGCACATCAACCGACAACGAGTGCCATCGCACGCTGGGCCGAGCATCCGGCCGTGACGACCGATCAACTCCGCACAGCCTTGGCCGAGGTTCGCACCGAGTACGCGAAGAACGACCCGATGTCAGACGTGCTGAAGTGGGGCTACCTGCACTCGCGGCAGGAACTTGGCTCTTCAACGTGGGCAGAGAAAGCGAACGGGATCTGGCCCAAGTGGACAACGAAAGCGGCCGTGCTGCGCCGCCCGCTGTTGTGGGTCATCGGTGAGCCGGAGGTCTACATGAGGTTGAAGCGTCAGGTCCTGGTCAATCAATTGAATGAGATCGACAAACCGCTTGGCGATCGACCCAAATTGGTTGGTCAGAGCCAATTCCTGTTCGCCTCCGACCCCAACGTGGAACTGCAACCGGGGCAGCTCACTCCCTCGCAGATCGAACAGGCATACCAACAATCGGTCTTGGGATTGATAATTGGAAAGGTCACGTTTTCGATAAAGCACCTCGATGACGCCGTGTGGAACGAACGGGCGCGACAGGCCGCGTTGGAAGTGTTGCTCGCGGCGCAGGCGTATCGGCGGGACAAGGGGGAGTTTCCCGAGAACATCAAGGCACTGGTGCCGCAGTACTTGGAAGCCGTGCCGCTCGATCCGTGCGATCGGAACGGGGGCAGGCTCCGCTACCGACGTGACTCGCCGATGCAGGCCGTGGTGTGGAGTATCGGCAGCGACGGCAACGACGACCGTGGTGAAGTCGAAGGCGATGCCGGCCGCTCGGCCGATATCGGCTTCCTGCTGAAAGTGGCTGAGCCAAAGTGACGCCTATCCGGCAGCGGGGTGATCGTTGAACAGAGACTTTGGTGAGCCGGGCGGCGTCAGCCCAATGGCACTTACTTTAGAATCTGTACCGTCCCCGAAAAACTTGGCACGGGATTTGCGCCCGGGCAATGATGTCCTCAAACGGGAGTCATTGTGGCATGGATGTTCAGCGAAACGTGGCAAACAAAGCAGTGCGGGCGTCGGTGCCGGTCGATCCGGTGTTGGACTGGGAGTTTGACAAGGCGTTCGCATTTTTGCGGACGCTGGTGGACTTCTCCGAGGCGGAGCGGTTGCATCCCTCGCGGGACAATGCGGTATACACGACGAGTGTCATTTTGTGGATGCTGGTGTTTCAGCGGCTCAATCCCGAGGTCTCGCTCGAGGCGGCAGTGAAGCAGCTGATTGAGAATCCGCCGGATGTGTTGCCGGACAATGTGCGGGTTAGCGAGGGAACATTATCGACGAACACGGGGGCGTATAGTCAGGCGCGGAAGCGGATGCCGACAGAGGCCGCGCGGTGGTTTGCGGAGCGGGTCAGTCGGTCGCTGATCGAGGTCACGCCGCCCTCGTGTGGCACGCGGCGGGCGTACATGATCGATGGGACAACGATCACGTTGGCTCCCGAACCGGAGCTGCGAAAGTGGTTTCCGCCCGCCTCGAATCAGCATGGTGTCGGCGCGTTTCCGGTGGCCTTATTCGTCGTGGCGCATGAGCTCGCCAGTGGGGGCGGCGCTGGTCCCCGAGATCGGCGCGATGTACGGCGCGCACGCGGTCTCCGAGACTTCTCTCATCGATCAAGTTCTGGCCCAGCTGCCGCCGGACAGCGTGGCCATGGCGGACGCGGGGTTTGGGATTTTCACGGTGGCGTACGCGGCCCAGCAGGCGGGGCACAAGCATGTGCTGCGTCTGACTCCGGTGCGGTTCGAGGCGCTGCGCCGTCAGGCCACGCTCGAATCGGAGGACGAGATCACCAAAACCTGGACGCTGACCTGGCGTCCCACCGCCTCCGTCCGCCGCAGCCACCCCGACCTGCCGAAGCAGGCGGAGCTCGAGGTGCGGCTGCACGCGATCTGGATTCATGAGGGCTTGACGCTGTACCTGGTGAGTGACCTGCCCGACTCGGCCGAGGCCCTGGCCGACCTGTACGAACGCCGCACCGATATGGAGATCGACATCCGCAACCTGAAGGTCGTGCTCGGCACCGAGACCATCCGGGCCAAGAGCCGCGACATGTTCATGAAAGAATTTCTGACCTCACAGGTCGCCTACAACCTGGTGATTCAGTTCCGCCGTCAAGCCGCTGCGCTGGTGAAGTTGCCGCCCCGCCGCCTGAGCTTTAAACGCCTCTGGACCACGTTCCGTGTGTTCCTACTCTCGTCCCTGATCCGCGATCCCGCCAGCGATCCGGCCCACTGCCGCGAACGCTATCGCCTCGCCCTGCACCACGCCCAACGCGACAAACTCCCGAACCGCCCCGATCGCCACTACGCCCGTGAAGCCTACAAAAAACGCCCCAAACACAACCACTTCAAAACCCGAAAACCCCCT